>JBDRZU010000002.1:0-422116 GCA_039804105.1 Caldifarciminota bacterium
ATCCACATGCCCGATCGTCCCTATGTTCATATGAATCTTCGTCCTTTCAAATTTCTCCTTCGCCATTTAATCCTCCTTAAAAGATTAAATAATTTTTAAACTTGTAGAAACACTAAAACTAAAAAATTTTTAGAATTTGAAATATATACATTTTTTTTCACTTTGTCAAGAGGTAAAGTAAAAAAATATGGGGATTTATTTTTAAGTATTGGAATTTTAATGTGTTAAGTAGAAATAAAAAAATACTTTTTAATTCAAATATAAAAAAAACTTTATGTATTTCTTGCAAAAATTTAACTTAAATAAAAATGTTGACAGTTAACTGTCAATTATGTATAATTGTTGTATGCAGAAAAAAAATATTATTTCGCTCACAGAAATGCAAGAGGAAACAAAAACTTCAAAGGATTTTCTAATAAAACTTATTCAAAAAAAAATTATTTTTCCGGCTCAAAAAAGTCCAGAACTATTTTTTTTCAATAAAGATATTCAAAAAGTCAAAAAAATAGTTGAACTTAAACAGTTAGGATTCACAGAATATGAAATCACAAAGATAGCAAGAGAAGTAGGTTTTCCACAGGAAAGAGAGGATGGTGGTGAAAAATTGTATTCAATTGGAGAGTTCTGTAAAAAATACAATCTTTCATCTAGGAGAATAAAATATTGGGAAGAACTTGGTTTGTTTTTTCCTGCTGTGAGGTCAAAGGGTGGTATCCGTCTTTATAAGGATTCGTTGATAATCCATATAAAATTTATTAACAATCTTCAAAGAATTGGGTTTGAACTTGACGAAATAAAATCTATAATTGAAAACTCTGACACTCAAAAAATTGAAAATCGGATTAAAGAACTTTACAATATCATAAACGAGATAAAACCAATCATAAAGAATATAAAAAAGTTAAAATGAAAATATCTCTTTCTTTACTTTTCTTACAACATCTCTAAAAATTTTTTCATTAAAAGTTATTTCATTTAAAAATGAATATCTATCTTTCCTCAATTCCTTTGCTTTCTTTAGAGATTCAAAAATTTTTTCTTCATTCTGAAAAATATTTTTTAGCTCTTCAATGATACCGAAAGAATTGAAACATGAAAATATTTTGTTGTATTCTTTCCTATCTCTTAAAAATGAAATCAGAAGATGTCCAGCTCCAACTTTTTCACCATGCAAAAAAGTGTTATTCGGATATAAAAGATCGTATGCATGGGAAAAATTGTGTTCAGCACCTGATGCAGGTCTTGATGACCCTGCGATCTCCATCGCTATTCCCGAAAGAACAAGACCATTCAAAAGAATTTTTATAAAATCCTCTTTATACACATTTTTTTCATCATAATTCAAAACACTTTCTGCAGCAGAGAAAGCAATCGCTTTGGAAAAACCATTATACTTTATCTCATAACCTTTTCTATAAGCAAGCTCCCAGTCGTTTATAGCTGAAATGTTAGAAATCAAATCCATAATTCCAGAGAAGATGAACCTTTTTGGAGCATTTTTTATAACATCAATGTCAACAACAATACCAACAGGCATTGATGCTCCAACTGACATTCTTTTTCCATCAATCATGATCGATGCAACAGGTGATGCAATTCCATCATGTGATGGTAATGTAGGAATACTCAAAAAGTATCCACCATATCTGAAAGATGCGAATTTTCCTATATCGAGAGCCTTTCCTCCACCAACACCTATTATGAAATCAGATTTTAAACTTCTTGCAAATTTTTCTACTCTTTTTACTTCTTCATAAGTATTTTCATTAACAAAGATAAACCTTTCTTTCTTAATTTTTAATTTTTTACCGACTATTAAAGCATAGTCATAAGATTTTCCCTTATCGGTTACGACAACAGGATTATTGATAAAAAGGTTTGCTTTTTCAAGAATTCTTTTTATGTTATTCAAAGCATCATTTTCAATAGTTATGAATAAAGGAACATCTATACTATTGTACATCTTCACTCCCCTGTTCATTTTTCAAAAATATTTTATTAATCTTGAGAGATAAATTATAATTTTTAGATTCTTTTTCAATACCTTCTAAGAATTCCTCACTTTCATTCAACTCTTTATCCTTTATAAGGTATAACAATTTTACAATCTCTCTTCTGTCAACTTTAAAAATATAAGATTTTATTTTCTGATCTTCAATAAACATTTTCAAATATGACCTTTTTGAAAGCAAAATTTTTCTTACATACTCATTATCAACAAGATCATTTTCATCTCCAAAAAGAAATAAAAGATTGACTTTATATTTCTCAAAAAGTGACTGGATTACAAAAATTTGATCGAGTGGATTATAGTTAAGAATGTTTATATACTTGAACCTGATTCCTTCAAACACTTTTCTATTATCAAGAATCCATATAAGATTCCCATTGTCTTCTTTTGATACAACGAAAACGGTTTTGATCTCATTTTTGTTGAGCATCTTTATAATATTTGAAACTGTATTCTTCTCTCCTGGTCTTATATGTTTTAAAAATAGAACTGCAAAACTTTTTTCTCTTTTGATAGCTTTATACGCTGGTTCCATTATCGCAGCAAAAGGTATAAGAAGCACAAGTTGTAATGCCTCCTGAGCCCAAACTGCAGTATAGATTGAAGCAATAAGGTATATAACCGATATACCTGGCAAAGCGAATGATATTATTCTTAAAAATTTATCCTCTATGTGGATAGCCCTTGAAAGTGTAAAAGAGATTATATAGATATAAATTAAAAGAAGAATAAAGACACCTCCAATTCCTATCTCAAGGATAAATGTTGGAAGAGAAATGGATGGTTCAAAAATCATTTCATACTCTTTCATAAAATTCGATGTTCCAAAATTTGACGATATTGCAACCGTCCCAGGGCCATTTCCAAATGTAAGTGTTAATATGTCCCTTGTAAGATACTGGTAAGCAAAAAGAAGGTTACTCAATCTTCGGAGCTTTCCTTCTGTATATGTTCCAACCATATCTTTTTTTATATTCTCTGTTGATGAAATTGTTTGTAAAGTTTTCGCAGTTTCAGGTTCAAAGATAGGAACAATATAGATTAAGGTTACATAGAAGATTAAAAAAATTAGAGTTATTCCAACGATTGTGAAAAATATTGAATACACTGAAGTGTATTTCACATGAAGCATATAGATAAGAAACATGAAAATTATAGATATTCCAAAAAATATGAATCCAGCTCTTGCTGATGAAAGAACAAGTGGAATCATAAAAAACGCTGAATATAAAAGATATTTTAATCTTATTCTATCAACGATCATAGTTCCAAGGATTATTAAAAACATCGAACTCATCAAAACAGCATTTATACCACTCCCATACCTCGCAAGAAAACCACCACACCAGTCAGGTCTGTTACCATTTAAAAACTGGAATATTGAAGTTGGAACTTGTAAAAATGACATAAAGATTATAAATTTAATCAAATTTTTATAACTTTCAGTTTTTATGTTCAATCTCATTAAAGCGATAAAGAGTATCGGATACCTTATATACATAATAAGGCCTTTTAGTTTCAATGGTAAAGATTCTCTACCAAGAGCTGTTGAAATTATTAAAAACACAATATAAAACATAAAAAGGATTTCTATCCTGTTTATCTTCTTTTTTCCATTTAACAAACTATATAAAAACATCATATATATAATAAGATCGTACAAAAAAACAATCTTTCCAGGTAAATGGTAAACTTCAACAACAAAATTGAAAGTATATCCAGAAAATATAAGGATCATAAGAGCGAGTTCAAGATTTGTAACAACTATAACACTCAACAATAAAACACCAACGAGTGCAATCTTTAAAGTGTCCGCTTTTCCTAAAAAAAGTATAAATACAAGAAGGACTAAAATGAAAACAATTCTTAAAAATTTATTCTCTATCGCAAAATTCATTTTTCCTCACAATAAAGTTTTTTTCTATAAAAATTATAAACATTTTTTGCTATAATGTCATAAGAAAAATTGTTTTTAACATGCTCTGATAATTTTAATGATTCTTTTTTATAGAACTCTTCGTTTTCAAAAAATTTCTTGAACGCAAAATAAAGATTTTCCCACGATACTGGATCATAAAGAACATATCCTTTTACATTAACAGGTAAAACATCGATATGTGGCTTTATTTTTGAAAGTACAATGGGTTTACCCATTGCCATATATTCCATCACCTTCAAAGAACTCGCTCCCCTCCACCATATAAGGTCAGGTAATGGAGAAACACAAACATCTGCTATACTTATGTATTCAGGAACTTCCTCATATTTTACAGGTGGAAGCAAAATGTTACCTTTATTTGTAATTTCCTTTTCAATCTCTTTATCACCTGAACCTACAACAAAAAAAACAATATTTTTATTTTCTTTTTGCAATCTGTCAACGGCGAATATTAACTCTTCAAGACCTCTCCGTTTTGAAATCGAACCATGATAGAAAATGATCTTTTTATTTTCAAGATTATATTTTTTCAAAATGAAAAAGTTTTTTTCTTTACTTTGAAAAACCTCGGTGTTAACACCTGAAGGATAAACAACATAGTTTTTAAATTTTTTCTTAATATAACTTTCACATATTTTTTTTGTTTCTTCAGTTATGAAGGATAAACCATCAAAGAAAAAATATGCAGCCCAAAGGATATATTTAAATTTCATCATCTCTTTTTTTGTTGGATCAACAACAGGTATTGACCTTACATCCAAAACAAACTTCTGTTTTCCTCCAAGAATTTTTCTAAAAAAATAATTCGGTAAAAAAATTATCAAAGAATTTGGATCAAAAACTAAGACCACCTTTTCTTTTCTAAATTTAAAAAGATAAAATGCAATTTTAAATTTTATAATTATCGTTATATCTTTGAAAGAATTGAAAAGTTTTACAAATTCAGGTTCATCCTCCTTTTTACCAAAAGCCACAAGTTCTGAATCGATATTCAATCTGTTGAAAGATCTTACGATTTCTCTTTCACTCGATATGTAAAATCGTTTTTGAAAATCCTGAAACCTTATATAAATTATTTTCATTTAAATGAACCCTCCAAAATCGAAATAAAATGATCAAAATTAAATTTTTCAATTATTATTTGCCTTGCGTTAACACCCTTTTTCTTAACTTGATCATAATTTTCAACAATAAAATCGAGTGTTTTGGAAAGTTGAGTAGAATCGATCTTTTCCAATCCGAAGTATGAATTCTCGTCAAAATACCTTTCCATAGAACAGGTTTTTTTACAAACAACTATCCTTGCTGAAGAAAACGCTTCAAGTATCGATTGTGCAAACGCTGGCTCATAAGGAGAAGGATAAACAAAGATATGATGTTTTAAAATAACATCTTTAACATTTTTTGTTGGCGGATTTATTTTAATGGTGTTTTCAAGACCAAGTTTTTTAACAAGTTTTTCGATTCTCTCTCTATAATCTCCATCCCCAAACAGGGAAACAAAAATCTTTTCAAGATTTTCCCTTTTCATTTTATGAACAGCTTTTATAAGTATATCGGGTCTTTTAAAACTATTATACTTACCAAGATAATATATACCCAATCTTTCCTTGGGTTCAGGTAAAGGTAGGTCATAATCTTTCTGTTCGATTGGATTGGGTGTGGCGATCAATCTTTTTGGGTTAACTTTAAAAATTTTTACAAACTGTTTTTCTTCCATTCCCTTTGCAATAAATGTGTCCGTCAATTTTGAAGATATTTTATTGTAAATATACACAATTTTACTTTCATATTCTTTCAGATGATAAACAGAACTTGTAGGCCAGAGTATTACAGTTTTTTTTGAAAAGATTTTTCCGAGCAAAACAGCAGGAAACATAACCGCTTCAGCATAATGGATATTTATAACATCAACCTTTTCTTTCTTTACAATCTTCAAAACAAAAAGAAACCCTAAAATAATATCAACCAATTCTTTCAATATCCTCTTTTTAGCAAAAATATCATATATTTTTTCAAAACTTCCAATATTATAAAAAATAGCTTTACTGTTTAATCTTTCATTGTTCCCTTTAATACAGAAAAGGACAACAGAGTTCCCTCTACTTACAAGATAATCTATTATATATCTTGATGTTTTTTCAGATCCTGATTCATATGGATAAAAATATTTAGAAATGATTAGAATTTTTTTCTTTTTCAAAAACGCTCCTTTATAATTCTTGCAGGAATCCCAGCAACAATTACTCTTTCGGGAACATCTTTTGTTACAACAGCCCCTGCTGCAACAATTGAACCTTTTCCTATTCTAACACCATCAAGAATTTTAACACCACTTCCTATCCAGACATCCTCTTCAATCGTGATACCTATACCTCTAACTCCCTGCTCAAAAATCTTTCGATCAGGATCTTCAAAAATATGATTACCTGAAATTATAAGTGTTTGAGGACCTATCCTAACATAATCTTTTATAACAACATCACCCTTTGAAACGATCATTGAAAAACTGTTGAGTGAACAATTTTTACCAATCGTTACTTTTCCTCCTGAAACTCTTATTATCGTATATGGTTGTATATTACAATTTTCTCCTATCACTAAAGAATTTTTCTCTTTTGAAGCACTAAGAGTTACATTATGATAGATTATGGTTTTTGCACCGATAAAAATATTTTCCGGATGAGAAAGATAAGGTATGCCGTAAAAAGTAACCATACCACCTGTTTTTAAAAGAAATTTTGAACATACACAAGATAAAAAAAACTTTTTCAATTTTCTATAATTTTGAACTATTTTTGTAAGTATCATAATTTAACAAAAAAAAGTTTCATCTTTTTAAACATCTGATTAACTATATCTCTCTCATCAGTTTCAAATGGATTAACTATTTTTGAAAGAAAATAGAATGATAATATCCCGAAAAGAAATGTTAAAATTATAAAGGTGTACGCTTCTAAAGAAACATTGAAAGTAAAAAACTTTTTTATCAAAGAGATAATAAAGTATATTATCAAAGAAATAAATGTCGTTTTAAACAATGAACGGATCGGGAATGAAAGTTTTACATATTTTCTTAAAAGGATCACTATTATTAAATTTTTCATAAGAATGGAGGTGCCAAGTATAACAGCAACACCGATGATACCAAAATATTTAATTATCAAAATAGAACCGATTATGTTAAAAACCAATGAGATTTTACTTATAAGATTTATCTCAAGTTTTTCAAGGGAAAGAACAACAAAAGCGAGTGGAACCTGAAAAGCGTTGAAAAGAGTGAACATGAAGATGATATCAGTTATCCTTTTTGAATCCATATATTTGGGATCAAAAACAAACCTGATAACAAGATCCGATACTGAAATAAAATAAAAACAGAGAAATGAAAAAACCCAGAAAAAAAATTTGTAAAGGAAAACATACATCCTGTTTAAATATTCCTTATCATCCTGTTTATTCACATATTTCATAAAAAAAATTGGCTTTAAAACATTCGCTATCTGGTCGATTGGAAATATTTTCATAAAAAGATCGTTGATCTTGTAAGCGAAAGAGTATTTCCCAAGTTCAACAGGATTGGACATCGATGATATCACATAATAACTTGTTGACTTGTTGATCATACCAGCACCAACTTCATTAAAAAAAGATAAAATACCATACCTTAATATTCTTTTTTTGAGATTTTCGATCTTTTCTTTTGATTCGTTATATATATTTTTCTTTACAAACTTGAATATCACCAAAAAATAGATCTGGAAAGCATTAAAAAAACTCGTAAAGGATTCTATCAGAAAAATTTTTTTAAGATCTATTTTGAAAATAAAAATACCATAAACAAGAACCCTAACAATAGATGAGATAATGTTCATCACAGCTGTTTCTTTTTGAAGAAGAGTAGATGAAGATATCGCTCTAACATAAAGTAAAACTATATACCCAAAAAGAAAAAGAATTATCTGTGCTCTATAATTCATTATATCAGGCAAATTAAAAAAGGTTGAAAATTGCTTCGAAAAAATAAAAAAGACAATTGAGATAAGAAGTAGAGAAACGAAAACTATAACAAAAGAATATTCAAGAAGTTTTCTTAAAATCGAAAATCTTTTTTTTTCAATAAGTTCAGGAATAAATCTGTTGAGTATAGTTGAAACACTTGAAAGGGAAAATATTTGAACAAAGAAAAAAGACCCAAGAATAAAACTATACAAACCAAATTCTTCTATCGATAATTTTCTTATTATGTAAATCGATATCAGAAGGTTTGACAATGAAACAAAAAGATTGCCTATATATAAAAATAAGGTGTTTTTAACAGCATAATCGATAGCGATTTCTTTTTTCATCAAACATTATTTTTTAAGTTTTTTAGATCACTATCAACCATCAAGTTTACAAGTTCTTTGAATGTAACAGTCGGTTCCCATCCAAGAATCTTTTTCGCTTTTGAATAATCTCCAACAAGTTGGTCAACTTCTGCAGGTCTGAAAAGATCTTTATCTATAACAACATATTTTTCATAATCAAGTCCAACCCTTTCAAAAGCCAGTTTAACAAACTCTCTTACACTGTGTGTCTCACCAGTTGCGATAACATAATCTGAAGGATTATCCTGTTGAAGCATCAAATACATCGCTTTAACATAATCACCAGCAAAACCCCAATCCCTTTTGGCTTCAAGGTTTCCAAGATACAATTTATCCTGCAGTCCCAATTTAATTTTTGCAACACCTTCACTTATTTTTCGAGTGACAAACTCTCTTCCCCTTCTTGGACTCTCGTGGTTGAAAAGTATTCCAGAACATGCAAAGATTCCATAACTTTCTCTGTAGTTGACTGTTATAAAATGTCCATAAACTTTCGCAACTCCATAGGGAGATCTTGGATAAAATGGGGTTGTTTCTTTTTGTGGTATTTCGAGCACTTTACCAAACATCTCACTCGATGATGCCTGATAGAATCTTATCCTTTTATCAACAAGTTTTATTGCTTCGAGTAACCTTGTTACACCAAGTGCTGTAAACTCTCCAGTTAAAATAGGTTGTTTCCATGATGTTGGAACAAACGATTGAGCAGCGAGATTATATATCTCATCTGGTCTTATCTCATCAACCATCTCTATTAAAGAAGAGAAATCGAGTAGATCAGCATGATAAAACTTGATCTTATCTTTGATATGTTCTATTCTTTCAAAACTTTCGGTTGAAGATCTTCTGACCATTCCATAAACTTCATATCCTAAAGAGAGGAGGAATTCCGCAAGATATGAACCATCCTGCCCTGTTATTCCTGTTATAATCGCTTTTTTCATAATTCACCTTCTCCATAATATTTTTTATAGTAAACTGAATAATATGATGAAACTTCAGTTTTTGAACTATTAAGAATAACACCAAGAATTTTCCTTTTTACCGGTACAAGAAGTTTTCTCGCATGTCGTAAATCTTTTCTTTTAACTTTTCCAGGGGACACAACCCATAAGAGTTTATCAGCATAGTTGGCAAGAATTATTGGATCTGTCACAACATTCACAGGTGGAGCATCGATAAGTACATAGTCATATTCGTTTTTTGCTATTTCAAGTAACTCTTTTGTTTTACTACTCTCAAGAAGTTCAGATGGATTTATTGGCCTTGTTCCGTATGTTATAACCGTAAGGTTTTCAACTTCAGTTTTTCTCTTGATCTCCTCATATGTAGCCTTTCCATTTATGTAATGTGCAAGACCAATTCCATTTTTGACATTAAATATTTTATGTATAACTGGTTTTCTCATATCAGCATCTATAATAATAACTTTTTTACCTAAGTTAGCCATCGTTATTCCAAGGTTTGAAATTGTTGTAGATTTCCCTTCACCAGGAATCGAGGATGTAAAAACATATACTAATTTTTCACCTTCTTTACTTCTGTATTTTATCTGTGTTCTAATACTTCTATACGCTTCAGCTATTGGGGCATGTGGTTCCATATTTATGATCAATTTTTTTCTCATCTTATCTACCATTTCATCCTCTGAAAGTTTTTTTTCACTTTTACTTTTATCCTTTTTTCCATTTACTCCAATATAAGTTATAATTCCAAGTATCTGTTCTCCTGAATAATGTTCTACCTCTTCTGTTGTTCTTATCGATTCATCAAGGAAGAAGAGTATGAAAGCCACAGTTATTCCAAAAAATATTCCCAAGATTATACCAAGCATAAAATTCTTTTCTTTGTTTGGACTTATAGGTATAGTTGATACAACAGCCGTATCGATTATTGAGACATTTCCAACTTCTGCAACTTCTTGCAGTTTTGCTTCCTCATATCTCCTTTTAAGCATAAGATAGATATCTTCGTTTACTTTTGCATTTCTTTCAAGTCTTACAAGTTGAATCGATTGATCTGGCACATTTTCAAGTTTACTGTTGTAGACATCAATAATTTTTTTCATCGCATCTGCTTTCGCCTGCAAGAGTGCAACATTGTTGTTAATTTCAAGTATCTGCTGTGCTATCTCGCCTGAGTACTTAAATGGATCTTTCTGAACAGTTTTTTCTTTAAACGACTTTTCTGTTTCCACTTTTAGCTGTGCTTTCAGATTCTCAATTTTTGAATTTATCTGAAGAATTTTCTGATGATCATTTGAATATCCCTGAGATAGATAGTACGCTTTTTCAGTTTCAAGTTTTGAAATCTCAGCAAAAATGTTTTCCATCACATTCGATCTATAACTTGAAATATTTTCGATCATATCCTTTTGTGTCTGATCAAGTTCTTTTAAAAGATATTCTTTCTGTTTTGTATAACTGTCAATATTTAAAAGTATTCCTTTATACTCGGTTTCAAACTGTGAGACCTGATTGATTAAAATCCGTGTTTCATCTTCAAGGTTAGAAATCTTATTGTATTTTTTATAATCCCTTAAAAGAATCTCTGAATGGTTGAGTTCACTCTCAATCTTTTTAAGTTGTTCTTCAAGGAATATCCTAACCTGTGAAACTGTCATTCTCATCGCATCAAGGTTCATCCTGTAATATTCTCTTGCTATTTTGTTAGTTATGTATGCTGCAAGAAAAGGATCAGTACTTTTATAACTCACTTCAATTATATAGGTATCCTGAATTTTATTTATTGATAGATTCTGTCTTGATGCAGAAACTTTTGTATAACCTTTCTGTTTCAAAATCGTATCCTCTTTTAAAGAAAGGTTTACTCTTTCCATCAAAGACCTAGATCTAAGAATCTGAGTTTGATTGTTCAATAAAGCAACCATTCCAAGAGGATCTGTTACAGGGAAAAATGTTGAACCAGTGTTCACCCTCTCAAACATTAAAACAGTTTTTGCAGTATATTTTGGTTTTTCAAGTAAAGTTAAAATAACTGATAGCAAAAATATCAAGGTTGCTATAACTATTATCAATAACCTATATTTTGATACTATCGCTAAATAATCATTAAGCGATAGTTTCTCCTGTTCCTGAAGATCTTCTAACATAAAAACCCCTTATTTTGTGATATAAGTATACAGGATAAAAACTGTATTCGCTATAACAGCAACATTGTAAATGTCCCTTAAATATCTTGTAAGATGGTATATAAAGTCACCACCTATCCTGACAGTATCTCCTGGCTTTAAAATCGGATTATGTTTTCTTGATTTTTCGTTTTTGAATTTTGCAAGATCACATACCTCTCTTGAGCCATCTGAATGTATTATAACAACACTGTTCAAATTAGCATTCTCTTTGGGACCTCCAGCATATGATATTGCAGTAATCAGGTCAGTTCCATCAGGCACGAGAACACTTGTAGGGTTATTAACATATCCCCAGATGTTAACACGTATCATCAAAACATTTTCCTCGTTTGGGGAATAATAATAACTTCTAAACTCCTGAGAAAAAATTGTAGAAAAAATGATTAAAATAAAAATTATTAAAAATCTTTTCATTGACTCTCCTTTTCTTAATAAAATTTTATTATATTATATAATAATTTTAAATTCAACAAAAATTTTAAAAACTTTCAAAAAATGATTTATAAGCTCTATAAGTTTCATACAGATCAACCTTTGAAACCAGTTCAAATGGAGAATGCATTCCTAAAAGCGCTGGTCCACAATCGATCACATTAGGATTGAAGAATGCAAGAAATCCTGCAATAGTTCCACCTCCACCAGCATCAACTTTACCAAGTTCAGCGATCTGCCACGAAACATTGTTTTTGTTAAAAATCTCTTTTATCTTAAAAAGGTATTCAGCGTTAGCATCGTTTGCGCCACCTTTTCCTCCTAACCCTGTGAACTTCGTAATAACTACACCGTAACCTATCTTTGCTCCATTCTGTTGTTCATGAACTTCTGGAAAATCAGGATCAATACCTGCTGAAACATCAGCGGAGATAAAATCAGAATTCTTTAAAACCGTTCTTATGTTTTCATATGTTGGTTCTATTTTCGATCTTTTTAAAATTTCTATCACAACATCCTCAAGAAAAAGAGATTTCGCACCTGTTGCACCGTTTGATCCTACTTCCTCTTTATCAAAAAGTATCGAACATACTGTGAATCTGTTTTTTGCATCAAAAAGAGCTGTTGTGGAAGTATATGAACATATCCTATCATCATGTCCATAACCACCAATAAAGGATCTATCAAAACCAACATCAAAAACACTCCCCTGGGGAACTATCTCAAGTTCAGATGAGATAAAATCCTCTTCAACAATTCCATATTTATTATTTAAAATTTTTAAAACCTTTTTTTTAACAGAATTTTCTTTTTCTCCTTTTAAAGGAATAGAACCAACGATTATGTTCAATTTTTCGCCTTCAAATGCATCTCTTAGAGGTTTATCATACTGGTTTTTTGAAAGATGGGGCAAAAGATCATTTATTGTAAATACAGGATCGTCTTCGTTATCACCTATCGAAATTTCTACAATTTTTCCATCCTTTTTTATAACTACACCATATAAAGCAAGTGGTCTTGCAAGGTAATGGTATTTTTTTATTCCACCATAATAATGTGTCTTAAAATGTGCTATCTCCTCTTTTTCATACAAAGGATTTTGCTTTAAATCTATTCTTGGAACATCTGCATGGCTACCTATCAGTTTGATCCCCTTCAATGGTGATATCTTTCCCAAACTCACAAAAGCGATGTTTTTATTCTTGTTGACTATATAGAATTTTTCTTTTCCATTTTCTGTAAAGTTTTTTTTCTCTGCAAGATTCCTCATATACTTTAAAGTCAATCTTTCGGTTTTTGAATTTTTCAAAAATTCAACATATTTTTTCCCATAATCAAAAACATCTTTCACACCTTTTTCATCATACTTTTCCCATACATTTTTTCTTGAATACAAAATCTCATCTTTCATTTTATCTCCTTTTTAAATATTTTCAGTTAAAATTTCAAAACCTTCTTTACAAACAAGGACAGTATTCTCATAATGTGCTGAAAGTTTTCCATCCTCTGTAACAGCTGTCCACCCATCATCCAGAATCTTTACTCTATAACTTCCCTGGTTTACCATCGGTTCTATAGCAAGACACATTCCTTTTTTTAACAGAGGCCCTTTTCCAAATTCTCCTATATTCTGAAAAAATGGTTCCTCATGCAACCTTTTTCCAACCCCATGACTTACAAAATCTCTAACAAGAGAAAATCCCTGACTTTCAACAGTTTTTTGTATCATATAAGAAATATCATAAAGATGGTTTCCTTCAACAGCCATCTTTGCACCTTCAAAAAAGGATTTTTTTGTAACCTCAACAAGTTTTTTCGCTTCTTGAGAAACTTCTCCCACAACAAAAGTTCTTGCCGCATCGGTTATGAACCCTTTGTATATTACTCCCATGTCCACCGAAACTATATCTCCATTTTTGATAGAATAATTTGATGGTATTCCATGCACAACTACCTCATTTACAGAAATACAACTTACAGCAGGATAACCTTTATAACCAAGAAAAGGAGATTTTACTTTGTATTTTTTCAAAAGTTTTCTTAACTCCATTTCAATCTCAAAGGTTGTTATTCCTAAATCTATCCTTGCTTCAATTTCACACAGTATCTCTGAAAGTATCTTCCCAGAATCTCTCATCAATAAAATTTCTTTTTCACTTTTTATTGGAATATTCACTTAAAAACTCCAGAACAATATTTTTTTTATCATCCTTTGTCTCTATAACAACAGTTGTGTCTTTAGAAACTATATTTAAAATATTTTTGTAAATTTCAAAATCCTGTTTTAAAAAGTTATGTTGGTCAGCATTTCGATCGTTTGAATGTAGATGTAAAACTTTTATATGTTCTTTTAACTTTTCAACAATCTCGAAAGGTTCTTTGAACGTTAACATAGAATGACCAAAATCAAAACACAGATCAAACCCATTATCAATAAAAAAACTAATTTCTTTTTCATAACTACAGAGATATCCTAATGGTAAATTTTCAACAAGGACCTCCACACCAAAAATTTTTCCAGTTTCTTTTATTTCGATCAAAGATTCAAGTGATTTTTTTAAATTTTCCATTCTTGCATTTTCATCCTTCACTTTTGAAGAGGGATGAACTATAGCATATTTGATGTTTAACTTTTTTGCTATAGGAATCGATTTTTCAACCTCCCTTATAGATTTTACTCTTTCCCATTCATTCAAAGATGAGATATCTATATTTTCAAATGTTGAATGTATCAAAAGATTAAATTTTTTGTTCTTGAACAGATCGAAATTAAAAATATCATAATCTTTTATCAATCGATCACCTCGTAATTCTATTCCATCAAAGTATTTCGAAATAAAGTCAAAATCAAAATCGTTCTCTTTGAAGAAGATCTGCGAGATAAAAATTTTCATTACCTTTTTACCTTCTCAATGATTTTGTCACCTATACGCTTAAAATGTTCAATGAATTGAGAATCTTTAAATTTTTCTATAAAAGGGATCCCAAGATCAACAGAAACAAGGAGGTTTCTATCAAAAGGAATCCTTTCGATTATTTCAACATTGTAAATTGAAAGAAGGTTTTCTAAACTTTCCCTTCTGTAAAGTTCAAGTACCGATTTACAGTTGGGACATACTATATTAATCATATTCTCAACGACACCTATTATTGGTATGTTGTATTGGTTTGCAAATATTATTGACCTTTCTGTATCTATAAGTGTTATATCCTGACTACTTGTTATTATCAAAGCTCCATCGATCCTTTTTATTCTATCCACAAGCGTTAAACCACCATCGGAAAAACTTGCGGGAAAATCAACAAAAATATAATCAAAATCTGACCAATCGGTATCAACAACAAATTGTTCTGTGATCAATTTTTCCTGGACACCTCTTAATATTACAGGAAGTTTTTTATCTGTAAGGAAAAAACCGTATGATGCAAGATATAGATTTGAAAGTATTTTTACAGGTAAAAGTTTTTTATTCTGTATACCCATTTTTCTATTTTCAACACCAAAAATCGATGGTAGATCAGGATTGTAAAAATCCATATCTATGACTCCAACCTTTTTATTGTAATGTGTTGAAAAAAGATAAGCGATATTTGCAAGCATGGTAGATTTACCTGTTCCACCTTTATTACTTAAAAAAAGTATTATTTTTGTTTTTTCTTCAATCATATTAACCTCTTAAAAGTTTCATACGCTTCAAAACTTGATCTAACAAATATTCCAGATACAACTTTTTTTATTCCAAAATTCTCGGCTGTTTCTTTTAACCTATCAAATTCCTTTTGTGAATAGTATTTTACAACTCTATGATGTTTCGGAGAAGGGGAAATATATTGGCCTATCGTTAGTATATCAAGAGATATACCACCAAGATCTTTAAAAAGTTTTTCAAGTTGTTCTTCATTCTCTCCAAGTCCAACCATAATCCCACTTTTTGTTGTAACTCCTAATTTTTTCACTTCAAGAAGCATCTTTAAAGAGAAATCGTAGGAAGCATTTATTCTAACTTCTTTGTATAGTTCTTTGACTGTTTCAAGATTATGGTTGAAAACATCGATTTTTGAAAAGTTTAAATTGTTGAGGTTTTCTAAATTCTGTTTAAAATCAGGAACAAGGACCTCAATCTTGATATCGGGGAAAGTTTTTTTTATTCTCTCTACAACCTTGTTGAAATAAAAAGCCCCCCCATCTTCAAGATCATCTCTTGTAACAGAAGTTATAACAACATAATTGAGATTAAGTTCCTCTATCGCTTTTATGATCTCTTCTATTTCATTTTCATTCAAAGGCAAAGGTTTTCCTTTTTTTATAGCACAAAAGGAACAATTTCTCGTACATATATCACCCATTATAAGGAAAGTTGCTGTCTTTTTGGAAAAACATAGTCCTCTGTTTGGGCATTTTGCTTCTTCACAAACCGTATGGATATGTGAAGAGTTTCTTAAGAATTTTTTTACACTATCTTCCTTTGTTTTAGTATAAAGAAAATCCTTATATTCCTTTGGTAAACTCATCTTTTATCTCATTTTTTTGATCAAGAACGATTATTTTCGCATTATAATCTTTCAATTCATCTGAACTGAACAAACCGAAAGACATAATTATCAATCTATCCCCTTTCTGAACAAGCCTTGCAGCACCTCCGTTAACTCCAATAACTTTCGAGTTCCTTTTACCTTTAATGACATAAGTTTCAAATCTTTCTCCATTCTCAACATCGATCACAAGAACCTTTTCGTTTGGGAGAATGCCCACTTTTTCCATTATGTTGGGATCTATCTCTATACTTCCTTCATAGTTTACTTCCGCTTTTGTAACAATTGCATTATGAATTTTTGATTTTAACATAATTCTAAACATAAAACATCCTTTTTAGATTTATAATTATAATTTAAAAAAGTTTTAAGTCAATCAATTAACTGTTATTTCTGTTCCTTGTTGTTAAAAAATTCTTTGAGAAAAAGGAAAAATGATAGGAAATATATTGATTTAAAGAATACTATAAAAAAATTTCTTTCCAAAAATTTAAAAAAAACGTATCCGTTTTCGAAAAAATCCATTTTTGAAACTAAAATAAGAAGAGAGTTCAGAATTATAACAGGTAAAAAAATCTGAACCAACTGTTTCAATATGGTTACCATATCAAATTTGTTTTCATGAAATCTTTTATAAACTACAAACAAAAAAAAATTAGAAAAATTCAGTATCAAAAATTCAAAAAAATATATCATCCTCATTGTATCATAATTCACATTTCCCTTTTCATATTTTACATTTATCAAAAGGTTCAGGAAAATTAAAAATAGAACAAAACTTTGTAAAATTCCATTGATAAAAGAAGTTATAGTTAAAAATTTGTTGAATCCCTTAATCTGTAAAAAGAGGGAAGAAATTAAAGTAAGATAAACTAAAAAAACTATGAAAAATATCATTCTAAACTTCTTAAAAATTCAATTCTTGTTTTTATGTATCCATACATATAGTCAAAATACCCTACCTTTGTATATCTAACGATACCGTTTCTATCGATTATGAAAATTGTGGGAACACCTTCAATTTTTAAACTATCCATCACCAAACTTCCCTTTGGAAAAACAGTATAAGAAAATTTTGTTTCGTCGATAAACCTCTTCAAAGATTCTGTTTCATCATCTGAAGCTATAGCTAAAAATTCAAAATTTTTATTTTTCTTATATATCTTTTTAATTTCATTTAAAATATTTATTTCTTTTTTACAGTATGGACAGGTTGATGAGAAAAAGTTTAAAATCGTTATTTTCCCATTAACAATTTTTGAGAGTTTTATTTTCTGACCATCCATGTTTTCAACCTCGAATTCAGGGAATTTTAAAGTATCCATTTTAGATTTAAGATAGGTGTATACTTTTTTTTCAATATCTTTTTTACTGATCCCTAAATTTTTTTCTACAATTTTCAAAACTTTTTCATCATAGAGATTTTCACTCAACAATTTGATACCATAATTTTCAATCTTTTTTTTATCATTGGTTTCAACCGCAAGATCAAACCCGGTTTGAAAAAGATCTTTATCTTCTAACTTATAATCTTTTTCAGCAATTTCAAGGTATTTAAAACTCTGTTCATAATCTTTTAATATCAAATATCCCTTCGCAAGATAGAAGTTAAACCAATCACCATAATCATAATATATTTCACTTTCAGAAAGATTTAAAAGGTTTTTTACCGATTTTTCAATAAAATATCCTTTTTCGATAAAAAATGCTGATACTGAAAATCTGATATCATCCGATATCTGTTGATCTAAAAGCTTTTCCATTTTTGATAGTATTTCCTGTCTCAAAATATCCTTTTCATAAAAATCCATACACTGATATAAAATATATATAAAATCTTCATTTCTATAAAAATTTGCAAAAGTGAAATCAAGAACTTTTTTCAGTAAATGAAGTTCAAGTTTTTCATAGTCAAATATAAGTTCAACGGCTATATTGAAAGATATATAAGAAGTATCAAGAATACCTATCGATTTTTTTAAAATGTTGATAGCTTTTTCATTTTCATTTAAATCTTTCAGAACCAAACTATTTTTGTAAATCACATTTAGATTGGTACTATCATTCAAATAGTAAAAGTTTAATATACTATCTATATTTTGAAATTTTTTTTCGTACAGGAAATCTACCAGTTTTGAATATGAGTCATAATCTTTTTTCAATCTATAGTTTCTGTCAAGATAAACTAAAAGTGAATCATCCATATTATAATTTTGAAATATACTGATCTTATATTCCAACAGATCTCCACTCTTTATTTCTTTAGAAAAATAAAAATTCACAAGATTTTTAGAATCATCTTCGATTATTATCACAGAATCATTTTTTTCCGTTTTTATCAAAAATTCCTTATTTTTGGAAGGTTTTAAAGAAATTTTCGAATAATAGTCAAAATTTTTTATCACAAAAATTGAATCCTTTTCACTTTTTATTTTAATCAATGATCCATTTTTAAAATAGTTTTCTGCGCTTACAATAACAAAAGAACCTAAAAAAACAAATAAAAATATTAATTTTTTCATTTTTCACTCCATTTCGATATTTTTAAAATCTTTTTGCCTTCTATCTCCTCACCAACTCTTTTCCCAAAAAGTTTTTGTGCTAAGGGTGAAAGGTAGGAGATAATACCACAATCAGGGTCAGCATCGAATGGTCCCAAGATAGCATACTTTCTTATTTTATTTTCAACAGTATCTTCAAACTCAACCACTACACCAATTTCAACTTTTTCTCCATTGACATTTTTAAAGTTGATCGGAAAGGTTTTTTCAAGTTCTCTTCTAAGTTCTTCAGCTTTAGTTGAGAAAAATGAATACTGTTCTCTAGCGAATTTGTATTCGGAATTCTCACTAAGATCACCAAGAGCTGCTGCCTCTCCTATCATTTTGGAGAGTTGAGGTAATTTCACATTTACTATCTCTTCAAACTCTTTTCTTTTCTTTTCTATACCTTCTCTTGTAGAATAAACTACATCACTTTTTTCAAGTTTTAAAAATGTTGGATAAAGTTCATAAATCTCTCTTTTTAAAAGATCTTTCTGATGATCCGTTAAATAGGAGATCTTTTCTATCTCATCGAAAATTATCTTTGCAGATTCCTCTTTGAATTTTTTTAAATAGTAAATTATACCTTTATTTTTGGACTGGAAGAACAATTTTTTTACAGAGTTAACAAACCATTCGTTATCCTTCTTTGAATGATTTTCATTTGCAATATTCAATGATCTGAAAATTATATAATCCAGATCAAATGTTAATAATTTTTCATCAAGATGAAAGTTCAGATACCAATCAAAAAAGTTCAAAGGTCTTCCCAATCTTATGGATTTCTCAGTTATCTCAAGCATCTTTCTTTTAAATCCATCGCTTAGATTTCTGAAAACATTTTCAATACGATCCTTTTCAAAATCTTTCATAAAACTTTCGGGATCGAAATCTATACCATCTTTAACCGCTTTGATCAAAAGGGATTCTTTGAATGAAAGATTTTCAAATCTATCATAGTTATCAAAATCGTTTACACTCAAATATTTCTTATCACCTGTTATCACAAAGTTTATTTCATTTTTGAATATATCACATTTTTTGTTCACAAGATTTAGAATCTCTATTAACTTTTCTTCTTCTATCTTTCTTGTTTTCAATATATTAAAAATGTATTGTCGAATAGATTGCTCATCTTTCAAGTTCTTGATAACTTTTAAAAGATCGTTGTCCTGCATACTCTTTAGAACATATCTTGTTGGTTCTTCATATATAATTTCAATAAGTTCACATCTTTCGATATCTTTCTTTTTTTTGTTCAAAATAGAACCTGCATCTTTTCCGTAAATAAAAGATAACTCAGTTTTTAACTGTTCTTTCGTAAGTCCACTATTTTTGTATTTTAAAATTGAAACGATCAATTCACAGATATCGAGATTTTTTCCTTTTTCGGGATCAAAGAATTTAAGAACTCTGAAATCGTTTTCTTCTATAGGTGATGTTTTTAGCATCAACTCTTTTGCTTCAATCCGCTTTACTCTACCGAGTTTGTCTTTAAGTGTAAAAATTTTTAAAGAGGGATCGTAATTTTCTATCCTGTTGATATCATTGTTATATATAACAAAAGTATTTTTCTTAAAATTTAGACCTTTCAAAAAGTTTGAAAAAGATTCTTCATCATCTTTATCCTTTAAAAATATTTCATAAGAGATTTCAGCAGTTGGATATACATCATTAAGTTCTTTCAATTTTGAATCAAAATCTTTTCTGAGAATCAATCTTGAAACAAAACTTATTAAAAGATTGTTATCATCAGTAAGATTTTTTACATAATCAAGCACAATACTTTTATTTCTGTTTTTTAAAAGAAATTCCAAAAGACCTTCATCCGAAAAGATCGATCCCTCTCTTTCAAGAAAAATGATCATAAAATCATCATAAAGATCTTTTCTCTCTTTTGTGATTATCATTTTGAACATTTTCTTACATTCTTCATGATCGAAATTCCCGTCAAAAAGAAATCTGTTAAACAAAAAATCAAGATCATTTTTTATTTCATTATTTTTTAAAGATATGATATCAAAAACTTTCAAACTTTTTCGGTTAGCCGCTCTAAAAAACAATCTCAAACGATGGATATCCTCTTCATCTTTAAAGTGCTCAAGGAAGTACTTTACGAAAAGTTCGTATTCTCCCTTTTCATAAATTTTTTCAAGTTCTTCAAAATTCATTTATGGTATTTCTCCTTATTGAGTATTGTTAAACCTCTGTAAATCTGTTCGATAAGAACGATTCGCGCAACCTTATGTGGAAAAGTCATTTTAGAGAGTGAAAGAACGAGATCAACATTGTTGTAAACTTCATCGGTTACTCCAAATATACCACCGATTATAAAAGTAATCTTATCTTTTTCAAGAAGTTTTGCAAACGAAAGCGAATCAAACATTTTCCCTTCTTTTGCAAGAAGAATTTTAAAACCTTCAACACCTTTAAGGTTATCTAAAATAATTTTTGATTCCTTTTCCATTATGTTTTTTTTATCCTCTTTCAACTCACCATAATCTTTAATATACTTCACTTCTATTTTTGTATACTTTTTAATCCTATCAACAAAATCATAAAAAATATCTGAAAAAATATCATTTTTATTCTTCCCAACAGTTAAAACAGTTATTGCCATAAACCATACCCTGAAAAATTTTTTTTTCTTTTGCCCTTTGAAAAAGTTTTTCATAGAAAAATCTATCCATGGTCCATAAAGGAGCCACGAGATTGACCGGAATCATAGAAGATTTGACCCTATGTATAACTTTATCCTTGGGAATGATTTTTAAAAGCTCAAGAAAAATATCTATATACTCCATTTCTGACAAAAGCTTTACTTTCCCATTTTCAAACTGTCTGTATATTAAAGAATCTCTAACAATATACAGATGATGAAACTTTATTCCATCACATCTGGAAAGTAAAAAAAACTTTACCGTATTTTCATAATCATAAAAATCTTCATCTGGAAGTCCAATTATTACATGAGCGACCAAATGACTTTCAGGAAGTAAATCTTTTATTTTTTCACTACTCTTTAAAAAAGTTTTCGATTCATCTTTCCTATTTATCTTTTCAAGTGTGATATCGTTTGAACTTTCAAGGCCAAGTTCTATCTGAATGAAAAACCTTGAACTTTTTTCTTTTAGGTATTTCAAAATTTCTTCATCAACAGTATCTGGTCGTGTTGCTATCGATATGCCGACTATCCTCTCATATTTTGAGATGAGTTCCATCTGTTCAATCAGCCAATCTTTATTTTTATACATATTTGAAAAGGATTGGAAATACGCTATAAACTTGTTTCCCTTTTTTACATTTGAAAGAAAATTTTCAATCTGTTCCTTAACACTTTTATAAGTTTCCTTACCACTACCGAATGATGAACAGTATATACAACCGCCATAACCCTTTGTCCCATCCCTGTTTGGACATGTTCCCCCAGTTGCAAGAGAAATTTTGTAAATCTCCTCTTTAAATATCTCTTTTAAAAATTTTGAATAAGAGTAATAAAAATTACTCCTTATCCCGAAACCATCTTGATAGATCATCTAATTCAAATTTCTCCCTTTCAGTTAAAGAGTTATAACCGGACAGAGATATTTTATCCAGAAGTTCGTTCAACCTTTCCCTTCTTCTATCATTTTCCATCTCTTCAAAACTTTTATATATCCTGTTTCTTTTCAAACTAGAAATATTTCTTAAAATCAATCTTTCAAGTTTGAGATAAACAAGACCTGTTAGAAGCCCTCCAAGATGGGCAAAATGTGCTATTCCTGAAGATGTTCCACTCAATCCAAATAGAAGTTCCATCACTCCGAAAATTATCACAGCATACTTTGCTTTAACAGGAATAAAAAAATTTATGTAGAGAATCGATTCAGGAAAAGTTAAACCATAAGCTAACAAAATCCCATATATGGCTCCAGAAGCACCAATTGATGGTATCGGAGAAGATGGGTTTATTATGTAATGTAATAACCCTCCCCCAAGTCCTGAAACCACATAATAGGAAATAAACTTTTTACTTCCCCAGATGGATTCAAGGTTTACTCCAAAAATAAACAAAGCGAACATGTTAAAAAACAGATGAAAAAAATTTCCATGTAAAAACATATGTGTAAAAAATTGCCATAGAAAAAACTTTTTTGTGATGAAAAGTGGAATTAAAGAAAAATAGTATATAAAAAAATCTGGAAAAATCTGTTGAGCAATAAAAATAAGGACATTTATAAATATCAATGTTGGAACTATTCTTATCGGGTCATTTCGATATGGATCAAAAAACATTTTCAAACTTCTCCTTCAATTTAGATTCAACAAATGGTGGAACCATATCCTTTATATCTGCTTTCAATTTTGCAAGTTCTTTTACCATACTACTTGAAAGATACATATACTTTATATCTGTCATAAAGAATATTGTTTCAAAATCTTTGTTTAATTCTCTATTTGTTAGAGCCATCTGAAACTCATATTCAAAATCGGAAACTGCCCTCAACCCTCTTATCACCCCATTCACCTTATTCTTTTTAATATAATCCACAAGCAATCCCGAATAAGAATCAACATCAACATTTTTAAAATCTTTGATCACCTCTTTTATAATTTCAACCCTTTCTTCAACTGTAAAAAGAGTTTTTTTCCATGGGTGAAAAGAAACGAGTATAGTTATTCTTCCAAAAAGTTTAATTCCTCTATTCAAAACATCTAAATGTCCATTGGTTATTGGATCAAATGTACCAGGATAGATAATTTTCATCCTTTACTCCTTTAAAAAAGATATCTTTGTAATTCCAAATTTTTTTTCTTTAAAAATTTTAAACCTTTCATGATCTATTTTTTCTGAGATGTAAGACAGATATACGATTAAACCATTCTCATTCAAAATCTTTTTTTCACTCAACACTTTTAACGGCTTATAAACACTATTCAACCTGTATGGAGGGTCGATAAAAATCAAATCAAACTTTTCTTTTTTTTCATCAAAAACTTTAACTGCTTTTTCAAAATCTGTGTTATAAAAAAAACCTTTTTCAAGCAGGTTCAATCTTTTAAGATTCTCTTTAAGGTTTTCTATAAGATATCTATCCTTTTCAACGAAAACAACTTTTTCTGCGCCTCTTGAGATAGATTCTATTCCTAAAATTCCTGAACCTGCAAAGAGATCGAGCACTGTGAAACCTTTTATTTCACCAAGCGAATCGAAAATCGATTTCCTAACTATAGCTGTGGTTGGTCTAACAAACTCTTTTTTTATTCCTTTTCTCAGTAATTCTCTATTTTTTAGATCACCACCGATTATTCTGATACTCATCAATTTTTATTGAGTTTAAAGAACATATCTTTTATATCTTTTGAACCATCAAACAAATTTAAAGATTTATTAACAAGAAAATCGTTTTTCAGATACACTTTATAGAAAAGTTGCTCTCCACCTATTTCTCTGGCAAACTCATATAAGAGTTGGTCTCTTACATTTTTTAAGATAATAGAATCACTATTAATTTCATTAATGTTTATATTTTTTTGAGAAAGAAATGCAAGGTATTCTTCAAAAACTTTATCGTTAAAATTCAAGACAAAATTTTCATTAACCTTTCTATTTGATAAATATTTTGACACAAATTCCATCAATGCCTGTTTCGTTAAAATATCTATTTCTACTTTTGACAAAATTCTTTCCTGATAAACATAATCAGGTATTATTCCACCAGATCCTGAAACAACCCTTTTCAATTCACCAAGAGTGTAATACTTTTTCGTATCAACTTGGGATTTTTCATATTTGATCAACTCTCTATCTATTGATCTTCCTGATGGAGTGAAATACCTTGCGGTCGTAAATTTTAAAATCCCTTTTTCATTCTTATCATTCTTTGAAAAATCTATAACTGATTGAACAGAACCCTTTCCATATGTTGTATCTCCCAAGATTAAAGCTCTATCCCAATCCTGTAAAGCACCTGCGACTATTTCAGATGCACTTGCGGAACCATCATCAACTAGAACTATTAACGGGAAAAAACCATTATAAATAGGTTGAGTTGCTTTAAAAACATAATCCATCGAAGGATTTTTTGATCTTGTTGAAACTATATCTGCACCTTTTGGTAAAAATATATCGGATATTGATATCGCGCTGTTGAGTAAACCTCCAGGATTCTGTCTAAGATCTATGATAAGTTTTTTTGCACCTTTTTTCTCGAACAATTCTTTAACACAGGAAAAGAATTCTTTTTCAACATTTTCAGTAAACTGCGTGAGTTTAATATATCCAACAGAATCTGATAGCATCCCATAATATGGTATCGATTTAATAACTATTATCTCCCTTGTTATATCAAAATCGATTATCGTTCCATACCTGTTCACTTTCAATTTTACTTTTGTTCCAGGTTGACCTCTCATTAAAGAAACAGCCATATCAACATCCATTCCTTCTGTTGATATGGTGTCAATCATCATGATGATATCTCCCGCTTTTATTCCTGCTCTTGAAGCTGGTGTATTCTCTATTGGAGCGATAACAGTTATGTACCCATCTTTAACTCCTACTCTGAAACCTATACCACCAAAGGTTCCTGTTGTTTGTGTATAAAAATTTTGAAGATCTTTATCTTTGTAAATATAAACAGAATGAGGATCAAGAGTTTTTAACATTCCATTTATTGCCTCGTCGAGGAGTTCTGAATCAGAAACTTCTCTGTAATATGAATCCTTGAGAAGTTGAAGAATCTGGACAAATTTTCTCATCTCAGGGTTAAAAAAGATATTCAAAGATGTTGTATTTTTATTATCCTGTCCATAAGCAACAACAAACCATCCGATAACTGAAACCGTCATTGAGATCATAAGCAAAGTTATAATAATATTTTTTTTCATCAAAAACTCCTAAATAAGATTTAAAACTATGTTCACTATCTCTTTGTGAATCTGTTCAATAGATTTTGAACCATCGATTATTCTGAACCTCTCCTTATTCTCTCTCGCCAACGATAGAAAAGCACCTCTGACTCTCTTATGAAACTCTATATCCTGACTTTCCATTCTGTCTATACCCTTTCTTTCCTTGATCCTTTCAATGCCTTTCTCAACATCAATATCTATCAAAAAAGTAATATGTGGTATCAAACCACCTGTTGCAAAATTGTTTATTTCAATTACCTTCTGTTTTGGAATATTTCTACCCTCACCTTGATAGGCAAGGGTTGAATCAAAGTATCTATCACAGATAACAACTTTCCCACTTTTTAAAGAAGGTATTATTTTTTCAAAAGTATGTTGGGACCTACTTGCAAGATAAAGAAAAAGTTCTGTCAGATAAACCATTTCACTGTTCTCTTTATCAAGTAATATTGCTCTTATCTTTTCAGATATAGGCGTCCCGCCTGGTTCATAGGTCAGGACGCACTCTATATTTTTGTTTATAAAGAATTCATAAAGTAATTTTGCCTGAGTTGTTTTCCCGCAACCTTCGATTCCCTCAAAGGTGATAAAAAGTCCTTCCATACTATACTATTTCTGAGAATATTTAGAGATAAACTCTTCTGTCTTCTTTCTACATATGGAATCAGGGAACTGAACAGGTGGAGATTTCATGAAGTATGATGCGGGCTCGATCTGTGGACCAGAAAGTTTGTTGTCAAGAGCAAGTTTTAAACATCTTATAGCATCTATTATAACTCCAGCTGAGTTTGGTGAATCCCATACTTCAAGTTTCAATTCAAGATTCAAGGGAACCTCTCCAAAAGTTGTTCCTTCCATTCTCAAGAAACACCACTTTCTATCTTTTAACCACGCAACATAATCTGATGGTCCAATATGAATATTTTCCTCATCTATTTTATAGGGGAGTATAGATGTTACAGCCTGAGTTTTTGAAATCTTTTTACTCTCGAGTCGTTCTCTTTCAAGCATGTTCAAAAAATCGGTATTTCCACCTATGTTCAACTGGTAAGTTCTATCAAGTCGAACTCCTCTATCAACAAAAAGTGATGTTAAAACTCTGTGTGTAATCGTTGCTCCAACCTGTGATTTTATGTCATCACCTATTATTGGTAGATTTGCGTCTTTAAATCTTTTTGCCCAATAATCTGAGGACGCTATGAAAACTGGTATCGCATTTATAAAACCAACTTTTGCCTGAAGTGCCTGTTCAACATACCATTTTGTTGCCTCTTCACTGCCAACGGGAAGATAATTTATAACCATGTCGGTTTTTGTGTCTTTCAAAAGTTGGACTATATCAGCTGTCTTTCCGGGAGCTTTTTCAATTATATCAGCAAGATATTTCCCGATACCATCATGTGTCATTCCCCTTTCAACTTTTACTCCAAGTTTTGGAACATCGGTAAATTTGAAAGTGTTGTTTGGATAGGCAAAAATCGCTTCAGAAAGATCTTTACCAACTTTTGTTTTGTTGATATCGATCGCACATGAAAATTCGATATCAGAGATATGGTATCCACCAAGATTAACATGCATCAAACCGGGGATCATTTCATTTTCTCTTGCATTTTTATAGAATTCAACACCTTGAACAAGAGATGAAGCACAATTTCCTACACCTATGATCCCAACCCTTATCTTTTTACTTTTCTTCGCCATTTTTTATAACCTCCTTCTTTTTTATTCCATTTTTAACGATAAAAATTCTTTGAATAACAGTTATAAAAGTAAGGAATGTAAATAATGATATCATAAATTTATAAATATTCAATGGTAAAAAGGATATCAGTATCAAAAATACCATTCTTTCAACCCTTCCCATCAACCCCCCTTTACATTCAACACCTAATCCCTCTGACCTTGCTCTTGTATAACTAACCATAAGAGATGAAAACATTCCAAAAATTGTAACAAGAGCATAAATATCCATGCGATTTTTATAGAAAAAAAATGCAATACCGGTTAAAACAAAAAATTCGTTAAACCTGTCAAGTGTTGAATCAAGAAACGCTCCAAAACTGCTGACCATTTTTCTTTTTCTTGCAACCATTCCATCAAAAGTATCATAAATTGAACCAAACGCAAGAACCAGACCACCATATACAAAAAATCCTTTTGCATATAAAAAACCTGCTAAAAACGATATCAAACTACCAGTTAAAGTTAAAATGTTTGGATGTATTTTGAGTAAAATAAAAAGATTTACTACAGGACTAACAAACGATCTGAAAAGATTTTTGATTCTATCATTTATCATCTTTGTTACCCTCTATCAACAAAACTATTTCGCCTTTTCTAACCCATTCCTTCTTTAAAACATCTACAACTGATCCCCTTATGAACTCTTCAAAAGTTTTTGTTAACTCTCTTGCTATAACTATATTTCTTTCAGGATCGATATTTGAAATATTCTTTAAAGTTTCATCAATTCTATACGGAGATTCATAAAATATTGATGTCTCATTTCTGGACAACGCTTCTTTTAACTTTTTTTCTTTTTTACCTTTCTTCTTTGGAAGAAAACCATAAAACGTGAAAGAATCTGTCGGAAGTCCTGAAGCAACAAGCGCTGTTATGAAGGCAACAGGACCTGGCAAAGGAACAATTTTTATATTCTTTTTTATAGCTTCCCTCACAAGATAAAATCCAGGGTCAGAGATGAGTGGCATTCCAGAATCACTCAAAAGCCCACATATTTTTCCTTGATGAATTTTATTTATTATGAGCGGGGTCTTTTTCATCTGAGTGTGTTCAGTAAAAGAGATATACTCTTTTTTTTCTATACCAAGTTTTTTGATGAATGTTCCAACAACCCTTGTATCCTCACAAACTATAAAATCACATTCCTCTATCGTCTTTTTAACCCTTAAAGAAACATCTTCTATATTTCCTATATCTTTTGGAATAATGTAAAGTTTATTCATCTTTAAACATCGTATAGTTAAAAAATCCAAGGGATTTTAAAGCGAATCTAAAATCCTTTAAAGATTTTCTAAAAATTTCTTCTTTGATTTTATCGTTACATATAACATCATAAGTTTTCATAAATCTATTTACAAATTCTGCCATCGCTTTGACAAACTCATCTTTTGAAGCGAGTACATCACCTGAAAGTTCTATCCCGGATATGGTGATATCCTTCATAAATTTGAAATCCTCATCTATATGCGACTTTGCTATTAGCGCGCCTTTTTTTGCAAATGTTGGTCCATAGGAAACTGCAAACTCTTTTATTATGTTATTAACACTTTTTAAAAGGAGTTGTATCGTCGGAGGTGTTGCCTGTTCTATCTTTTCAGGAAGTTTATCGAAAAGAGAAAATTTTACATTCGTTCCATCCTTTGATGATGATTTTAAAATCTGTAATAACAACGATGGTGTTATTGTAACATTGAGTTTGTCACCAAAATATCCTCTTGTCGGTAAACCGTTTTCAAAAATCGAATAAAAGAACTCATTTCCTTTTTTGATCTCAAGAAAACCGGAAAATTTTTCTATACCGAGTTGCCCTATCATCTTTTCAACAGAAATTTCAGTATGATCTTTATCTTTTAAAATCGGAGACAGAGTAAAAGTGGAAACCATTAGTAAAACGAGTTCTTCTGGAACTTCATATATATTTATTATCCCCACATTCGCTTCTTTAACCCTTTTTACAACATCATTGATCGACACAAGTTTTCTTGAATTCTGTGAGAATCTTGCAGCATTTATTGGTTCCCCCATAGATAAAAAGATCAGGTCAACATCTGAAGGGTATATCAAAGAAACATAACCATGAATCCTGTGTGACCTTTCCCTTTTACCTGCATGAAGTATATTATCAAAATTTATAAATTCGATATTCGTATTTTCAAGAAGAGCCCTACCTCTTGGAAATCTCATAAATCATCCTTTTTCTGTTCAACCTGTTCAAAAACGATATATGAAAGATCAGAAAATTCAAGAAATATTTCCCTTATGAAAAAAAGGAGTGATAATCTTCTTTTTCTCTTTTTTTCATCATTATCGTTAACAAGAACATTATCAAAAAATTTATCTATTGGATCTCTTAGAGATAAAAGATTGTTTAAAATAGCATCATAATCCTTCTTTTCAAAAAGGGCCTTATTCCTTTCTAAAACAGATTTACCATTCTCATAAAGTTTCTTTTCATAATCGTTATCAAAATCAAAATCTGTTATTTGAATTTTTTCCAAACCCTTTAAAATATTCGTTACCCTTTTCTGACCTTCAACCATAATTCTGAAATTTTCATCGTTTTTCAAAGATAAAACTTTTTCACTTCTTATTTTTATGTCATAAGGATCTATATTTTCATTCTGCAAAAATGATCTTGAAATATCATAATCAATGTTGTAATAATCTTTAAAGAAGATCTCTATTCTCTTTTTAATGTAGGATATTATCTCATCAAAAAATTGTTCACCTTTAAGAAGGGAAGTAGACAGTTTAAAAAGTTTATACAAAGATATCGAGATATTATCTGTAACCAAAAATGAGATCAAAGAGAGCGTATCCCTTCTCACATACATTATATCTTTACTTCCTGTAGGTTTATTACCAGAAACGAATGCAGAGGTTATGTTATCAACTTTATCCGCGATTGAAAAAATTTTTCCAAGCTTCGCTGTTGGATTCTTATCAAGAACTGTAATAGGCATATAGTGCTCGTATGAAATCCTTGCGAGTTCATCTTTAAAACCTTTCAATCTAGCATAATAGTATCCTATTATACCCTGTAATTTTGTGAACTCCTTTCCATCCTTTATCATATCAGTTGTTATATCGAACTTACTTATTATTCCGATCTGTTTAAGATCTATACCTTTCAAATCATTAAAACCAAGTAGATCTATAAGATATTTTGAAATTTCAACATCTCTTTCGACTTTATCATAAAAAGAGCCAAGCCCCTCACAAAAAAGCGTTTCTTTCAATCGCTTTTCATAATCTTCCATACTCCTTGAAATATCGTTATTAAAATAAAATTGAGCATCCTCAAGTCTTGATCTTATTATTCTCTGGTTGTTATTAACAATATCATCAGTTTGAGCAAAGGGTGAATTTGAGATGAAAATAAAATAGTTCGATAAGTTCCCATCTTTTGTTTGTAATGTAAAATATCTTTGATGTTGCTTTAATGCTGCAATTATAATCTCTTTAGGAAGTTTTAAAAATTCTTTTTCAAACTCTCCCCTGAATACTACAGGATATTCAACAAGATAAGATACCTCATCGAGAAGTTCTTCGTCTTCCGTTAAAACCATATTCTCATTTTTAATTATATCGTTTATACCCTCAAGTATCATCTCCCTTCTTTTTATATAGGAAGGTTCAACATAATTTTCTCTCACTTTTTCAAGCCAATCATCACCGTTGAACACTGGGATTTTTATATTCCCTGTATTCCTATTACCAAAAGTGAAATTACTGCTCGTCAGATTCCCTATCTTTATTTCAAGTTGTTGATTGTTGAAAAATGAAGTTACCCATCTGATCGGCCTTGGGAAGGTTATCTTTGAATCGTCCCATCTCATCCTTTTTTCAAATTCTAAAGAATCGATTATATCAAAAATATTTTCAGAAAAAATCTTCCAAACCTCAACCCCTTCCTCTTCCTTTTTGTACCATATATATCCATCCTTTTTTTGAATATCAGTTTCTTTAAGGTTCCTTGAATTCAAAAAACCTTTTCCAAGTTCAGTGATCTGATTGTCCTTGTAAAACAATCTTTCCTGAGGGCCTTTTAAAAGTTTAACATTCTTTTCCGTTTTTTCAGGTATATTCTCAATAAAAAATGCCAACCTTCTTGGAGTAAGATATAATTTCAGCTGAAAATCCTTTATACCTTTTGAAATCAAAAATTCTTTCAATTTGTTAGGAAAATCTTTTTCAATTTTTTTCAGAGCTGAAAATGGTAGCTCTTCAAAACCCATTTCAAAAAATATTTTATTTGTCATCATTTTCCTTTCTCTCAACATATTTTTTTGCAACCTTTTTAGCAAGATTTCTTATTCTCATAATATAGTTAGCTCTCTCTTTTTGTGAGATCACGCCTCTTGCATCAAGGAGATTGAAAAAATGTGAACATTTTACAACATAATCGTAAGCAGGATATATCAGATTTTCTTCAAGCAACCTATCAACTTCTTTTTCAGATCTCAAAAATTGATCCATTATGAAATCTGGATCCGATTTTTTGAAATTGAAAATACAGAACTCTTTCTCCTGTTCAAGCATAACATCTTTCCATGTCAACTCATCATTCCATTTCATATCAAGAATCGAGTTTTTTTTCTGCACAAACATCGAGATTCTTTCTAGTCCATAAGTTATTTCAACAGGAATAACTTTCAACTGCAAAGATCCAACCTGTTGAAAATATGTAAACTGAGTTATCTCCATTCCATCTAACCAAACCTCCCATCCAAGTCCTTTAGCTCCAAGAGTTGGAGATTCCCAATCATCTTCTACAAACCTTATATCATGTTTTTTCAATTCGATTCCAATATATTCAAGACTTTTAACATAGATATCCATAACATTTTCTGGTGCAGGTTGCAGAATAACCTGATACTGATAGAACTGTTGAAATCTGTTCGGGTTTTCACCATACCTTCCATCTTTTGGTCTTTTGGAAATTTCAAGGTAGGCTACATTCCATCTATCATTATCAAGAACTTTTAAAAATGTCGCAGGGTTAAATGTTCCAGCTCCAACCTCACTGTTGTAAGGTTGGTATATCAATGCTCCATTTGAAGCCCAATATTGAGACAATTTCAAAAAGATGTCCTGAAAATTCATTTTTTCTCCTTCTTCAATATCGGAGCGACTGGATTTGAACCAGCGACCCCCAGCCCCCCATGCTGGTGCGCTAAACCGGGCTGCGCTACGCTCCGATATTTTTTAAAAGTATTATTATATAATATAATTTCTAAAATTCAATATATTTACAAGATAAAATTTACTTGAAAAGTACGATAAAGAAAATATAATCTATCATAACTAACAGGAGATAAAAGATGAAATCAAAAATATTTTATGGCCTTTTGTTTTTTATTATCACTTTTCATTTTATTTTTTCAGAAAATCTTATAGTTATAATAACCGATGGAATGACTTTTGACTGTTTGTCCATTATAAGGAAAATCTCTGAAAACCCTCAAAAAGAGATCTCTTTTGATAGATTCTCTCAGATCTTTTACTGTGAAACCACCGCTGATAAAACATATATCACTGACTCGGCAGCAGCTGGAACAGCAATATTTACAGGGACAAAAACTGAAAATGGGATCATAGGATTGAACAGTTACAAAATGGAGGTTGAAAATATCGTTGAATTCTGTGAAAAAAATTCTCTTCTTACAGGAATAATAACAAATACAAGAGTGACACATGCAACACCAGCTTCAACCTACGCTCACATAGATAACAGAAATAAGGAATATGAAATAGCATACCAGTTGAGTAGAAAAAATATAGATATAGTGATCGGTGGAGGAATAAAATACTTTAAAAAGGAAAACAGACTCGATAAAATCGATCTTTTAAAAGAATTCCAAAAGAAGGGATATCTTGTGATAAAAGATAAAACTGGATTAAAAAATGTTCCAGATAAAAAGGTTATCGCCCTTTTTTCAGATTCACATCTTGATTATGAAATTCAAAAGGATACTACAGAGCAACCAACACTAACAGAGATGGTTGAGTATGGGTTGAAATATCTTGAAGAGAAATCAAAAAGAGCTAAAACAGATTTCTTTCTTATGATAGAATCAGGAAGAATCGATCATGCCTCCCATTATACACTTTTTAGTGAACTCTATTTTGAACTTCTTGAAACTGAAAAGATGATAAAAACCGTTTTAGATTTCGCTTCAAAAACAAACACTACTGTATTACTTGTTTCTGACCATTCAACAGCAAACCCTGTTTTTGTTGGAACATTTACAGATTCTATACTCAATACAATGGATTCATATTTTGTTAACAATTTTGACACTTCAACAAAAGAAAATTTAGTAAAATCACTCGATAGTTTTAAAGTAAAATTCACAGACATCTCTGAACTCCCTGGAGAAAAAGAGGAAAGTTCATACAGAGGTGATCATACAGGTAGTGATGTTCTCGGTTTTTTCTATTCCAAAAATTTCAAACTTGAAAAAATATTTTACCGAAACGATCAGCTCTTTGATCTGATGAAAAAAATCTTAAAGGATTAAATATGGAAAATATATTATCCTGCTTAAAAATTGTAAGTGAAAATATTTTTGTAAGGGATCTCTCAGAAGGTGGATCAGGTAACATTTCAGTTTTCCTACATGGTACAAAGAAGAAAAAAATTTTAGGTGAATTCGAACTACCAGAAAAATTAAACAATCTGAAAGATAAAAGTTTTATGATAACATCTACCGGAAGTAGATTTTACATGATAAAAGATGATCCCGAACAATTCATTTCTTTTTTTTCAATAGATAAAAATGGTAAAAAAATCTTACTTTTGAACGATAAAAAACCTTCTTCAGAAATTTTGACTCATCTTTTCATTTACGATTCTCTGTTTAAAAACGGACAGAAGATAAACTGTATCTTACATGTTCATTCAAAATACGCATTGGTATTAGCATCGTTTTTCTCCAAAAATTCTTTCAACAATTCAATGGGAAAAACTCATACAGAGTTTGAAATAATCTTCAAAAGAAAAGTTGAAATAGTCGAAAGGATCAAACCAGGATCTTTAAAACTGGCAAAAGAGTTAGCAAAAAAATCTTTAGATTCTGATACTTTAATTTTAAAAGATCATGGGATTTTTTCTTATGGTAACAACTTGTTTGAAACCTATGATCGGATTGAAGTTCTTGAATCCATATCAAAAATATATGTTTTAAAAGAACTTTTCAGGAAAACCTTTTAAATATTTCATCAACATATTTAAGATAAAATTTTTTATCAAAAAGTTTATCAAGTTCCGAAGAAGAACTGTATTTTAATATATTCTTATCATTTTTTATAAGTTCTTTAAAATCTTTTCCCTTCTCCCAAGATTCCATAGCGTTCTTTTGAACCAAAGCATATGCCTCTTCACGTTTGAGTCCTTTTTCGATAAGGAAAAGCAAAACTCTCTGTGAAAAAATGAGGTTGTTCGAGACAAGAAAATTCCTTTCAATATTTTTCTCATAGATTTTCATGTTCGTGACTATATATGACATTTTGTCAAGCATATAATCAATAAGTATCGAAGCATCGGGTAATATTATCCTCTCAACAGAGGAGTGGCTTATATCCCTTTCATCCCATAATGCTATGTTTTCAAGTGAAGACACAAGGTAACCCCTTAATACTCTTGATAAACCACACATCTGTTCGCATAGAACAGGGTTTCTCTTATGGGGCATCGCTGAGGAACCCTTTTGCCCTTCAGAAAAAGGTTCTTCAACTTCCCTAGTTTCTGTTCTTTGGAGCAATCGTATCTGTAAAGCCAATTTTTCTATTATAGCACCTATCCTTGTGAGTATAAAAAGATAATCAGAATAAACATCTCTTGAAACTATCTGTGATGAGATTCTTGAAAGATTCAAAGATAGTTTTTTTAAAGCTATCCGTTCTATCTCGGGAGGAATGTTCGCATAGTTACCAACCGCTCCTGAAATTTTCCCTCTCTGAATATTTTTTTTAAAAAATTTTATCATATCAATTATTCTATCGAGATCATCAACGATGATCAGAAATTTTAAGCCAAGAGATGTTGTTTCAGCATGAACACCATGTGTCCTTCCGACGATCGGAACATTCTTTGTTTCAACAGCTTTTTTAAAAACGGTTTCTCTCAAATGTAAAACCTCTTTTTCGATCTGATTTAATGATTCGCGTAAAATCAAAGCGTTTGCAGTATCAAGCATATCTGAACTCGTCATCCCCATATGTATGTATTTTGCATTCTCACCAACATTTTCTCCAACCGCTGTTAAAAAAGCTATCACATCATGTTTTACGGTTTTCTCTATCTCTTCGATTCTTTTGATATCAAATTTTGCTTTCTTTTTTATATCGTCGTATATCTCTTCACTTAGGATGTTACATTTCATATAAGCGTAAAGAACAGCAAGTTCGACCTCAAGATATTTGTTATACCGGTTTTCATCAGACCAGATAAAAGACATTTTTTCTCTTGAATATCTTTTTATCATTCTATCTCCCTTCAAAAGAGTTTTTCCAAAGATTTTCAAAATAACCTATAAAATCAAGTGCGATCTCTTCACCTTCAAGTAAAGCATTTGCTTCATTATTTGAATTTACAGCACTGATCGTCCAATTCGTTGAACCAACCATAACATACAGAGAATCTATTATAAATAGTTTACAATGGGTTGTTACAGTTAAAGGATCGTATCTGACATCAATACCATACGATTTGAGGTAGTCACCAACTTGATGGTTAGAGTTTGTAACATCAGTGTTCCAATCCGACTGTTCCAGCAAAACCTTTACAGTAATCCCCCTTTCATGCGCAACGATAAGTTTATCAAGAAGTTTTGTGACCTCATTTTCATAATCATAACTGTTTATATTGTATATCACACAGAATATACTTTTTTTCGAGTTTTCAAAAAGTGAATACATCAAAGGGAAATAATCTCTGTTACATACAACCTTCGCTCTGGTTGGTATCATACTCAAACTATCGGGGTTCTGGTCCTGTTCATGATCAACTGCAGCAGGTTGACAACCTGTAAATACCCAAATAGAAACAAGAACGAAAACAAAAATGAATTCAGTTTTTACTTTTTTCATAATCTTCTAAAAACCTCTTAACTCCAAGATCTGTTAAAGGATGTTTTACAAGTTGTGTGAACACATTGTAAGGTATCGTTGCGATATCAGCACCTATCTCAAGGGATTTCAAAATGTGTACGGGATTTCTGACCGAAGCAACGATCACTTTTGTTTGAAAATTATAATTTCTAAATATTTTCATGATACTCTCTATTATTTTAATTCCTTCATCCGATATATCATCTATTCTACCAATGAATGGTGAAACATAGGTCGCTCCGGATTTAGCAGCAAGAACCGCTTGAACAGGCGTAAAAACAAGTGTAACATTTGTTTCTATACCAAGTTCTTTTAAAGTTTTTACAGCCTTCAATCCATTTTCAGTCATCGGTATTTTTACGACAATATTTTTCGAAATCGAAGAGAGTTTTTTCGCTTCTTTAACCATCCCTTCGTATTCAAGAGAGTTGACTTCAGCGGAAATTGGACCAGATACAACCGATGCTATCTCTTTTATTATATCTTCAAAATTTTTACCTGTTCTCTCCTTTTCCTTCAATATAAGTGTTGGATTGGTTGTAACTCCATCAACTATACCTTTTTTTACAAGATCTTTGATCTCATCTATATTGGCACTATCTATAAAAAATTTCATAAAACCTCCTTAATAAACTGCTTTATAAAATATCAAACCTTCTGGTGGAGCGAGTTTCCCTGCATATTTTACATCTTTAATTTTTAAAAGTTCAGATGGTTTCATTTTTATTTTACCTCTTCCATATCCTATCGCAGTTCCAACTATAAATCTTACCATATTGTGCAAAAATCTGTCTGCACCAAAAGTGAACACGATCTCTTTACCTCTTATTTTGAGATCACTAATTTTTAGATCAACACAATTGTTTTCCAGCAGTGATTTTTTTCTACAGAATGAAGAAAAATCATGTTTTCCCTTTATCGATAAAATAAATTCCCTCATCTTTTCATTATTGAGAATATAATCAACTTGCCAATGGAAAGGTCTTTTCAATGGGCTATTTCCATTGTATACAAAATACTTGTAAACTCTCATTTTACAAGAAAATCTCGCAGAAAAATCATCGTTAACTTTTTTAATCGAGTGGAAAAAAATTCTCTTATCAACTATAGAGTTCAGCCCATGTAAAAATTTTTTTCGATCATCAATCTGTTTTTGAGTTTTAAAAGAGAAAGGATACCTGAAAGCTGAAACTCCTGCATCGGTTCTTCCAGCACCAACGATTCTGATCCTCTCACCCAAAATTTTACAAAGAGCTTCCTCTATTTTATCCTGAACAGTATTTTTTGAAGGTTGACTCTGCCATCCTTCAAAACCTCTTCCATCAAATTCACAAATTATTAGGTAATTCACTTTTTGACTATGAGATTTATCAACCTGTTAGGGACATAAATATGTTTTTCAAGATGTCCATCCTGAAGGTATTTTTGAACAGTTGGATTTGATAGTGCTTCTTTTAAAACTTCCTCAGAACTGGAATCTTTTTCTATTTCAATTCTATCTCGAACTTTACCATTTACTTGAATCACAACGGTTACCTTTTCATCTTCAAGATTACTTTTATCAAACTCAGGCCATTGTGTAAGGAATATGGAATCTTTTTCGTTGAAACCCTGATATATCTCCTCAGATAGATGTGGTATAAACGGAGAGATTATCTGAGTATATTTGTAGATTACAAAGTTAAGAAATTCAAAAGAAAGATTCTGTTCCTCTTTGTACAGAAGATTCAAAAGTTCCATCAGAGAAGCGATAGCAGTATTATGGTTGAAACTTTCAATATCCTCTCCAACCTGTTTAATCGTTCTATTCAATTTTACATAAACTTTTTTTTCTATTTCATTTTTAGGGACATATTCCTTTATTAGAATTTTGTTATACTTTGAGGCGAACTTATCAAATCTATCTAAAAATCTCGAGATCCCAGTTATTCCATCTTCAGACCATAAAGCATCTTTACTTGCAGGACCTATGAAAAGTTCTGTTCCCCTTGCAAGGTCTGAACCATATTTGTCAACAAATGGTCCAACAGGAACAGCATTCCCTGCGGACTTTGACATAACTTTTCCATTTTTATCCATTATCATGCCCTGATTGAATAAGGCCATAGCAGGTTCTTCGAAAGAAAGATAACCGAGATCTTTCAAAACTTTAGTAATGAATCTAAAATAAATAAGATGTCCATTTGCATGTTCAGCACCACCGATATACATATCAACTGGCAAAAATTTATCAACCAATTCTTTTTCAAATATTTTTTTATCGTTCTTTGGGTCCGCATACCTTAACTGGTACCAGGAAGAATCAACAAATGTATCCATCGTATCAGGATCCCTTAAAGCATCCTTTCCACATTTTGGACATTTCACATTCATAAACCCTTTATGACTCCCAAGAGGAGATTCCCCTTTTGGAGTAAAATCAACCTCTGAAGAGTCGGGCAGTAAAACTGGAAGATCTTTTTCAGGTACAGGTACTATTCCACATTCTTTGCAATGTATCATTGGAATAGGCGCTCCCCAATATCGCTGTCTTGAAATGAGCCAATCTCTCAATCTATAGTTAACACTTCTTTTCCCAAAACCTTTCTGTTCTATAAAATCTGTTACTTTCTCTTTCATAACAGAAGAATCCATATTTGAGAACTCTCCTGAATTTATAGTTATACCTTCATCAACAAAAGCCCCATTTGAAAAATCCCAGGAAGAATCTTTAGGCCTGATCACTTGAACTATTTCTATTCCATATTTTTTGGCGAACTCAAAATCCCTCTGATCATGAGCGGGAACTCCCATCACCGCACCTGTCCCATAACCTGAAAGCACATAATCACAAACAAAAAGTTTTACCTCTCTATTGTTTAAAGGATTGATACAGTTATAACCTGTATAAACTCCATCCTTTTCCTTTTCTGTAGAACTCCTTTCGATTTCACTCTTTTTTATCGATTGTTCAATATACCTTTCAATTTCTTCTTTTTTTTCAGAATCAAATTCAAGTTCTTTCAAAATCTCGTTTTCAGGAGCAACCGCAAGAAATGTTACTCCAAAGATCGTATCCGGTCTTGTTGTGAAAACTTTAACACTTTTATCAGTGTTTTTTATCTTAAATTCTATAGTTACTCCCTCAGATCTACCAATCCAATTTCTTTGCATTGTTTTTATATTCTCTGGCCAACCCTTTAAAAGTTCCAACCCATCGAGTAATCTTTGAGCATACGATGTTATTTTAAAATACCACTGCTCAAGTTCCTTTTTCGTTATCTCGCTTCCACATCTCCAACATTTATTCTGTTCAACCTGTTCGTTTGCAAGAACAGTCTGACATGATGGACACCAGTTGACATAAGATCTTTTCCTATACGCCAAACCATTCTCATAAAGTTTTATGAATATCCATTGTGTCCATTTGTAATAATCCTCTCTGCATGTTATAACTTCTCTGTCCCAATCATATAAAAGCCCCATTTTTTTTAAAGTCGAAGAGGAAACAGCTATATTGTTATAAGTCCATTTATCAGGAGCCACACCTCTTTTGATTGCTGCACCTTCAGCTGGTAATCCAAAAGCATCCCATCCAACAGGATGTAAAACATCAAATCCGTTCATTATTTTGTATCTGTAAAGAACATCACCTATAACATAGTTTCTTAAATGACCCATATGAAGGTCACCCGAAGGATAAGCAAACATTTCAAGTAGATAATATTTCTTTTTCCCTGGATCATTTTTGAACTTTTCGAGTGTAAGTTCTTTCCACCTTCTATTCCACTTTTCTTGTATAGATTTTAAATCTCTCTCCATATTAACCGTTCCCCATCTCTTTTAGTTTCTTTTCGAGCATTTCTATCCTTCCTGTAAGTTCAAGTTCTTTCTTTCTCTTAAGTTCAAGACGCTGGGATAGTGCTATCTCTTCCTTTCTTTTTGCAACTATTCTCTGTGTTATTTCAAATTCCTCTTTTCTCTTCTTTTCAAGATCTATGTTGCTTAAACCTTCACCTGCTGGAACGCCCTGTGGCATCTGTGATGCCTGAAGTTTCAACTGGTTAATCCTTTCTATTAGTTTTTGTTCCTCATTTCTTTTAACTTCAATATCATTCATTATCTGTTGTAACTGGATCTTGAAGGTGTCTATCTGGTTTTTCAACATTTTCAATTCTTGATCGGACGACTGACTTTCCTTTACCTTATCCAGCTCTTCTTTAAGATTCTTCTGCTTTTCAATGAGTTCATTCAACTTGTTTTCATAGAATTCTATTTGTCTTCTCTTTTCGTTTATCTCCTGTTCACTCTCTTTTATGATCCTATCAACCTCATCATATTTTGACCCAGTTTCTTTAATCTTTTTTTCTAGTTCAGCGATTTTCTGTTCTTTACTCTTTATCTCATTCTGTTTTGATGCTAAAGTTTTTTGAAGTTCCTCTTCCTGTTTTCTCAGTTCATCGATTTTCGCTGATCTTAAATTAACGAAATCTCCACCGGAGGATAATTTTGAAGATATAACGATTGCAAAGATAACAGAGAGAATAAGTCCTATCAAAACATTCAAAACAACAGCAATGACTGGAGATTGTTTTTTATCTCCACTCTTATCTTCAAAAACTACCTTTTTGATTCCTATATGAACCTCACCTCTTTTTTTATCTCCAGTTTTAATCGCTAAAGCAATATCTGAAATATTTTGATCAACATCCTGCACCAACCTGTTTTCACTTTTTAAAAGTTTGATATTCTGGTAGTTAAAAGGTTTCAAAACATTCGTTGGTTGTTTTGAATCACCGAAAACGATTCCATCAGTGTTAACAACTATTACATAATCTATAAGACCATTCGAATTTTTTACAGTGTTCATCGCAACATCCATTATGGGTGCTTCATCCTCATCAAGAAGTGGTTCAAGAACCGCCCCTGTTATAACTGATGCTATATTGAATGCCATTTCTGTTCTCTCGTTTTGAAGGAGTTCTTTAGTGCTCACTTTTTCTCCACCTGATTTTGCTGGAGCAAAGATAAAAACGATCACAGCATTTATACAAAGTATTATAAAAATAGAAATTATCAACAAAGTGATAAAAGTTGATTTCTTCATAAAAACTCCTTATTTATCGTATTTTTTTAATATATTAAAATATTGTTTAAATGTCAATAGTGTTAAATTATATTAAAAATTTTTAATGTGAACAAAAGATACAGGTTATCCTTTATTATCAGACCTTTTTCTTTATTAAAAATAGGAATCTCCACTTTTCCAAAATCTCCCAAATTGAAGACAAGTCCTGTTTGAAAGAAAATATCGGGATCCTTTCCAGCCAATATAAAATCCTGATATAAAAAGTTAATCTTAAATCTTAATCTATTAAAAACATAGTATGTTTCTGTTGAATCTATCAGATAGCCATATCCTGAAGAGATGTCTGTAAGAAAGATACCATAGTTTGATATATTTTTACTTATTTTATCAAATAAAGCACCTCTTTTCGAAAATAGGTTAATCGATGTTTCTTTGTTACTCTGATCTTTTAAAAATTCACCATCATACATGATACTTCCATTAAGGAACTTGAAACTATAATTCGATTCAAGCTGAACCTTTAATTTAGCTGATTTAAAATCTGAATATATAACCGGATTATAGATTTTTGAATCAATGCTTAACTTAAATCCCAGATTAGATAGATTTTTATAAACTTTATAGTTCATGTTAAAAGAAGCAACATTACCTTCCTCCAAGAGGTATTTGAAATATTCTGAGGGTGATAAACTTTTTCTAAAAGAATAAAAGATTTCAAAAATCTGTCCAAAATCTTTTTCGTTTGTAAAATAGAACAATTTTGGTTCAACCTTGAAATACTCTTCTGTGAATTTATATCCGATCCTATCACCTACTTTACTATCCTGATAAAAATTTGTTTCTCCATCAAGATATAAAGATCTATTTTTAATGTTATACCCCAGAAAGAGTTTACTTTCAAAATCACCTATGAGCGAAAAATATGGAGATGAAATCTTTGGAATATCAAACAACATAAAATTTATCCCAAGAGAAGTTTTTTCAAGGATAGTGTACTTATAAAATGGGAAAACATAAAGGTTGTATGCATCTATATCAAAGATTTCAGGGAAAAGATGAATCTTTAACTTCTTTTTCATCAGGTTGTTTGTATATTTTACATCAAGAGAAGAATAGTGGGGATCTATAGTTATGTTGGACATCGAACTTTTTTCAAACTTTATGGTATCACTTTCAACTTCAAATTTGACAAGTTTTGAACTTTTATCTTTTAAATCAATTCTTACATCAACTGGAAGATCAAGCAAAGAATTATTTTTTACAACAAATTTTATTTTTTCTTTGTCCTCATAAACTTTTGATAGATAATAATCTGTATAAACATTTTCATACAAAAGATATTTAAGATAAGTTTTGTATTTACCTTCACTTTTTTCGTTAAGAAAATCATAGAATTGTTCTATTGTAGGATGGGAAAAATTATATTTTTCGAAAAACTCTTTAATGTATATTTCAAAAGTATCCTTCCCGAAAAGATTTTCCAATTTCTTTATTACAAGGTATCCTTTTGAATAAAAAATGATGTAATTTGATTCTTTTGTATCAAAAGATGAATAATTTATTGGAACACTCTTTTTGCTTTTTTGAAGATTTAAAAAGTTTAAGTAATGTTGAGTGAAAAGATCAAATACTCTTCTGTTAAAAAGAGTAATCTGATTTTTATCTCCATATTTACATTCCATATATTTAATTTCCGAATAGGTGGCAAATCCCTCATCTATAAAGGGTTCCATCGCTTCATTTGAACCTATGATAAGATAGAACCACTGATGCGCTATCTCATGAGATAAAACATCCTGAACATATTTGTAATCAACAATTTTTTTTAACCTTTTGTCAAATTTTATAATTGGACCCATAACTATAAACTGTGGATACTCCATTCCACCACCAGCTCTTAACAGACCATCCACTATTGTTATCTTATCATACGGATAAGGGTAGTATAGAGTGGAATAGAAATCTATCATTTCAAAAACTTCATCTATAACATCACGGTAAACATCGTAATTTTTTCTTTCACAAACTATTTCAATTTCAATACCATCTTTTATCTTCTTTAGATAGGAAAAATCAGTTTGTAACGAAAATGCAAGGTCATTCACATTTTTAGCTGTTACTTCTACTATTTTTGTTGTTGTATCATTTTTTTCAAATTTGAATCTGAAATTTTTATCCTTTAAAAGTGAATCCAAAAACAAAGAATCACTTTTTTCATAACTTACTCTTCCAGTTGAAAAAAGAAAATATTTCTTGGGAATTCTTATCCTCATCGAATAATCACCATACTCGTTGAAGAATTCACTGTTTTTATCGATTTTAAAATCTGCCCATTTCTTATTTTTATAAACAGCGACTTTTGGATACCATTGTGAAATATCATACTTCCCTTTTAAATATCCTTCGCGCAAAAATGGATATGGGACTTTGTTTTTAAAATATACTTTTAAACTGATAGAATCGTTTGGCAGAAGTTTTCTTTTTAAATTCAAGTAACCTATTGTTTCGTCAACAATAAACGAATCATTTCTTTCTCCGTTCTCGAATATTGAATCAACAGTGGTAAACCCTTCTTTTTCAGGTTTTACCTTTTCTTTGAAAAATGGACTTCCATTCTTAAAATAGTTTGCATAAAGATGGAGAACGATTTTATCCAAAGTATCCTGAGAAAAATTTTTATAATTGATCAAAGCATAGCCGTGTATTTCCTTTTTTTTATCATCAAGTTCAACATCAAAAAAATAATCGCTTCTGTTAGTTTTAAAGGCAAAAATTGAAATTGAATAAAAAATTGATAAAAACAAAAAAATTTTTTTAAACATTTTCAAACTCCTTTTTTGAATAAAATAAAAAAACGATGAAGGAAACTAAAGAAATAAATAATCCAAGAAAAAGATCAAAAGGTAAAAACATTTTTTTAAATTTTTCTAAACTTCCATCGACAGGATTTACAAAACTTTTATCACCTTTCAAATCGCTATCTCTTTTAAAAAGATAAAAAGGTTTCTTGGATACGGTTTGAAAATTTGAGTTTTCGAAAAGGTATGTGAAATGAAGTATTTTACCTGTTGAAAATTTTTTTACCATATATATTTTTGCATTTCCAAAAATCCTCATTGTTCCTTTCACAACAACTAACCCACATTTGAGATTTTGAATATCTTTCAAATATTCTTCCATACAATCAAATTCGGTAACATTTTTTAATTCACCTGTATAAAATATGACGAAGGTATCAGAGAAATTTTCTTTAAATTTTATCGTCAAAAAATTTTTTACATTCAAAATTATTGGTATATCGGGAACAAAAACATAATCGTAATTTAAAAATAAAGGATTAAAAAGAAAATTGATGTTTGAAAATCCCCCCTGCATTATCATAGGATCATCAAAAAAATCCACATACTTTTTGAATGTAAAATTCTGATAAAGATTGAAGGAATATGCACTGTAGTATATACCTCTGTTTCCATAAGAAGAATACCTTTTTAAAATTTCAAGATTATCAATTTTAAAATGATTTTTAATATAGTCTTTGTAAAAAAGAACATCCTCTGGGATATATGTTACTATATATTTGTCTTTTAAAAAATCATAACTTTCATTCTTAAGATTTTTCAACCTTTCATATTTCAAAATTCCACCCGTTGAAAGAAAAATATCAAAAAATATTATAACAACAAGAACAGAAAATTTTATTTCCTTTTGAAAATGTTTCATTGAATCAACATAAAAAAACAGAATGTATACGATAAAAAAAAGAATCTGCAGAATGAATCTTTCGAAACGAAATCCTTTTACAATAATCAAAACAAGAAATAGAACGAAAACGAAAATGTTAAATAGGAGAAACCTTTTATCTATGTTTTTCAACATATCAAACATAAAAAGGAACAAAAAAGAAATGACAAAAAGATAGATAGATCTCGTTGGAGAAAGAAATATCTTAAATCCAAAAAAATTAAAAAATGCCAAAGATAAAAAAAACAGTGGAACTATGATCTTGAAAAAGTTTTTAAACTCTTTTTTCAATATCGCGACATAAATAAAATAGTTTATCGTAAAAAAGAACATCAAAGAAAAATAGAAAGATGTTTCATTTATATTGAATGTCCCCTGGTATTCACTCCTAAAAATTCGAGATACTCCCCCAAAAAGATCAGGGAAAATGGTTAAAATAAGATATTTTAAAGGTAAAACATTATAATCGAGTTCATTTCTGAAAGAGTATTTAAAAACATTAAAAGTTGGCATTAAAATAAAAAGTGAAATAAATGTTGAGAAAAAAATTGCCATAAAAAAATAAACAAAATTTTTCAAACTCCTATACTTTGTAAACATAATGATAAAAGATAAAATCAAAGTGTAAAAAAATATTTGTGGATGACCTGCAAGTAAAAGAAGAAAAAAGAAAATCACCATTATTATAAAATTTTTTCTATTACTCTTTTCATAAAAATCGATAAGAAAAAATATTGCATAAGGGGAAATCGATAAAGAAGATAACATCGTATAATGCGGTATATGTGAAACAAAAAACGAGGAAAAAGTCGTAAGAAATGAGATGATAAATGAAAGATCATCTTCAACTTTCAATTTTTTTAAAAGAATGTATACACCGATAAAAAAGATCAACACATTTAAAAGTGCAATTATTTGAACAATGAAAAAAATATCAAAAGGTAAAAGTACAAGCCAGTTCAAAGGATAGTAAAAACAATTCTGAATGTCTTTGTATATTGGAAATCCAAGTCCAAAAGATTTTTCACAAAGGGGGAAATCAAATTTTGAAAAAGAATTTTTTAAAAGAACCAGTTTTGGTACATACTCATCAAGGAGATCTCCATCGAGAATCCCATATCCTAAAAAAATCTTATAGAAAAATATAAAAAAAAGGATAGCAAAAATTGATAATTTTAATTTCCTATCCATTTTTTTATTATAGGTTATTTATCCGAAAGGTCAACTTCTTTTCTTAAAACTATAAAAGATGAAATCCCAAGAGGAATAATATGTTTTGTTGAGAGATAAAACTCGATTAAAAAAATCTTATCCAGTATAAAGTTGGTCATCCTGTTTATCTGTTTAACATCTGAACTTTCCTCGTATGAAAAAAATTCAAAAACAAATTTTCTTAAAAAAATTATTAAAGGTAAAAAGACAAAATTCCAGAATACTTTTTCTTTTATCACAAATCCATATTTTTTGAATTTTTTAAAATCTTTTATTTCAAACCTTATATCATTGTTTACAGCAATATCATGCTTTGAATACAAAAACTTAAACATAGGTAGATTCAAAAAAACATAACCACCATCTTTCAAAACTCTGTTGTACTCGAACATAACTTTTTCGAAATCAACATCTTTATGCTGTAAAAGGTCAAAGGAAAAGATTATTTCAAAACTCTTACTTTTAAATGGAAGGTTGTTCGCATCTCCATTCACAAGAATCTTGCAATACCTTTTTGCTATAGAGTTTAAAGCGTAAAAACTATAGTCAAGCCCAATACAGTTCTCAATTTCTTTCAGATCTCTACCTGTTCCACACGCAGAATCTAAGATGGTTCCCTTGTTATAATACTTATTTATAAAATGATGAGTTAATCTTCTCTTATTTTTGAACCAGAAATGTGTCTCTTCAACCTGACTCACATTATCAAATTCTATATCTCTCATCTAAAAGAGTTCACTCCATCAATAACTTTTTCTATCTCCTCATCTGTCATCTCAGGGAAAATAGGTAAAGAAAGTTCAGTTGAAGATAATCTTTCAGAATGAGGGAAAAAACAATTTCTGTAGAAATATTTTTGCTTATGAATAGGATATGGATAATGGATCGCTGTTAAGATACCTTCTTTTTCAAGATGTTTTTTTAATAGGTCTCGTTTTTCTGAAAATATTGGGAAAAGATGACCGTTGGATGTTTCAAAATATCTTGAAGAAGGAAGTTGGATGTTTTTATTATTTATTCCATCCCTATATTTTTTCATTATCTTTCTTCTTTGCGAATTTTTTTCTTTCAAATTTTTGATCTTTTCAAGAAGTACCAATGCTTGCAATTCATCCAACCTACTGTTTATACCTTCAATCTCTGCAGAGTATATCTCTTTCTGTCCATAGTTTCTCATTTTTTGCAAAATTTCATAAAGATTTTTATCATCCGTTGCTATAGCCCCACCATCACCATAACATCCAAGGTTTTTGGTTGGATAGAAAGAAAACGCTGAAAGTATTGAAAAGTTACCTGTGTGTTTGCCGTTAACATAGGTATCTATCGATTGAGAACAATCCTCAACAAGTGTTATTCCTTTTTTTTCACATAGATCCTTTAAAATATCAACATATTCCGCCTGTCCATAAAGATGGACAGCAAGTAAAACATCTATTCTTTTTCTACTTTTTTTAAACTGATCGATATTTAAAAGACCTGTATTATCGTAAGTATCAAAAAGCACAATTTCGCAATCAGCCATTTTTATCGCTTGAGCACAAGGAAGAGGGTTTGAAGCAGCAAGCCCAACAGTTTTCGCTTTTAACGCTCTGAAAATTAAATACAACGAATCTGTCGCATTACCGGTTCCAACAACATACTTTTTTCCTATAAAATTTCCTAATACCTTTTCAAACTCTTCGTTATACTGTCCAAGAATAAATTTTCCTTTTTCATAAAAATCATTAAGACGTTTTTTTATTCTTTTAAACTCTTCTTTATCCCTGTTCAACTGACAAAAAGGTATCATAGATAGTATCCCTTATATTTTTGGAAATATTCATAAGTATTTTTCAAACCTTCATCAATTGATGTTTCCTCTTTATGGTTCAACAATTCTTTAACTTTACTATTGTCTGTCTTGAATGATCCTATATCAATATTTTTTAACTCTTCAGGGAAAGGTATAAAAATCAGCGATGATTTTGGATTGAGTTTAACAAGTTTTTCTGCAATCGCTTTCAAAGAATAAGAATTATCAGATCCAACATTGAAAATTCCACTGTTATCAGAAATCATAGCGTTGTATAAAGTTTTTACAAGATCTTTTACATACAGAAGATCTCTTAAAATTGATCCATCCCCATAAAGTTCTATAGGATTGTTTGTTATAACCCTGTTAACAAACCATCCGATAAAAGACAACCTTTTATCCCTGATATGCATACCTTCGCCATATATATTCGATAATCTTAAAATTGTAAGATTGAACCCATAATATTTTGAATATAGTGAATAATACATCTCTGTTGTATATTTGTTTATACCGTTTACATCAACCGGATTTATTGAAGAATTCTCATCAACAGGGAATTTGTCCTGTTTCCCATATATCTGTCGTGTTGATAGATATACAACCTTTTTGTTTTTATATTTTTTTAAAACTTCAAGAAACTTGATATGTTCAACAGTGTTGTTTTCAAGATCAAAAAGAGGATTTTTCATCGAATCAGAATGACTTATCAACGCAGCAAGATCAACAATACAATCAGCATTTTTTATGATCTCTTTAAATTTCTCTGCATTGCCCATCGATTCCTCTATTATACTCACTTTCTCCTTTTTTAAACTCAAAAGATGGAACTCGTTGTATCCTGATGAAGTATTTTTGGAATCGACAATTGTGATATCAAGATCTTTTTCAAGAAGATGTTTTGTTAAGTTAAATCCTATAAAACCTAATCCACCTAAAAGAACAACAGATTTTATTTTTGCTTTTTTCATATACACCTATACCCTTTTACCTATAAGATTATACCATAAAACTATTATATGTAAAAATACAAAAAATAATCTTTTGAAATTAAAAAATTGTGAACTCCCAAATTCTCTTTCGTAATGGTTTACACCAACCTGTTTTACTTTTCCCTTTTTCAGTTCAATTTTTTTTATCATTTCAACACATATGGTCCCTGATTTTGAAAAAAATTTTTCATCCTTAAAAATATCTTTCCTTATTATTCTGAAATCACAATCGATATCTTTTAATTTTATTCCAAAGAAAAATTTCATAAAAGTATTGTACATTTTACCGATAACTATTCTATAGAAAGGGTCGTTTCTTGTGATCTTATATCCGTTAACAAGATCAGTATCCTCATCTAAAAGTTTTATAAGTTTTTCAATCTCTCCAGGATCATACTGACCATCTCCATCTGTATAGAAAAAGTAATCATATTTTGCATTTTTTAAACCATCAACAATCGTTGCACCATATCCCATATTTTTTTCATGTAATATTACCCTGAGTTTAGGATTCACTTTTGCTCTTTCAAGGAGAATTTCCCTTGCTCCATCCATTGAAAAATCGTCTACAACTATTATCTCATAATCCTGTGTATACTTTTTTAATTTCTCTTCAACTTTATCTATGAGTTTTGTTATCGTTTCCCTGTCGTTATAACAGGGAAACATCGCTGAGATCTTTATAGCTTTTTTCATCTATCTTTCAATTTTTTTATAAGGATTGGAACAACCTCAAAAAGATCTCCAACTATTCCATAATCAGCGACCTGGAAAATTGGAGCATTAGGATCTTTGTTGATCGCTATTATAACATCAGAAGATTTCATGCCTGCAAGATGCTGTATAGCACCAGATATTCCTAAAGCTACATAAAGTTTCGGTGATACAGTTTTTCCTGTCTGCCCAACCTGATGGGAGAATGGAAGCCATCCATCATCTATGCATGGTCTTGAAGCACCAACAGCACCATTTAAAATTTCTGCAAGTTCAAACACAAGGTTGAAATTTTCTTTACTCTTCAAACCTCTTCCACCTGAAACTATCACATCAGCATCCGAAAGATTCACCGTTTGTGTTTCATCTTTCGTAAACGAAATATATTCAACTCGATCATCAATCATCTCATCTTTAAAATCAAACTTTTCAACAGTTCCACTTCTTGATCCATCTATTGGCGCCTCTTTAAACACCTTGTGCCTTACGGTTGCCATCTGTGGCCTTCTGTTTGGAGTGATTATTGTAGCCATTATCGATCCACCTGCTGCTGGTCTTGTTTGCAACAGTTTCCCATCCTCCTGATCGATATCAAGTTCTGTACAATCTGCTGTAAGTCCTGTTTCCAGTTTTGCTGAAACTCTTGGGAAAAGCGATCTGCCAAGATTCGTCGATCCAGCAAGAAAAATTTCCGGTTTATATTTTTTCACAACCTCAACAATAACATTCGAATAGGTAGAATCAACAAAATCTTTTAACCTTTTATCATCAACAAAGATAACTCTGTCTGAACCCCTTTTTATGAGTTGATCTGAAAATTTTTCAACATCATACCCAACTATCAAACTTATAAGTTCAACATTTCTTTTATCAGCGAGTTCTCTTCCCTTATTCAAAAGTTCAAAAGATACTCCTTCTATCTTCCCTTCTCTGTTTTCAATAAAGACCATGACTCCTTTATAATCTTTCAAATCCATATTAACTCCTTAGATGATAGATTTTTTCTTTAACTCGTTTATAAGATTCTCAACATTCTTTTGTTGATCCTCATCAGCAAAGATTATATTTTCTTTTTCTATAGTTGGTGTAAACGCTTTTATCACCCATGTTGGAGAACCTTTAAGTCCACATTTTGATAGATCTATGCCCAAAAAATTAGCATCCCAAACAGGTATCTCTTCTTTTTTTGCTCTCATTTTTCCTCTCAAAGAAGGAAGTCGCGGCTCGTTCAATTCTTTAATACATGTTAAAGCCGCAGGTAATTTTACTTTTAGGGTCTCATAACCAGTTTCCATACTTCTTTCAGCAACAATATGATCACTATTTATTTCAACAATCTTTCTGACAAATGTTATCTGAGGTATATCGAGCAATGATGCAACTTCTGGTCCAACCTGAGCAGTATCTCCATCGATAGCCATTTTTCCAAAAAGGATAAGATCAATTTTACCAAGTTTTTTTATTGCTTCAGAAAGAACATAACTCGTAGCGAGCGTATCACTTGCAGCGAAAGATTTGTCGGATATTAAAATCGCTTTATCAACACCCATAGATATAACTTCCCTTAAAGCATTCTCTGCCTGTTTTGGCCCCATAGATATTGCTGTTATCGTTGAATCGGGGAAATATTTTTCTTTTATTCTTAAGGCCTCTTCAACAGCGTAAAGATCAAAAGGGTTCACAATATTTTCTACACCTTCCCTTTTTATAGTTTTCGTTTCAGGATCAAATTTCATCTGACTCGTGTCCGGAACCTGTTTTACACACACAACGATATTCATAAGTTCTCCTTCTCTATTTTTTTTATAGCAAGTTTTGCTGCTTTCTTTTCACTCTCTTTTTTACTTCTACCAATCGATTGTGAATAATATTTACCATCGAGATAAACTTTACATCTGAACTTATCATCTTTGTAAAGTTCTGTTCTAAATTCGGGAAGTTTTTTATATTTTAAAAGTGATAACTCCTGCAACCTGTTTTTTGCAAAAAAATCTTTAGGCATCTCTTTTGAATTTTTTAAAACCAATCGAAAGAATTTTTTGACTCCCCTTATACCTTTTTCAATGTATATTGCACCAAAAAGAGATTCGATTATATCCTCTTTGATCGAATCTGGAATAACTTTCAAAGCTTTCCTGTCGACAAATATCAGTTCTTCGAATTCTAATTTTGAAAATATAAAAGATAGATTATGTCGGTTTACTATCTCACTCCTTTTCTTTGATAATTCTCCCTCATCAACATTTTTAAATTTTTTAAAAAGATGCTCTGATGTTAAAAATGATAGAATCGAATCACCTAAAAATTCAAGCCTTTCGTATGAAATATCTGAACCTTTTGAACTATGGGTTAAAGATTCTTTTAAAAGTTCAACATTTTCAAATTCGATTCCAGTTATATCTTTGAATTTTTTCAACAACTCTTTATCATTCATATTTAGCAAAACCAAGAGTCACATTGTGTCCACCAAAACCGAATGAATTCGATAATGCGAATTTTATATCTTTTTTTACAGCAACATTTGGAGTATAATTCAGATCACAGTTTGGATCCTTATTCTCATAGTTTATCGTTGGTGGAATTATTCCGTTTTTTATTGCAAGTATTGTTGCAACTGCCTCAACTGCACTTGCAGCACCCAGAAGATGCCCATGCATCGATTTGGTACTTGATATGTTGATATCGTATGCTCTATCTTTAAACACTTTTTTTATCGCCAACGTCTCCATCTGATCGTTTAATTTTGTTGAAGTTCCATGTGCATTTATATAATCAACATCTTCAACAGTTTTCCCACTCTTTTTTATAGCAAGCATCATACATTTTGCAGGGCCTTCTCCGGTCTCATCTGGAGCAGTTATATGGTAAGCATCATCGTTGTAACCGTATCCTGTAATCTCCGCATATATCGGAGCATTTCTTTTCAAAGCGTGCTCAAGAGATTCAAGGATGAGAATCGCACCACCTTCGGCGATAACGAATCCATCCCTTAAAGCATCAAAAGGTCTTGATGCTTTCTCCGGCTGATCGTTCCTTGTTGAAAGCGCCTGAAGAGCGATAAATCCACCAACCGAAAGAGGTGTAATCGACGCTTCAACACCACCACAAACCATAATATCAGCATTATCAAGGATTATCTGATTGTATGCATCCGCTATCGCATGACCACTTGAAGCACATGCTGAAACAACCGAAAAATTTGGACCTTTTAATTTATACCTGATCGCTACATTACCAGAAGATGAGTTAACGATCATCATAGGAACAAAGAAAGGGCTCAACCTTTCAACACCTTCTTTCAAAAAGATGGAATGTTGATTTTCCCATGTTTCTACTCCGCCTATACCTGTTGCGATTATCACTCCTGCTCTATCAGTATCTATTTTATCAAGTTCCAGTTTCGAATTTTTAAGCGCTTCATCCGTTGTGTATATAGCATACTGTGTGACTCTGTCCATTCTCCTTAACTCTTTTTTATTGATGACAAATTCCGGGTTAAAATTTTTTACCTCTCCTGCGATCTTTGAAGCGAAGTTCGTTGTGTCAAACCTTGTTATCGATGAGATTCCACTTTTACCAGCAAAAAGATTTTTTGCAAACTCATCGAGATTGTTTCCTATAGATGATATAATACCGATTCCAGTAATGACAACCCTCTTCATTAGAATATCTCCTTTTTAATAAAAAGAAGCGGGAAATCCCGCTTTCTTTTGTTACTTTGCTATTTTGCCTTCTATATATTTTGCGACATCTCCAACTGTTTTCAAATTCACATAATCTTCCTGAGGGATTTTGATCGAATAGATCTTTTCGAGTTCATTTACAAGATCCATAAGATCAAGAGAATCAGCACCGAGATCCTGCATGATGTTTGCATTTTCGTTGATCTTTGCTTCATCGATTGAAAGGTTCTCAACCAAAAGTTTTTTTACTGTTTCGTAAACCTGTGACATCGAATACCTCCTTACTTGTTTTTACATCAACATTCCACCATCACAATGTATAACCTGCCCAGTAATATAACTTGCTTTTTCTGAAGAAAGAAACAAACACAGGTTGGCAACATCCTCAGGTATGCCCATTCTACCGAGAGGGATAAGTTTTGCATACTCCTTTATAACCTCTTCTGGAAGCTTTTTAGTCATATCGGTTTCAATGAATCCTGGAGCGATTGCGTTTACCCTAACATTCCTTGAGCCAACCTCTTTTGCGAGTGATTTTGTAAAACCGATGATCCCTGCTTTACTCGCTGCATAGTTTGATTGCCCTTTGTTTCCCATAATACCTATAACTGATGAGATATTTGTTATGACACCTTTCCTTTTTTTTATCATATATTTAACAACACTCTTCGAACAGTTGAAAGTTCCTTTCAGGTTCACCGCAATAACTTTATCCCATTCTTCCTCAGTCATACTTATCAAAAGATTATCTTTTGTGATACCTGCATTGTTGATCAAAAAATCTATATTTTCATATTTTTTCATTACCTCTTCAACAACCTGTTCAACCATTGAAAAACTTGAAACATCAACTTTGAAATATTCAAAAGAAACTCCAAATTTTTCTATCTCTTTTTTTATTTCTTGGAGATTATCATCTATAAGATCGAAGACGATAACATTTGCACCTTCAGAAGCAAAAGATAAAGATATACTTTTACCAATTCCTCTCAAACCACCTGTCACGATAACATTTTTTCCTTTGAACTCCATACTCACTCCTTAAAAAAATTTTTTATCTCCTCTTCTTTTTCAAAAGAGTAGATCTTTTTTTCTGGAAACATCTTCCTTGCGATCCCACTCAAAACTTTTGAAGGGCCCACTTCATAAAAGTTTTCATAACCATTCTTGTAAAGATTTTTTAAAATCTGTGTCCATTTAACTGGACTGACTATCTGCTGTTTCAAAAGATCTTTTATTTTAGAAGGATCATTTTCAAATTCTGCGGAAACATTCATCAAAACATAACAATCAGGTTTTTTGAATTCAAAATTTTCTATATAATCTGAGAACTCTCTGTAAGCATAATCCATCAGAGGTGAATGGAACGCTCCTGAAACATTCAGTTTTATGACTCTTTTTGCTCCCTCGTCGGTCAATTTTTTCGATGCTATTTCAACTCCATCAACAGTTCCAGAGATAACTGTCTGCATATCACCATTGTAGTTTGCAACAACAACTCCATCCACTTTTGATACAATTTCCTCTATCTTTTGAGGTGAAAGACCTATCACAGCTGCCATACTACCTTTTGCTTTTTCTCCTGCTAAACTCATCAACTCTCCCCTTTTTCTCACAAGTTTTACAGCTGTCTCAAAATCGAATACACCTGCAACAAGTAGAGCGGAGTACTCCCCAAGTGAATGTCCACAAACAGCATCAAAACTGATTTTGTGTTTTAAAAGCGAATAAACTGAATAAGAATGTAAAAGAATAGCAACCTGAGCATTCTTAGATTCAGTCAAAACATTTTCAGGACCCTCAAACATTATACTTGAAATATCATCATTTATTATTTCAGATGTTTTATCAAAAAGTTTTTTTATTTCAAAATTCTGATAAAGGTCAAACCCCATTTTAACATACTGGGAACCCTGACCTGGAAACATCAATACACTTTTCATATCACCACCTTATTACAGAGGCACCCCATGTAAACCCTGCACCAAAAGCATCTATCAAAATTATATCACCTTTTTTTAAAAGACCAGTTCTGTTCATCTGATCGAGTGCAATCGGAATCGAACCTGCTGATGTGTTCGCAGTTTTATCAATATTCACAAAGACCTTCTCTTTTGGAACTTTAAGATATTTTGCGGTTGTATCTATTATCCTTATATTCGCCTGATGCGGAATAAACCATTTTACATCTTCAGAATTTACATTAGCCATCATCAGTGCCTTTTCAGCAGCCATCTGCATTGTGTTAACAGCATATTTATAAACTTCGTTTCCCTCCATATGGATCGTATGAAGTTTTTTCTGCACAGTTTCCATAGTCGCAGGATTCCTTGAACCACCTGCTGGTTGATGCAGAAGATTTTCCATATTCCCATCTGCACCTATATAGATCGATAGAAGGCCAGATTCATCGTTTGATTCCTCAACAACAGCACATCCAACACCATCACCAAAAAGTACACATGTTGACCTGTCACTCCAGTTTGTAACCTTTGAGAGTGTCTCTCCTCCAAGAACAAGAATTCTTTTCATCGAAGTCGAATTGATAAGTCCATTTGCAACAGCGAGCCCATAAATAAAACCAGAACATGCAGCGGAAATATCAAATGCAGGTATATTCGGCATATTCAAAGCTTTTTGAACATATATCGCTGTCGATGGAAAAAGTTTATCTGGTGTTACTGTTCCAAATATTATACAATCTATTGTTTTTGGGTCGATGTTGAAAGTTTCAAAACATCTTTTTGCTGCTATCACTCCAAGATCACTCGTTGCCTGATCATCGGATGCTATATGTCTTTCCTTGATTCCTGTTCTCTGTGTTATCCATTCATCACTGGTATCAACAATTTTTGCAAGATCATCATTTGTTAGAATTTTTTCAGGAAGATATGATCCTGTTGCTATAATTTTAATTCTCTTCACTTTCACTCCTTTCAAAAATACCCTTTAAATCTTCAACAAGATTTTTAGAAGCAAGATATTTCGCGTTCATTATTCCACTTGCTACAGCTTTTGGATTGGATTTCCCATGACCGATCAATACGACTCCGTTTATACCAAGAAGCGGAGCTCCACCATATTCATCATAACTTGCTTTTTTCAAAAATTTTTTTATCGAAAAGTAAAAGAAAGGTAATCCTAAAAAACCTGGGGCTGAAAGTGTTAGTCCTAGAATAGCAACGGGTAATGGTTTCAGGGATGTTTTAAGGTTATCTTTAACCCAGTGTATCATACCTTCAGCGAATTTCAAAACTATATTACCTGTAAAACCATCAGTAACTATTACATCAACTTTATCAGTGAAAAAGTCACCACCCTCAATGTTTCCAAAAAAATTTATATTTTTATCTTTACTGATTAGTTCAAAAGCTTTCTGGTATATCACAGATCCTTTCGAATCCTCCTCTCCAATTGACAACAAACCCACAAGAGGTTTTTCAATTCCTCTCATAATCTTCATATACTCACTTCCAAGCAGAGCGAACTGATAAAGATTTTCTGGCTTTGGATCAGGGGTTGCCCCTAAATCAAGTATCAAAGGATGTTTTCCTATAGGAAAAGTGAAACCTAATGCTGGTCTTATCACCCCTTTTATCCTTCCGACCTTTGTTAACGAAAAAGCGAGTATGACTCCAGTGTTACCTGGGGAGAAGAACGCATCCGCCTTTTTTTCCTTTACAAGTTCAAGACCTTTTGCTATTGAAGAATTTTTTTTGTTCTCCAAAGCCCATGTTGGAGTATCATCCATCGAAACATCATTTTCCGACTCAACTATCTCATATTTTACAGAAAAATCTTTGTATTTCTCTTTCAAATATTTTTCAATGAGTTTTTTGTCCCCAACAAAAATGATCGTGTCATCATCATTCAGTTTCTTTGATGCTATGTAAGCACCAGCCATGTTCACTTCAATTCCTACATCCCCTCCCATAGCATCAAGAACTATTTTCACTTATACCTCTTTTTTAATCGTTATATACTCTTTACCTTTATAGTATCCACAGGATGGACAGATTGAATGTGATTTCGTCAATGCACCACAATGGGAACAAACAGTTAGAGATGGTTTAAAAAGTTTCCAGTGAGTTCTTCTTTTTCTTCCTCTTGTTCTCGAATTTCTTCTTTTTGGTACAGCCATTTTTTCCTCCTAAATATTACATTTACATTTTTCTTCGTTTAGATTCACTCCACATCTTGGACATATACCTTTACAATCTTCTTTGCAAAGGTTTTTTACTGGGAGTGATGTTACAACTATATCCTTGATATAATCGGTAATATCACAAAGGTAATCTGTAAATTTTATTATATCAAGTTCATCTCCGAGATAATCCTTCTTTAAAATAAAAAGAACCTCTTCAGAAAAATTTTTTTTAAATCTTTTAAGACATCTATCACAAATAAGTTCGAGTTGAAAGTCGATTTTCCCTTCAAACTCTATCTGGGTTTTATGGATATTGTTGACTTGGAATTCACCTTTTATGTAAAGATCATCATTAAAAAATTCATACTCTTCTTTTCTTATGACCCACTGGAAACTCTGATTTGATATACCAGCAGGTATTGATGAGATATTGATATTTATCATAAGTTTTTTATTATAACAAGAAAAGTTTAATTGTCAAGTATTCAAAAAGAAAGATTGAGTTATTGACAATTATATAAAAAAAACCCGGTTGGAAGCGAGGCCAACCGGTTAGGGAGGGAATATGAGATTGGTATTTACTGCAAATATAACCATTTTTTTGTTTTTGTCAAGTGTTCACTTATAATTTTTTTTTAAAATTTGTTTAAATATCCTTAAAATCGTTACTTTTTTGTCAAAAAATCATAGTTTAATTTTTGATTTTTCTGTTGACAATTTTAACAAACAATATAAGTTATAAAAATATATACATTTACATTTTTCCCACCTGAATTTTAATCTTTGAATCCATTCGATAAAGTTTCTTTATATATTTAAAGGTATATTTATTATTACGATCTATTCAATTTTATAAATTTAAAAAATTTCTATTGACAATTTTGAAATGATTCATATAATATTCTTTCTAAAATTGGGCCGTTAGCTCAGCAGGTAGAGCATCTGCCTTTTAAGCAGGGGGTCACTGGTTCGAATCCAGTACGGCTCAAATTTTAATAAGGAGATTTTATGGAATCTCGGCTCTTTACAAATTTTGAAAAGGATGAAGTTGATAGAGTACTCTCCTTTATGAGAAAAAAAAATTTTGAGGAAAATACTTTTGTTTTCAAAGAGGGAGATACTGGTGATGAACTTTATCTTATCGAAAAAGGAGAGGTAGAAATCTTCATCGAAAGAAAAGAAAAAAAGATTTTACTTGCTACCTTATCCAGAGGCGATTTTTTTGGAGAGATGGGGATTTTAAGGGGTGATAAAAGGTCAGCTTCAGTTCTTTCAAAAACATATCTTGAAACATACACGATATCAAGAAATGACATAGAAAAATTTCTTGATATGTCAGGTAGAATAGCAGCAAAATTTTTTATCAACCTCTCTGAAGTTCTTGCAGAAAGGATCGCAACAACAAACAGAGAAGTTGAGAACTGGTTTTTGATAAACGATGCACTTGTAGAAAACGAAACTTTTAGAAACATATATTTTAAAACACACAAAAGATGATGTCTCCATCGTCCAGTGGTTAGGACACAGCTCTTTCAAGGCTGCGACACGGGTTCGACTCCCGTTGGAGACGATGGGCGGTTAGCTCAGATGGTCAGAGTGCTTGCTTGACATGCAAGAGGTCACTGGTTCGACTCCAGTACCGCCCACCATTTAAGAATATGATAAAGATTAATGATATAGAGTTTGAATTTAAAGAAGGGAATAGAATTTCCGATTACTTAAAAAATTCTGAAAATCTCAAAGATAAAAATTATTTTGTATTTGAAAAAGATGGCAAAATGTATGACATCAACTCAAACATTGAGGATAATTCAAAGATTTTCCTTCATAATTTTGAATCTGAAAAAGGAAAAGAAGTTTACTGGCATTCAACTTCACACATCCTTGCTATGGCTGTTAAAATATTCATAAAAAATTTAAAAGGTGATGAAAGGATGGTGAAGCTTGCAATTGGGCCATCAATAGAAAATGGTTTCTATTATGATTTTGAATTTATCGACTACAAATTTTCAGAAGAGAACATTCTGGAGATTGAAAAAATAATGAAGGATCTAATCGATGAGGATATACCTTTCAAAAGAGTTGAACTAAAAAAAGAAGAACTTTTAAAAATCTATAAAGAAAAAGATGAAAAATTTAAAGTTGAATTGGTTGAAAATCTCGACCAAGAAACTTTAACTTACTACGAAAACTATTCAAAAAAATATGATTACAAATTCTTCGATCTCTGTCGAGGGCCACATCTTCCCTCTTCAGGTCATATAAAATTTTTCAAACTGATATCAACTGCAGGTGCTTACTGGAGAGGAGATGAGAACAAAGAGATGTTAACAAGAATCTATGGTATCTCTTTTCCCGAAAAAAAATTGCTTGACGAATTCATCACCAAAATCGAAGAAGCAAAGAAAAGGGATCACAGAGTTTTAGGGAAAAAATTAGGTATATTTTCAATCTTTGAAGAAACAGGACCTGGACTTGTTTTCTGGAATACAAAAGGTGGAATGATAAGGGATATAATTGAAAGGTTCTGGAAGGATGAACATCTGAAAAGAGGATATCAACTTGTAATAACTCCACATATTTCAAAATCTGACTTATGGAAAAGGTCTGGGCATTACGATTTCTATAAAGAAAATATGTACATTTTTAAAATCGATAACGATGAGTATGTTTTAAAACCGATGAATTGCCCGGGACACATTTTGATCTATAAAACAAAAATACATTCTTACAAAGATTTACCTATAAAATTTGCAGAACTTGGAACAGTTTACAGATATGAAAGAAGTGGAACTCTACATGGACTTTTGAGAGTCAGAGGTTTCACACAGGATGATGGTCATATTTTCTGTACACCTGATCAGCTGAAAGATGAAGTTGAAAAAGTTTACGATTTCGCAATCTTTATGATAAAAAAATTCGGATATGAAAAATTTTATGTTGAACTTTCAACGATGGATCGAGAGCATCCTGAAAGTTATGCTGGAACTATCGAAGAATGGGATTTTGCTCAGCAGAGTTTAAAAGAAGTTCTTATGAAAAAACAGGTTGACTTTAAAGAGATGCCAGGAGAAGCAGTTTTTTATGGTCCGAAAATAGATATAAAACTTGAAGACGCTATTGGAAGAAAATGGCAGGGACCAACAATCCAATTTGATTTCAATCTTCCAAGAAGATTTGATGTGACTTATATCGGCGATGATAACAAAGAACATTATGTCTATATGATCCATAGAGCACTTCTTGGTTCACTTGAAAGATTCATAGGTGGTCTTATAGAAAATTATGCTGGTAAATTTCCTTTATGGCTTTCCCCTGTTCAGGTATCCGTGTTAACTGTTGGAGAAAATTCTGTTGACTATGCAAAAAATTTATGTAAAATATTAGAAGAAAGAAGTATAAGATTTAGTTTTGATTTTTCTGATGAAAAGATCAACAGTAAAATCAAAAGAGCAGAGGAAGAGAATGTTCCTTTCATGTTGGTAATCGGTAAAAAGGAAATGGAAGAGAACAAACTGAGTGTTAGAATGAAAGGACATGGTGATCTTGGAAAGAAGAGTTTCGAAGAATTTTTAAAACTCTTCTATGAAAATCTTTAAAAAGAAGAAGCAAAACACCGCTTCTCGCCTTAAGCATAAGTGAAAAGGCTAAATAAAAAAATTTAAGAAGGGTGGTTTTGCCATCCTTTTATTTTTTTTAAGGAGGTTTTTATCAACACAAAAAATGTAAGGATCAACAATCAAATAAGAGCAAGAGAGGTTAGACTCATAGGTGAAAATGGTGAATCTTTTGGAATAGTGTCTATTGAAGAGGCACTTAGAAAGGCTGAAGAGGCAGAACTCGATCTTGTTGAAATAGCACCAAATGCGAATCCACCTGTTGTAAGAATAATGGATTTTGGAAAGTATATGTATGAGATGACCAAAAAAGAGAAGACAGCAAAAAAGAAACAACATCAAACTGAGATAAAAGAGATACATTTCAGACCATCGATTTTTGAACACGATCTCGATATAAAGATCAACCAGGCAAGAAAATTCTTTGAAAAGAAAAACAAAGTCAGGTTCGTTGTAATGTTCAGAGGAAGAGAGATGCAACATTTTAACGATGGACTGAAAATATTGGAAAAAGTAAAAGAGAAAATTTCTGATATAGCGGTTGAAGATTCAGAACCAAAGATTGAAGGTAGAAGGATTTTCCAGATCTTCTCTTTCAGCAAGGATGGTTCTAAGAAAAAGAAAAAAGAGGAGGAACAAAATGCCAAAGTTGAAAACGAAAAAAACCGTAGCGAAGAGATTTAAACTCACAAAAAGTGGAAAAGTAAAAAGACAGAGAGCTTATAAATCACATATTTTAACAAAAAAATCCTCGAAAAGAAAAAGAAAATTGAGAAGAGGAGCAATAACAGATAAAACCAATGTCAAAGCAATAAAAATGGTGTTGCATAATTAATACAGGAGGACCAAATGACAAGAGTAAAGAATTCACCGGTGACAAGAGCAAGAAGAAAAAAATGGATTAAAAGAGCTTCAGGTTCTTTTGGAAAAAAATCGAATGCATATAAATCTGCAAGATCCGCTGCAACAAAAGCACTCGTTTATGCATACAGAGACAGAAAAAAGAAAAAATCAGAGATGAGATCTTTATGGATAACAAGGATCAACATAGCATGTAGAGAAAATGACATTTCCTACTCTAAATTTATTAACGGGTTAAAAAAATCAAATGTTCTTCTTGACAGAAAACAATTATCAGAGATAGCAATACATCAACCAGATGTGTTTAAAGAACTTGTTAAAATCGCTAAATCTGTTTAATTTTGTTTTGATCCTTCTTATCCTAACTGGTTGTATAGAACAGAAAAGGAAGGTGAAAACATTCAATCCCATGCCTTTAACTTCAGGGCAGTTTGTTGAGTATGTAAAGGATTCGATTCCATACGATACTTTGCATATAAGGTTTCTTATACTTGGACTTGATCCAAAAGGTTTTTTTCTTGAAACCGATTATGTAACTCCAAAAGAAACTTTAAAGATAAAAACATTTCATAACATAGATGACAACTATCTTATAGACACTTTCACCGTTCAATATAACAGTGAAACACCTTTAAAATTCATAAATCCGGGGGGCAATTTTATATTTGACTCCCCGATCTCAAACATAATGTTATGGAAAAATTATGTTGACTCAACAAATTGGAGAAGTTATAGTTTGAAGAATAAAAACTATATAGTTTTTCCCGTAAAAGTTAACTCCGATTCTGTATACTATTGTGCCGATATACCTGTTTTCAATTTTTTGAGAATGAGAATAAAGAATCAGATCTTAACAGTTGAACGATATGGAAACAAAGGAGAAGGTTCATATTTTACAGGCGTAAAGGAAAAAGTTTTCTATGGGGGAGATGTTGAATTACCAGAAAATTTAAAAAAAGAATTTAAACCTTGACAATGGTTTAAAATGCTCTAATATTATTATTGGAGGAAGAATGGATAATTTTCTGGAAAAACTGGATAAACTGAGTAAATATATAGAAGATTTAACTTCTAAGTTGAAAGTGCTTGAAGAAGAGAATAATAGGTTGAAGAGTAAACTTGAAAAGATCGAAAAAAGGGATGAAGAAGCACTTGCAAAATTAGAAGAGGTTTTAAAAAAGATTGATGATCTTTGATTTTTCAGGGATAATAAACTATGTCTAAAAATGAAACAAGAGAATTAACTTTACATATTTTCGGTAAGGACTTTTTTATAATGACCGATGCTGATGAAGAGTATACAAAAAAGGTTGCTGAATATCTTACCGATGAGATGAATAGTATTGCAAAAAATTTTTCTGGTGAAAAATATGAAAAGATCGTTGTTATAGCTTCTTTGAACATTATTGATAAATACTTCACACTGCAAAAACAGTACAAAGAGATGGAAGAAAAGTTGAACGATCTTCTTGAAAAAATAAAATAGTTTATATATCCCTGCTTTACTTGTGATCGTATATTTTGCTGAACCAACACAATGAGTTAGGGAACCGGAAACGACACTATTAGCAAAATTCCTTTTTATGGAATTGTCGTGAAAGTGTCTTAAGGTACCCACCTTTTATTAAGGGCTCAGGCAAATAATACACACGGTACAAGCGGGGATTTTTATTAAGGAGTTTAATTATGAATATGAATTTACTTTTTACAATAATTGGGACATTACTTATCATAATCCTTGGATTTGCAGGGTATGTTCTCGGTTATTACCTTGGGAAAAAGGCAATTGAAAACAGATTGAAAAGTGCTGAGGAAAAAGCGGTAAAAATAGTTGAAGAAGCAAAAAGGGAGGCAGAAGCACAAAAAAGGTTATCACTTATAGAAGCAAAAGAAGAGATAGCGAAGAAAAATGAACAGTTCGAAAAAATCGTAAGGGACAAAAAAAATGAGATCAGAAGAGCCGAGCAATCGTTGGAGGATAGAGAAAAAAATCTTGAAAAAAAGAATGAAATGTTGACTAAAAAGGAAACAAATCTTCTGCAAAGGGAAAGAGAGTTACTTCTTAAAGAAAAAACGATAAAGGCAAAAAATGATCGATTAACAAAACTCATCGAAGAGGAAAATCTCAAACTCGAACAGATCGCACAGATGTCAAAAGATGAAGCTATAAAGATCCTGATGCAAAACCTTGAAACAGAAGCAAAACTTCAGGCAGCCAACATGATAAAACAGATTAAAGAGGATGCATTACAGAAAGCACACAAGGAAGCAAAAGAGATCATAACACTTGCTATTCAAAGATCAGCAACAGACCATGTTGTTGAATCAACGGTCAGTGTTGTTTCTCTTCCAAATGAAGAGATGAAAGGAAGGATAATCGGAAGAGAAGGAAGAAACATTAGAACTTTTGAAAATGCAACAGGAGTTGAAGTGATAATAGACGATACTCCAGATGCTGTTACGATTTCAGGGTTTGACCCTGTCAGAAGAGAAATAGCAAGGTTGTCTTTGATCAAATTGATTTCAGATGGAAGGATACATCCAACAAGAATAGAAGAGATAGTCAAAAAAACAACTGAAGAGATGGAAGAGAATATAAGAAACATTGGAGAGGAAACGTTGGCTGAACTTAACATTTCAAACATACATCCTGAAATGATTAAACTTATCGGAAGGTTGAAATACAGAACAAGTTATGGGCAGAACATATTACAACATTCTAAAGAGGTTGCATACCTTGCACAGATGATGGCTGATGAACTTGAAATTGAAAACAGTTTTCTTGCTAAAAGAGCTGGCCTTTTACACGATATAGGAAAATCGGTTGATCAAAATTTTGAAGGAACACACACAAAAATCGGTGTTGAACTCGCAAAAAAATATGGTGAGGATCCAATAGTTATAAACGCTATAGAGAGTCACCATGGGGATGTTGAACCAACAAGTTTGATATCAATACTTGTTGCTGCTGCTGATGCGATCTCAGGTGCAAGACCGGGAGCAAGAAGGGAAACTCTTGAAGCGTACATCGAAAGACTTGAAAAACTTGAAGAGATAGCAAACGGATTCAACGGTGTTGAAAAAGCGTACGCTATACAGGCAGGAAGAGAGGTCAGAGTTATTGTTATACCTGAACAGATCTCTGATGCAGAATCTGAAGAACTTTCATTTCGGATAGCAAGAAAGATTGAACAGGAATTGAAATATCCGGGACAAATAAAAGTTACAGTTATAAGAGAAACACGATCAATAGATTATGCAAAATAGTTTAAAAATAATTTTTATCGGTGACATTATAGGCAGATCAGGTAGAAACGCTTTACAAAAAGGGATTCAGGATTTAAGAGATTTTTATTCACCAGATTTCATAATTGCAAACGGAGAAAACCTCGCCGGTGGTTTTGGAATCACTAAAAAAACAACAGATTTTATTTTCTCACTCGGTATAAACTGTATCACGAGTGGAAACCATATATGGGACAACAAAGAGTATGTTGAACTTTTAAACGATGAAAGGATTTTAAGACCATTGAACTACCATAAGGATCTTCCAGGAAAAGGAGCTAAAGTTTTTATCGTTAACGATATAGAGTTAGAGGTCATAAATCTTTGTGGTCGTGTGTTTATGCAACCACTCGACTGTCCTTTCAAAACTATAGATGAATATTTGAAAGACAAAAAACGGATGGTAAGAATAGTTGATTTCCATGCAGAAGCAACAGCAGAAAAACAATCGTTCGGCTTCTATCTTGATGGAAAAGTATCGGCCGTGATCGGCACACACACACACTGTCAAACAGCTGATGAAAGGATCCTTGAAAATGGAACAGGTTTTATCACAGATGTTGGGATGACTGGTAGTTTCGATTCTGTTATAGGATTTGAAAAGGAAGGTGCTTTAAAAAGAACAATATACCAGATACCTCAGAGATTCGAGGTTGCCAAAAAAAATCTTGTGATTAACGCCTTATTCCTTGAGATTGGAGTTTCAGATTTTAAAACTTTAAAAATTGAGAGGATTTTTAAATATGTATCAGATTGATGGGAAAAAAATATCATATAAAATGATGGAGGACTCAAGAGAAAAATTTGAGAAATTCAAACCAAAACTCGCTGTTGTTTTTATCGGAAACTCCCCTTCAACAATTTCTTACATAAAATCAAAATCTAAGATTGCACAGAACTATTCAATAGACATAGAACTCTTGAACTACGATGAGAATATAACAGAGGAAAATTTTTTGAACGAACTCGACCGTATTTCAAACAGAAAAGATATAGACGGTGTAATAGTTGAAAAACCTTTACCTGAACATATAGATTTAAAAAAAGTTTCTCAGGTAGTAGATTTTAAAAAGGATGTTGATTGTATCAACCTTATAAACTATGGTAAACTGATCACAGATGACTTTATCATAGCCCCTTCAACTCCAATGGCTGTTTTAAATATCTTAAAGTATGAAAACATAGATTTCGTTGGGAAAAATGTTTCCATAATAGGTAGATCAGAAATAGTTGGAAAACCTCTTTCACTTCTTTTCTTATCAAAAAAGTTTGGAGGAGCAACTGTAACAGTTTTGCATTCAAAATCAAAAGATGTAAAAGAACATACAAAAAGATCTGACATCATAGTTACCGCTTTAGGAAAACCATATTTTTTAACAAAAGATTACATTCAAAATGATCAGGTGATACTCATAGATGTTGGAATAAACTATTTTCAAGGTAAAATCGTTGGTGACATATCACCTGAAACCTATTCTTTAGCAAAAGCTTACACCCCTGTCCCGGGTGGAGTTGGACCTGTAACCGTTTCTACACTTTTTAACAATCTTTTGATTTTGAAAGAGTATTATGGATGAAAAAGTTTTTACCGTAACCGAGATAACAAACATACTTAAAGAAACGATTTCAAAAAAATTCCCTTCCTTTTTTAATATTACAGGTGAAATTACAAACTGGAATCCAAGTAGTTCCGGACACATCTACTTTTCATTAAAAGATGAATTCTCTTTGATAAGAAGTGTTATATGGAGATCAACGAATATAAAAAAAGATTTCAAAGATGGTGATAAAGTTATAGCAACAGGATATTTAACAATATATGAAAAACAGGGAACATATCAGGTTATAGTTGTTGACATGAAGATTTCCGGTATTGGAGAACTTTACGAAAGATTTTTGAAACTCAAAGAAAAACTGGAAAAAGAAGGTCTTTTTGATAAAGAAAAAAAGAAAAAATTACCTGAATATCCTTTATCTATAGGTATAATAACATCTGAAACAGGTTCAGTTATACACGATATTTTAAACATTTTAAATAGAAGAGCCCCATATTTAAAAAAATATCTCTACCCTGCACTCGTCCAAGGTGAAGGAAGTGAAAAAACTATTATAAAAGGTCTACAATATTTCAACAGAGAAAAAAATGTTGATCTGATAATTATCGCCAGAGGCGGTGGATCGTTTGAAGACCTTTTTGTATTCAACGATGAAACTCTTGCACGAGAAATAGCAAAGTCAACAATCCCTGTTGTTTCAGCGGTTGGTCATGAAACTGACTTTACAATCTGTGATTTTGTTTCAGATTTGAGAGCACCAACACCATCCGCTGCTGCGGAGATAATAGTTAAACATATCGATGATATAACGGCGTTTCTATCAAGATCAAAAAATGATCTAAAAAAGGGATTAACCGATCGGTTGAATAAAGCAAAAAAAGATTTTTTGAACCTTAAACAAAACTTTTTCATATCAGCACAGGTACCCCTGAACAAGAAAAAGGAAAGAATCGGTTTTTTACTTGAGGAGTTAGAAAATAGTTTGGAAGAAAAAATTAAAAGGATCAAAAACAGAAAAGATTTTTTTAAAAATGAAATTTTCAAAAACTCCCCTGTTGTAAAAATTCTTGAAAAAGAAAAATTTGTTGATATGATTAAAAATGAACTCGTTAACAGTTTGAGAATAAAATTTGAAAAAGTAAAACAAAAAACAGAGATTTTGAAAACAAACCTGATAAATTTGAATCCAAAGGAGATTTTAAAAAGAGGATATACTATTACTCTGAACGAAAATGGAGAACTTGTAAAATCAATAAAAAATCTAAATATCAATTCAAAAATCAATATAATCTTTATAGATGGAAATGTTAATGCAGATGTTAAAAAAATTGAAGAGGAGAAATTATGAAAGATGAAAAACTTGAGGATAAGATAAAAGAGATCGAAGAGATAGTGAAAAATCTCAAAGATGAAAACATAGACATCAAAAAATCTATAGAGATGTATGAGAAAGGGATAAAACTAATCAAAGAGGTTGAAGAACAGATAAAAGTTTTTGAAGAAAAAATAAAAAAAATTGTTGAAGAGAGTAAAGATGAATAGTTTTGAAAAATATGTTCAAGAGAAAAAGAAACTCATCGATGAAAATTTGAAAAAATATTTTCTTATAAAAGGGAAATATTCAGAAAAACTTTATGAGGCAATGTATTACTCCATAGAAGCAGGTGGAAAAAGGTTAAGGCCACTTATTTTTTTGAGTGTTGCTGAAGAACTTGCAGAAAAGCGAAAAATAAAAAACCTTTTACCAGCCGCGTTATCTATCGAGATGATACACACCTACTCTTTGATACACGATGACCTTCCAGCAATGGATAACGATGATTTGAGACGTGGTAAACCGACTCTGCACAAAAAATATGATGAAACCGTTGCAATACTTGCTGGTGATGCACTTTTTGCTTACGCTATTGAGGTTTTTCTAAAAACAAAAGTTGAAGAAAAAAATCTTGTTGAAGGTTTAAAACATCTGATAAAGGCAGCTGGAATGGATGGAATGGTTGTTGGACAGTTTGTCGATACAAAGAATGAATTTTACAAACAGGATGAAAAAACTTTAAAATTTATCCATACAAAAAAAACAGCAGAACTTATAAAAGTATCCTTCTCTTTACCCCCAATACTTCTTGGATGCAATAAAAAAATTGTCTCCGACTTTGAAAAATTAGGGATTCACGCAGGACTCCTCTTTCAAATAGTTGATGATATACTTGATAGTACAACTCCATCGGAAATTCTTGGTAAAACAGCAGGAAAGGATGAAAAACAAAACAAATTAACTTATGTCAGTTTATACGGTATTGAAAAAGCAAAAGAATACGCTGCAAAAGAAGCAAATAGAGCTTTAAAAATCGCAAAAAAACTTGATTTTGAAAAAGGGAAAATAGAAAAAATTATAGAATTCTTTTTAACAAGGATCAACTGATGTTAACTTTAAAAATTCTTTTGATCACTCTTTTAAGTGGAATCACAGCACAGGGAATTAAGGTTATAAGTTATTTTATTGAGAACAAAAAAATAAATTTCAAAAGATTTTTTGAAACAGGTGGAATGCCAAGTTCACACTCCTCAACATCTTCGACTTTAACTACACTTATTGGATTTTACGGTGGATTCAATTCACTCTATTTTTCGATAGCAGCATTTTTCTCTTTTGTAATAATGTACGATGCTGCAGGGCTCAGAAGAGCAGCAGGTAAACAGGCAATGGTTTTGAACAAGATAGTTGAAGATTTCAAAATAGAACATAAATTCAAAGAAAAAAGGTTGATGGAACTTTTAGGACATACTCCACTTGAAGTATTTTATGGTGCTCTTCTAGGTATACTTATTGCTGTAATATTCAAATAAGAAGGAAAAATGGACGAGATTTTAAACAAAGTAAACAATCCTGAAGATCTAAAAAAATTATCCATCGAAGAGTTGTATCAACTCGCAAGTGATATCAGATATTTTATAATAGAAAATACATCGAAAACAGGCGGACATTTGGCACCATCTCTTGGAGCAGTTGAACTTATAATAGCACTACATTATGTTTTTGATTCACCTAAAGATAAGATAATTTTTGATGTTGGACATCAATCTTACGCTCATAAAATATTGACCGGAAGAAAGGATAGATTTTCAACCTTAAGAACATATAAAGGAATAAGTGGATTCAACAATATTTTTGAAAGTGAACATGATCATTTAACTGTTGGACATGCAGGGACATCGCTTTCAGCAGCACTTGGAATGGCTGTCGCAAGAGATCTCAAAAAGGAAAATTTTGAGATAATAAATTTTATCGGTGATGGTTCGATGACGAATGGACTTGTTTATGAAGCGTTGAACAACCTTGGAACTTTAAGAAACAAAATCATAATCGTATTAAACGACAACAATATGTCGATATCCCAAAATGTTGGTGGGATATCACAATATCTGAATAAACTCCAGAGAACTCCCGTATACACTAATCTTAAAAAGGATCTATGGCAACTCATGGGAAAACTTCCTGATGGGTTGAGTCAAAAAACAAGAGATATTGCGAGAAGGATGAAGGAATCTTTAAAAAACTTTTTTATCCCAACAATATTTTTTGAAGAGTTTGGAGTAAGATACATCGGTCCTCTTGATGGACATAAACTTGAGGATCTCATCCCTACCTTTCAATATGCTAAAAATTATCCTCTACCAATTTTAATCCATGCAATAACACAGAAAGGTAGAGGTTACATTTTTGCTGAAAAGGATCCAACAAAATTCCATGGTCTTGGGAAATTTGATAAAGAAACAGGTATTTCTGAAAAAACATCAAGCAAATTAAAATACACTGATGTTTTTGGAAAAACGATAACAGAGTTTGCAAAAAACAATGATAAAATTATAGGAATTACAGCAGCGATGCCTGATGGAACAGGGCTATCATATTTTCGTGATCAGATCCCAGAAAGATTTTTCGATGTTGGTATAGCAGAAGAACACGCTGTTTTATTCTCGGTTGGATTATCTTTACAGGGGTTTAAACCTGTTTGTGCAATCTATTCAACATTTTTACAGAGAGGTTATGATCAGTTGATACATGATGTATCTTTGATGAAAAGGAATATATTCTTTGTTCTTGATAGAGCTGGGATAGTTGGAGATGATGGCCCCACACATCATGGTTTGTTTGATCTATCCTATCTGAGAACCGTTCCAGATATGGTCATAATGTCACCCAAAGATGAGGATGAGTTAAGAAGTATGGTGAAATTTGGAATAGAGTATAACGAAGGACCCATCGCTTTGAGATATCCAAGAGGTGAAGGTTATGGTGTAGATATCACTGGTCAAATAAAAGAGATTGAACTTGGGAAAGGAGAACTTTTAATTGACGGAGAAAAGGTCATAATCGTTGCAATCGGTAGTATGGTTTATCCTTCAAAGAATGCGGCTTTAAAATGTAAAGAAAAATATGGATTTTCTCCAACAGTTATAAATGCACGATTTGTAAGGCCATTTGACACTGATCTTTTATTCTCAAAGATTAAAAACGATGAGGTTATCATAACAGTTGAGGAAAATGTTTTATCTGGTGGATTCGGGGAATATGTTAGAAGAATTTTAAGTGAGAGCAATTATAAAAACAAGATTATAAACCTTGGGATAAACGATAAATTCGTTGAGATGGGGGCAGTACAAATTTTAAAACAGATCGAAGGACTTGATGAAAATGGCATATTTAAAAAGATTGAGGAGATATTAGATGAAAAACATTCTTAACATTTTTTTCCCAACATATACGCAGAAAAAATTAAAAGAGTATAAAACAATTGTTGACAAGATAAATTCAGTTTATGAAAATTATTTGAATGATAAATCAATCTCCCCTATAAAAAAAACTGAAGAGTTTAAAAAAAGGATAGAATCTGGAGAGGATCTCTCATCTCTTCTTGTCGAAAGTTTTGCTCTCGTTAAATATGTTATGAAAAAACTTTATGATGAGAAATACGAATATCAGTATGAGGATATGAAATTCGTATGGGATATGGTTCCATACGATGTTCAACTTATGGGTTCTCTTGGACTCTTTGAGGGAAACATTGTAGAGATGGCAACAGGTGAAGGGAAAACACTTGTTGCAGTTATGCCTCTTTACCTTCATTCTTTGAAAAAAGAGGGAGCATACCTTGTTACAGTTAACGATTATCTTGCTAAAAGAGACCGTGCGTGGATGTATCCCGTTTATGAAAGATTGGGTGTAAGTGTTGGGTTGATCCAAATGGGAATGGATTCTCATGAAAGAAGAAAAAATTATAACTGTGATATAACCTATGTTACAAACAATGAGTTCGGGTTCGATTATCTAAGAGACAATATGGCTTTTCAAAGATCGGATAAAGTTTTAAGGGAAAAATTTTACTATGCGATAATAGATGAGGTTGATTCCGTTCTCATCGATGAAGCAAGAACACCTCTCATAATTTCTGGTTTTCCATTCGGTGACCCTTCAGAAAAAAGAACAGAACAACTTTACAGATCTTTGAATCCATTCGTGAATCAGTTTGTAAGAAGTCAGAAAGAGATCGTCAGAAAGATATTTGAAAAGGCAAAAAAGGATTATCAGGAGAAAGATGAAGAGGAAGGTATAAAAGGTTTTTTAACCTGTAAACGAGGACTCCCAAAGATGAAGGAGTTGATCGAACTGATGCAGAATCCTGAAATCCTTACAAAGATGGAGAGGATCGAAAACAATCTTTTAAGAGATAAACTCCTTTATACTCTTGATACAGAACTTCTTTACTCGATAGATGAGAAAAGTGGTGCTGTTACCATAACGGATAAAGGTGAGGATTATTTTGAAAAAATAAGTCAGGACAAAGAATTCTTCAAAACACCAGAACTTTCAATCGAACTAAAAAAAATTGAAGATGATTTTGAAGATCCTGAAGAAAGGAGCAAAAAGAAAAATGAGGTGATGCAAAAGTATGTTGTAAAAAGCGAGCAGATACATGCTTTACATCAACTTTTAAAAGCTTACACTCTATTTGAAAAAGATGTTGAATATATCGTGCAGAACGGAAAGATAGTTATAGTAGATGAACATACAGGAAGATTGATGCCTGGCAGAAGATTTTCAGAAGGCCTCCATTCTGCTATCGAAGCGAAAGAGGGAGTAAGGATCGAAGAGGAAACAAAAACTCTTGCAACAATAACCTTGCAAAACCTTTTCAGAATGTTTGAAAAACTATCAGGAATGACAGGTACGGCTGAAACGGAAGCAGAAGAGTTTATGCACATTTATAAATTGCCAGTAATAGTTATCCCAACAAACAAAAAGGTTATCAGAAAAGATTACGATGATCTTGTATTTATAAGGAAAGATGAAAAAATAAAGTATGTTCTTGACCTCATCGTAAAACTTCATGATGCAGGTATTCCCGTTCTTGTTGGTACAGCATCAGTTCAATCGAGTGAATATTTGGATTCCTTTTTAAAAACGAGAAAGGATCTAACTGGAAAACCATTAAGATACAATATTCTAAACGCAAGATACCATGAAAAGGAAGCAAAGATAGTTGCAGAAGCTGGACTCCAGGGAGCAATAACGATAGCAACTAATATGGCTGGAAGAGGGACAGATATAAAACTAGGAAAAACGATAAAAATGTTGCATGAGAGAAGTTGCCTTCTGTGGGCACTAAAAATAAAAAACGAACTGAACAAAAATCCCTTGATAATATACACTTCTCCAAAATCAAAAGAATTTTATGAAACACTTTTGAAGGATGATTGGTATTTAAAAGATAAATCCTTATATTTTTCCTTTAATAAAGATAACTCTGACAAAATAATCATAACAGATGATCTGAGTTTAAAAAATGATAAAAACAGATTCATCATCGAAACTATAGATCCAGAAAAGATTGAAGATAGAAAAGTTTATGTTGATTTCGATAACTCTGGGAATCCTACAATTTCTTTCCCTGAAGGACTGTTCGTTCTTGGCACAGAAAAACATGAATCAAGAAGAATCGATAGACAGTTAAGAGGAAGATCAGGAAGACAGGGAGATCCAGGAGCTTCACTCTTCACAGTTTCACTTGAAGATGATCTCATGAGGATTTTTGGAAACGAGAGAATGAGTGAAATGATAAAACGACTTGAAAGTATCTCATCAAGGGATGTAAACATATCACATAAACTTTTGACATCATCTATAGAGAGTGCTCAAAAGAAAATAGAGTCACTCAACTTCGAAAGAAGAAAATATCTTTTACAGTATGATGATGTTATAAACAAACAGAGAGAGGTTGTTTACCAAATAAGAAACTATTTTCTTGAAAAAAAACCAACTATCGAATTTTTGGACAAAGAACTTTTCCTCAAAACTTTACTTGATTTCAAAGAACAGTTTTCAAAAGACAATTCAACCGACTATAAAAAAAACCTTTTAAGAGAACTTTCCATAGTTTTCAACTGTGATATTTTAAAAGATTTCAGTTTCGAGAATTTTGATGAAACGGTTTTTGAAAAGATTTATACGACAATCTATGAACACTATAAGAAAAATTTCAACGAGGTTACAGAGTATATAAAAGAGAATGTTTTACAGACAGTCGAAGAGTTTTTAAACTCAAACATCGAAGAAGATAAAAGTTTTGAAGAATCTGACAATCAGAAGATAAACGATTTTCTACTTAACAATTTTAAAATTTCATTAAAAATAAAAGATGAAAACATAAAAAAATCTGTATTCGTTGAAAAAGTTAAAAGTGAAATCGAGAAAATTTTTAATGAAAAATTTTCCTTATTTTCGAAAAGGGTTGATATTCTTCTGTTCAACATATGCAACATCTTCATACACACCATCGACAACCTCTGGATAGAACAGTTGTATGAACTCGATGCGATAAAGGAAGGTATATCGTTAAGAGGTTACGCACAAAGGGATCCACTCATAGAATACAAAAGGGAAGCATACATTCTGTTCAACGATTTTATGGACAATCTCTTCAAACAGTTCTCTGAAAAATTCCTTTCATCCTTTGAACAGATGGAAATAAAAAGGAATGAGATCAAAAGAATGGAAACGATCAAAGAAACGATCTCCAACATCTCAGATGAAGAGAAAGAGGTCAAGAGTAAACCTGTTGTAAATCAGACAAAAAAGATCGGCAGAAACGATCCATGTTTCTGCGGTTCTGGTAAAAAATATAAAAATTGTCATGGTAAAGGACTATGAAGGAAAATGAAATCAAGGAAAAGATTGAAAAGTTAAGAAAAGAGATTGAAAAATACGATTATCATTATTACGTTTTGAATGAACCTTTGATCGATGATTACGAGTATGATAAACTTTATCACCAACTTTTAGAACTTGAAAAGAAATATCCTGAGTTCTATTCTCCGACCTCCCCTACCCAACGTGTATCTGATAGAAATATAGAAAATTTTGAAAAATTTGAACATAAACCAAAAATGTTATCCCTTGATAACACATACTCTGATGGTGAAATCTTTGATTTTGATAAAAGGATCAAAAATATTGTTCAAGAAGATTTTTCATATGTTGTAGAGCCAAAAATAGATGGTGTCGCTGTATCGATAATCTATAAAGATGGGATCTTTTTTAAGGGACTCACAAGGGGTGATGGTAACATTGGTGATGATGTTTCAGAGAATATTAAAACGATTAGAGAATTACCTTTAACTTTGAAAAGGGAATTCAAAGGTGAATTAATCGTAAGAGGTGAGGTCTTTTTTACAAAGGAAAGGTTTTCAAAAATTCAGGATATTTATTCGTTTTCGAATGCAAGGAATGCGGCATCGGGAACCTTAAAACTTTTATCTCCAAGAGAGGTCAGTAAAAGAAATTTATCGATAAGGATACATACCGTTGTAACCGAACTTGAAAAAACACATATAGAGAGTTTAAAAAAACTTCAAGAACTTGGAATCCCAGTTGTTGAAAAATACTTTTTCGCAAAAGATATCAAACAGGTTATAGATATTAAAGAAAAATTTAAAGATGAAAGATACTCTCTCCCCTACGAAACTGATGGAATCGTGATAAAGGTAAATGAACTCTCTTTAAGAGAAAAAATCGGTTACACTTCAAAATCTCCAAGATGGGCATTTGCGTTCAAATATGAACCTGAAAGAGCGATCACAAAGTTAGTTTCAGTTTCATTTCAGGTTGGAAGGACTGGAGTTATAACTCCAGTTGCAAACCTTGAACCAGTTTTCATCTCAGGTTCAACCGTTAAAAGATCAACTTTACACAATTTTGATGAAATCGAACGACTCGATCTTATGGTCAATGATTATGTTCTTATTGAAAAAAGTGGTGAGATAATTCCAAAGGTCATAAAGGTTATAAAGGAGAAAAGGGGAAAAGATTGTCAGAGGATCGAAAGACCAAAAGAATGCCCTTCATGTGGGCAACCTCTGGTTCAGTATGAAAACGAGGTTGCTTTAAGATGTATCAATAAAAATTGTCCAGCACAGATTGAACTCTCCCTTTTACATTTCTGTTCAAAAAATGGAATGAACATTGAAAACCTTGGAGAGATGATGGTGAAAAAACTTCTTGAATATAAAATAGTGGAAACGATACCCGACATCTTCAGATTGAACTATGATAAACTTTTTAAAATTCCAAGAATCAAAGAAAAGAGTGCCAAAAATATTCTCGATTCGATAGAAAGATCGAAAAAAACAACATTAAAGAGGTTCATATACTCCCTTGGAATAAAAAATGTTGGAGAATATCTTTCTGAAAAATTGTCTGAAAATTATACAAATATAGATGAACTCATAAAATCTGACTATGAAAAGATCCGAAAAATTGAAGGTGTTGGAGATGAAACAGCAAACAATATAATTCTTTTTTTCAAAAATCAAGAGAATCTAAAGATGATAAAAGAACTTCTTGAACTTGGAGTAACATTTGAAGGTAAAGCCAAATCTGATATTTTAAAAGGCAAAAATTTTGTTGTTACAGGGACTTTAAAGAATTACAAAAGGGATGAGATAAAAAATATAATAATCGAAAACGGTGGAAACTTTTCCGAAAACCTTTCATCAAAAACGGACTATCTGATAGTTGGTACGGATCCGGGTTCGAAACTCGAGAAAGCAAAAAAATTGAATGTAAAAACGATAGATGAAGATGAATTTTTAAAAATGCTGGAGAACAGATGAAGGTAAAACTTTCTGGTTTTAATTTCGATAGAGATAACAGTGAAAATTTCAAAACTCCTGAAACGATCTGTGCTGCTTATGCAAGAATTTCAAGATCAGAAAAGAGTATTGAAGAGTTAAGAAGAGAAGCATCAGAGGACATTGAAAACGCAAGAAGATCAAACGAGAAAATAGTTTTTCAACTTGGTCATTCGTCGATCGCTGAACATGCTGTTTTCAACTTTGATCTTACTGATATTTCAAGATTTTCAATAGAATACATTCAACATCATAGATTGGCTTCATTCACGGAAAAATCACAAAGATATGTTAATATGAAAAATGGCTACTTGATACCAGAAGAAATCGAACATGACAGAAATTTAAAAACAGAATATTTAAAATTCTGTGAAAAAGCATTTTCGTTATATAAAGAATCCTTAGAATTTTTAAACACTCAGAAGGATAAACAGACATCAAATGAGGATTCAAGATATTTTTTACCTCTTTCTACTCTGACACAGTGCGGAATGACGCTGAACGGAAGAACTCTTGAATATATGATCGCAAGATTGAAGAGTCAAAATATAGTTGAGTTGAGTAAAATCGCTTCAGAACTTGAGAGGGAGTCGGTCAAACTTGCTCCTTCGATAATCAAATATACTGAAGGAAACGAAAAATTCAAAAACTATGAAGATTTTCCAGCATACAAACTCAGTGGAGAAAATGTAAAAATTTTGAACTATACAAAAAATTTTTCAGATCTTTTTGTAAACTCTTTTCTTTTCCATAAAGAAGGTAAAAGATTTTCAAAAAAAAAGTTTGATAAAACTTTTAAAGAACAACTTATCGATGAAATCTTTAAAAATTTAAAATCATACGATAAACCACCAAGAGAGTTTGAACTTGCAGATTACACATTCAGGATAATATGTTCATCATCATGTTTTGCTCAACTCAAAAGGCACCGTATAGCAACGATAATCACTCAGGGATACTCAACCATATCAAATCCTGTTGTTCCCCACACACTAAAAGAAACAAAATTTGAAAATGAACTTTTAAAACTCCAACAAGAATCAAATATCCTTGCGAAAAAACTTTACAAAAAAAATCCTTTGCTTTGTAATTACGCTGTTTTAAACGCAACAAAAAGATCTGTAATTTTAAAAATGAATGCTAGAGAGATTTATCATTTTGTAAGATTAAGATCTGATAAACATGCCCAGTGGGAGATAAGAGAAATATCAGATCAAATAACCCAACTTTTGAGAGAGAAAGAACCTATAATGTTTAAATATCTTTCTGGAAAAGATGAATATTTAAAATGAACAATAGACCATTAAAAATACTTTTGGTTTCAGACCCATACTATCCCTACCCATCAGGAATTTCAGAATATACCTTCTATCTTTCAAAATATTTAAAAAAACATCGCAATGAAGTCCAGATCCTAACGACACACTACAAAGGAGAAAAGGAAGAGAAAGGTGTGATAAGGTTTGGAAAAGTTTTGATGATACCAATGAACAAATCATACGCAACGATGGCTTTTGGACTCGATATACCATCGAAGGTTAAAAATCTTCTATCCAACAACGACTTTGATATTGTTCATTTAAACGGCCCCTTTTTCCCATCATTATCCTTTTTTGCATTACACTATTCAAAAACTAAAAATATCGCTGCTTTTTTGAACGCTGGTTTTAAATTTTACAATTTCGGTTCAAAAATTTTTAGAATCGTATATAAAAAATATCTGAACAAAATCGATGGTTATTTTGCTATTTCCGAAACAGCAAAACTCGCTATGGAACCTTATTTCCCAGGTGATTACGAAATAATCCCAGCAGGTGTTGATGTTGAATTTTTTGAAAGTGAAGGTGAAAAATTTGAAATCGAAGGTTATCCCAAAATACTATTTCTCGGTCGATTGGATGAGAGAAAGGGTGTTTTAAAAATCATAAATGTTTTCTCTAAACTTTTAAAAATCAAAAAGGATGCAAAATTGATAATCGCAGGCAAAGGTCCTCTCGATGGACAGGCAAAACAAATGGTAAAAGACCTCCGTATCGAACGATCAACAATTTTTACTGGATATGTTAAAAAAGATGATATCCCCAAATATTACAGAACAGCAGATATATACTGCTCTCCCGCTTTAGGTGGTGAGTCCTTTGGCATAGTTCTTCTTGAAGCGATGGCGTGTGGAACTCCAGTAGTTGCTTCAAATATTCATGGTTACTCACAAGTTATAGAAAACTTAAAGGATGGAGTACTCTTCGATCCACTTTCAGAAGAAGATTTACTTTCGAAACTTATTCTTCTATCTGACGATAAAAATTTAAGAGAAACCTTAAAGAAAAATGGAAAGAAAAAATCTTTAGATTATTCATGGGAAAATGTGAGTATCAGAATTGAAAACTTTTATAGAAAGATAATATCAAGAAGTTAAGTTTTTTTCTTTTTTTCCTGTGATGCTGGAAAGAGGACATTGTTGAGTATCAATCTGTACCCAGGAGAATTTTTAAAAAGTATAAGTTCTGTTGGTGGATCGTTTACAAAATGAAGATAATCTTCAGGATCATGGCCTGCAAGAAAAGTAAAAAAACCTTCACCTAAAAATCCATGAATATATTTTGCATAATCTTTTTCATAACTATCAGCAAGTATCACAACATCCTTTTTTATCTTCCTCTTATCGAAACTTGAAGTTCTTCCAAGAAACTCTTTTATATTATCAGTATGGTTTTGAGTCAGCATCGCTTCAACGAGGTCAAACTTTGGTGAGAATTTTTTCAATTTGAAGAATCTGTTTTCCCATTCCTGTCTGTTAAAAGGTTCATAATTTATATCATCTATTTCTATTGTTGGTTTATCGTTCAGTTTAAAATTTTCAAAAGCAATACATTTAGTATAATCAAGAACCGGTGCAACAGTTCCATCACCATCAAGAAGTGATGGTATCATATCCTGATATCCCAATGCTAAAGCATCATCAAGAGTGTTTGTCGCAGAACACATGGCAAACAAAAATCCACCTCTTGAAATATAATTTTTTATCTCTTTTGCTACATCACGTTTCATCAACCAATACTTTTCATAACCAAGAGATTTTGAAAGATTTTTTTGCATATTGAAAAGATCCTGAAACCATGGTTCATATAAAGATGAAATGTAAAATCGATCGAGTTGACCAGTAAAATCCTCATGGTGAAGATGGATCCATTCGTATTCATAAATTTTTCCAGTCAGTATCTCTTTATCATATATAACATCGTACGGTATGTTTGCATAGTCAAGAACAAGCGTAACAGCATCATCCCAAGGCTCTTTGCCAGGGGGTGAATAAACAGCAAGTTTTGGAGCTTTCTCAAGAAGAACACTTCTTTCAGTTTGGGACAAAACGAAATCTTTTTTTTCCTCAGAGATTTTTGTAAAGAGAACTCCCTCTTTTAAACATTCATTTTCGAAAATATCTGACATAATCAAAAAACTACCACCTCTATAGTTCAAAAGCCAGTAAACATTTACACCATTTTTCAGCGCCCTGTAAACTATACCATACGATTTCAAATGATCGGTTTGTGTTTCATCCATCGGGATAAAAGTGTAAGAAAAAATTTTAATATAAACTATAAAAATTAAAAAATAAAACTTTTTCATAAATATTCCAAAAGTAATCCTTTCAAAGGTGTTTTACCATACTTTTTTAAATATTTTTCAACATCCTCTTTTTCAATTATACCTTTTTTTATTTCAAATAAAAGTATATCACTTATAAGTTCAAAATCTTCAAACGATTCCTGTTTAAATTTTTTTGCCTCCTCAAATTTTCCTTCTTCAAGAAGCATCTTATAATAAAGAAAAGTTTTCCTTCCAACAGTTAAGATAAACGGTCTTAAATTTTCAGAGTTATTTTGAAAATAATAAAAAAAGAATTGTCCATCAGGTATTTTTTTGGAAAGGATATAAAGATTTACACAGTTAATTTTTACAAACATATCGACTTTTGAAGATAACATTTTTGATAGAGAAGTTTTCAAATTCTTCTCGTCGGAATTTAAAAGATAACGAAGAAAATAAAGGTAGTTCATGTAAACACTATTTGTGTTTTTCTTACCCTTCATGAAGAGGTTAAAATTTTCATCATCCCTTAGAAAAATAAGTGATAACGGATAAAAAAGAGAGTCACCCTCAAAAAGAACAGTTTTTTCACCTTTTAATAAACTTCGAAAACTTTTGTAAGTTTTTTCGTAAACTGTTCCTTCAAGTAACGAAGAATAATCGTTTTCAAGATCATAAAAGGATAAAAGATGTATCTCTTCAGAAAATACTTTTATGTTTACTCTTTTCGCATCAAAAAATTTCACTATTTTTATCTTCTCTTGAAGGCTCAAAATATCGGAATCAAAAATTTTTAAAATATCTTCTTGAGAAAAATCAACCAATTCTTTTGCATAAATTTCTTTACCGGTTTGAACTAACAATCTTGCAGTAACAAAAAGTTTCAATTTACTTCTGTTTGATAATCTCTCGTATAACAATTTATTGATATTCTCAAATGAAAATTGTGCTGTAATCTTTTTATAATCAATATTTTTTTCATCATCAAACTTTAAAATATATTCAAGGTATTTTTCAAGATCATTTTTTTCTTTGAAATATTTTAGAAATATCATATATTCGTTTTCAAATATCATATCCTTTTTAAAAAATGAAACATATATCTCAGGCAAACCATCTCTCAAAATCAAACTCCTTAAAAAATATTCATAATCCGGTTTCTTGTATTTATCTCTATTTTTAAATATCTCTTTTAAAATCTTTTCTTTATCATAATAATTATCAAGAGTTTCAACGATTACTTTAAAATTACCTGTTTTTACGATTTCATTCAAATCTTGTGAATTCAAAAAGATGAAACTAGAAAACAATAAAAACAAACATATCGAAACAGATTTTTTCAATCTATTCATTTAAAATTTCCTGTAGATATAGTTTTATCAAAGGTATCCATTCTTTTCTTTCAAAATTTTCAACATCCTGATACTTCTTTTTTAATTGGAAATACTTTTTGTAACCGTAATCTTCCGGCATGATCAGTTTTACAGGGATTTCATAATCTTTTCCTGTAAAACTTTCACGTTTTTCATCTATCCCTTTTTTGTATATAGATTTTGATATGTTCAACATTCTTTTTAACACTCTATCCTGTTTTTTCAATATCTCTTCATCAAGTTTACCTTGCTTCAAATCATTTGCAACATCTTTCAAAGAATCCGCAAGAGTTGAAATCGCTTCTCCAACATCTTTAAAAGATTGTTCCCCTAACCTTTTCATCTTCTCAGAAAGTGATTCTTCCATTTTACCCAACTGGTTCAATATATCCTGCTTCATCTCGCCTTTTCCAAACATTTCCCATAACATCTCGGATATATACTGTTGTTCTTTTGACATCGAAGACATCTCTTCAGCTAACCTTTCAAGTGATGATGCCCCTTCGCCCTGAGGATTATCTTTCAAAAGAAAGTTTATTATGTTAACATTTTGTTCTTTCAGAGGCAGAAAATTTCCATTACTGTTTTCAGTAATAGTTTTTGCTGTTCTTAAGAGTATGTTGAGTGGGGATGCGATATCCTCTCCGGTGTAATCGATTATCGATTGGTAAAGATTTGAAATCAGTTGTACATTCTGAGTGCTATCTATAAGTTCATCTATGAAGAGTAATGTTGTTATAACCAACTCTTTGTTGTATCTTTGGGTCTTCCCTGATAATTTTTCTATATTTTCTTCGACCTTCTTTTTTAGATCTGCAAGTTTCTCTTTTACTTTTTCTGTTTTTGAGAACTCTTTTTCAGATTCTCTTGACAATTTTGAAAGTTCTATAAGATCGTTTTCATACTCTTCGAGGTTATCATCCCTTAAACTCTCTTTTTTTAACTCTTCAATCCCTTCGGTTATCTTTTTCTGTTCCTCAAAATTTTTTCCCTGAACTATTTTATTTTCAAAATCTAAAAGTTTTTTCAATTCCTCGTTTAGTTTATTCAAAGAGAAGATTTTATTCAACTGTTTCAAAATTTCTTTTAATCTTGAAAGATCCTTCTCTATATTTTTGCTTTCACTTTGAATCTTATCGATCAATTTTCTTTTCTCATCCTCTGAAATATTTTTCATATCTTTTTCAAGAAGTGAAAAAAGATTGTTTAAAATGTTTTTATCTATCTTTTCAAGTTCACTCTTCAACTCAGCCATCTTTTTATAAAGATTATCTGGCAATCTGTATTCAGATATATCTTTCATCTCCTCTTTAACTTTTTCAAAATTTTCACTTAAATTTTTCAACTCCTCTTTTAATTGCCTTAAATTCTCTTCTTTCTTCTGTGTTTTTAGTTCATCGAGAATATTTTCAACTCTTTCAGAATATTTTTCAACATCGTTAAAAAATTCACTCTTTAAATATGTTGAATCTATAAAAGATGCAACATCTCCCCCCTGTCCAAGTTCAATCTCACTGGATATACCTATCTGTCTTCTAAAAGGATTGTTGTCTTTTAAAACGAAATGTATTCTTTGATACTTTTCTTTAATCGATTCAAGATTCAATCTGAAAATTAAAATGGTGTCTTTCCCAGAAATTTTGTATGATTGAAAAGATGAATCATTTACACTTTTTAAAACTAAATAAACAGAATCGTTTCCAAAATCATCCCTGCAAAGGATCGGAAGATCGACCTCATCTTTAATCTGGAGATTTTTCTCCTGAATTATGATATCAACAAAAGGTTTTTTGTCTTTCATCACATTTACTATAACTGAATCAAAAATATTACCTTTTTTGAATTTTATCACACTATCGTTAACAACAGATTTTAATTCAAAAATATATTCTGTTTTATCGTTGAAAAAAACTTTCAGATTCAAAGAGGAAAATTCAACAAGATCTAAAAAATTACCTCTAAGAGAATAACTTCTTAGTGATGTATAAAGTGGTGGTTTCACATTTGAAACTATAGAATCTATAATAAAACCTTTTAAGAGTTTAAAACTTAATCTATTCGATTCAACCTTTGGTCCTTTAAAAAACAGATAAGAATCAAGTCCATAATCTTGATCTTTTCTATACCTTGAAAAATTTTTTTCACTCTCAACAAAAATGTTTCCAGAGATCGTTCCAAGGTTGAAAGAAAGGACTTTGATATCATAACCTTTACTTTTCAAAACAACTTGTTTTTGAGTTAAATTAAAAGAGTTTGAAACAAGGTAAGGATTTAATATAACAAATGAAAGAAAAATGATAATTGATAAAAAGAAAAATCTTAAATTTTTATCCCTTTTATTCTCTTTAAAAAATTTTTTTCCTTTGAAATCTATTTTCTCGAATTCTTGTTTTAAAATTTCAATAAAAGTACTATTCGTTTGATTTTGATTTTCAAAAACGACAAGTGGAACATTTTTCAGTTCCCTGTTCAAACTGTTAAAAATTTCAATACTTTTTCTGACAGTAAAAATATTTATAAAAAAATTTTTAAATGAGAAAAGCAAAACGGTTAAAAATCCAACGATGAAAAATAAATTCTCATGTGGAAAAATGTTGTTTAAAAAAACATGGACTATAAAAAGGAGTGTAAAAAAAGAACAAAATACCAATAAACTATCAACAAAACTTTCAAACAATATTTTATGATGAATTTTTTGAAAAATCTTTTTCAACATATTTAAGGGGGACAAAAGTGTCCCCCCTTAATAATCATTTGTATTCTGAGATTATGCTCACGATTTCATCTGCGATCCTTTCCTGTGCCTCAAATGTCTGAGCACCTATGTGTGGTGTTGCCACAAAATTTTCAAATGTGAACAGTTCGTTCACAACAGGTGGTTCTGTCTCAAAAACATCCAGTGCTGCTCCCTTGATCAAACCTTCTTTTAATGCTGTTATCAACGCTTTTTCATCAACGATTCCACCTCTTGCACACGATATAAGGTATGCACTCTTTTTCATCTTTTTGAACTGTTCAAGTGAAATCATATTCTTTGTCTCATCTGTTAGAGGAAGATGCAAAGATATATAATCCGACTCTTTTAAAAGTGTATCAAGGTCAACAATTTTTATCGGCGGTTTAGACACCTCTTTGACATAGGGATCATAACCTAAAACATTCATCTCAAAACCATAAAAACCTATCCTTGCTGTTTCCCTTCCAATCCTTCCAAGACCTATGATCCCTAAAGTTTTTTTGTAAAGTTCATAACCTTCAAATTTCTTTTTCTCCCACTTTCCTTCCTTCATCGATTTATCAGCAACAGTTAAAGATCTCGCAAGAGAAAGCATATGTCCTATTGCAAGTTCAGCAACAGATTCACTCGATGCAGCAGGGGTATTTCTGACTTCAATGTTTTTTGTTTTGGCATATTCAACATCGATGTTATCAACACCAACTCCACCTCTTATGATAAGTTTTAAATTTTTTCCAGCATCGATAATATTCTTCTTAACCTTTGTTGCACTTCTAACAATAATACAATCAAAATCAACTATGACCTTTTCAAGTTCCTCAGGTGGTAGTCCGGTTTTTACAACAACATCGTGTCCCATTCCTTTCAACTGGTTAACTGCTGAATCAGAGATCTTGTCACTCACAAGTATTCTCATAATTCCTCCTTAAATTTTTAAAATATCGTTAATGTCATCGAGAAGTTCTTTAATATCTGATGGCATAAGATCACCCATCGCTGCTATTCTGAATGTAATATCTTTTAGTTTTCCATAACCGTTTGATATCGTTTTTCCTCTTTTACCAAGTTCTTTGTTAAGATCCGAAAGGTTAAAGTTTTTATTATTTTTCAAAGTAACAACAGTCCATGACTCATAACCTTTTTCCGGGAATGTCTCTATACCTTTCTCTTTCGCCCAATCGAAAATCATATCTGCCATCTTTTTATGTCTTGCAAACCTGTTTTCCATACCTTCTGCAAGCATTCTGTCAAGTTGGACCTTCAGGGCGTTGATATGTGGTATCGATGGTGTTGATGGTGTTTGTCCTTTTTCATCATATTTCAACATATCAACTATATCAAAATAGTATCCCCTGTTTTCAACAGTTTTTGCTTTTTCCGCTGCTTTCTGTGAAACTGTCATCACAGCAAGTCCTGGTGGAAGAGCAAAACATTTCTGGACACCTGCAAGAATAATATCGATTCCAAGAGCATCCACATCGATTTTATAACCTGTGAGTGACGAAACAGCATCAACAGCAAAGATCACATCAGGATATTTTTTCATAACCTCTGCAATTTCCTCGATTGGATTTTTCACTCCAGTTGATGTTTCGTTATGAACGAGAGTCACAAGATCATATTCACCAGTTTTCAATTTTTCATCTATCATTTCAGGTTTTATAGCATAGCCCCATTCAACCTTCAATGGATCTGCCTTTTTTCCATTTGCAACCGCTATATCGTACCATCTGTCAGAGAAAGCACCACACATACAAGAAAGGATCTTTTTGTTTGATAGGTTTCTTACAACACTCTCCATACAGCCAGTTGCTGAAGATGTAAAGAGCAAAACTCTGTTTTTGGTATAAAGAACCTGCTGTAATTTGGGAATCACCTGATTGTAAAGTTCGGTAAACTCCTTCATTCTATGACCTATCATCTCACAGGCCATAGCTTCCCTTACTTCCTTTACAACTTCGGTTGGACCTGGTATAAATAATTTTTTATGCATAGTTCCTCCTTCAAATTTTAATATTAAAATTGTATTTTATAAAACTCTCTTTGTCAATATATTGACTTAAAAGTTCAACCTGTTAAAATAAGCAGATATGATGGATCTACATAACCATTCACTTTATTCATACGATTCCAAAAGACCGATGGAAGATATCGTTGTTGAAGCACTATCAAAAAATCTAAAAATTTTAGGTTTTTCCGATCACCTTGATTTCAACGAGAACGATCCCGGTAATATGTTTTACAATGGTGAAAACCAATTTGAAGAATTTTTATTCTTAAAGAAAAAATATCAAAACAAAATAAAACTCTTTCTTGGAATAGAATCATCCTATGAAAAAAATTATAAAAAAAAGATAGTAACAACTTTTAAAAAATTCCCTTTCGATTATAGGATAGTTTCACTACATTTTGTTGAAGGAATAGTAATTTCCGATTGGATAGTTCAGATTGAAAAAGATAAAGAAAATATTTTAGATGTTGACTATGAAAAATATTTTTTACAACTTGAAAGTATAATTGATTTTAAAAATTTTAACATTTTGGGACATATTGATTACTATAAAAAATATTCAAAATTTTCAGATCATAAAATCACATTTAAAAGGTATGAAAATTACTATGAAAAAATTTTAACAAAAATTATCAAAAACAATATTATACTTGAAATAAACACAAGTGGACTCAGACATAAATGCAAAGAGCAGTTCCCATCAATTGAAATACTAACATTATATAAAGAACTTGGTGGGAAATACGTTTCAACAGGTTCTGATTCACACAAGGATGGAGATGTTGCTTTTGGATTTGAAAACATTGAGAAGATCATTAAAAATTTAAACTTTGAAATTTTTAAACCATAAGGAGAATCTATGATTCCAAAAGAAATTTTCAAAAAAAGAAGAGAAAAAGTTCTAAAATCGATGGAAAAAAATTCGGTTCTTCTTCTTGATTCAGCATCATTTAAAGAAAAAAATTCTGAGAACAATTATATTTATAGGCAAAGTTCAAACTTTTTTTATCTAACAGGTTACAAGGAACCTTCATCAACTCTTCTACTTTACAAAGGAGAAAAAGAAGAAAAAGAGATACTCTTTGTTGAGGAGAACAATCCTTACTATGAGGTATGGACTGGTAAGAAAAAATCTGATAAAGAGGTAAAAGAGGAAACAGGAATTGAGAATGTTTTTTACAACAAAGATTTTTACTTCTATTTTGGGAACTATGTTAACAGAGGCGTGATATGTTATTTTGATTTTGCAAACGAAAAAGTTACAGAATTCTTAGGATACAACCATTACAAAATATCAAAACTAAGGGAACATTTTCCACAGATAAAATCTTTCTTACCTGCAAACAATCTGATATACCCCCTAAGAGCGATAAAAGATAAATATGAGATAGAATGTATAAAAAAGGCAATCGATATTACAAAAGAGGGAATAATCAACTGTATGAAAAATGCACATGAGGGAATGTTCGAATATGAGATTCAGGCAGAACTTGAATATATATTTTTAAAAAATGGTGTTTTTGTGCCAGCATTTCCTTCAATAGTAGCTTCAGGTAAAAACGGTGCAACTTTACATTACACATCAAACAATCAGAAGGTAAAAAAAGGTGACCTGATACTTATAGATGTTGGTGCGGAATATGAACTATATTCTGCTGATATAACAAGGGTCTTTCCTCCAAAAAGGAGATTTTCAGAAAAGGAAAAAAGGTTATATCACCCCTTACTTGAGATACAGGAAAAGATCATCGATTCGATAAAACCTGGTTTGAGTATGAAGAAGTTAAACGAAACAACAAACGAACTGATTGGAAAATTGCTTGTAAAGCTCAACTATATTAAAGATGTGAAGGATGTAAAAAAATATTATCCACATTCTATTGGACATATGCTCGGTCTTGATACACATGACATTTCATCAGTTCCAAGGTATATGCCTGAACTTCAAGAAAACATGGTTTTAACAATTGAACCAGGAATATATATACCAGAAGAAGAGATTGGACTCAGGATTGAAGATGATATACTCGTTACAAAAAATGGATACAAAAATCTTTCAATCGAGATTCCCAAAACTATAAAAGATATAGAAAAAGTTGTTGGAGTTTAATATGCACAGAATAATTTTTCATTTTGGTAACATCACACTCTATTCTTATGGTTTAATGCAGGCAATCGGATTTCTTGCTTCACTATTTGTAATATTTCAACTTTCAAAGAAATCAAAAATCTCAAAAGATGTGCTTTTTGATCTTTCGGTCTGGGTTATAATAGGTGGAATAATTGGTGCAAGGATCTGGTTTGTTGTTGAAAATTTTAACATATACAAAGATGAAATCTTGTCAATTATAAAAATCTGGGAAGGTGGAATGGTCTTTTACGGTGGTTTCTTTGGTGGTGTTATCGCAGGACTTATTTATATCAAACGAAACCATCTTGATCTGCTAAAAGTTGGAGATATTTTTATGACTTCATTTCCACTCGGAATATTTTTTGGTAGAATCGGTTGTTTTCTGAACGGGTGCTGTTATGGTAAAATTTCTGAAACTTTTGGTTTAAGATTTCCAAGGGAAAATTTTCCACCACCCTATCAGGAACAACTTGAAAAAGGTTTAATCAAACCTGATGTATGTTGTTCTCTTCCTGTGATTCCAACTCAACTGGTAGAATCATTCACAATGCTTATCATTTTTTTCATTTTATACTATCTATACAACAGAAAAAAATTTTTTGATGGATTCATTTTTTACTCTTTTTTTATAATTTATGGGATTGAAAGATTTCTTGTTGATTTTTTAAGAGAATACTCAAAAAATGCTTTGGTTTTCAAATTCTTTTCTCTTTCACAGATAACTTCACTTCTTATAATTCTTTTCTCTTCAATTCTTTTATTTACAAGTTATAAAAAATCAAAAAAGGTATAAATAAAAAAGCCCCCTTAAAAAGGGGGCTTTTTCTTATTTTAATCTACCTTATTTCAGATAGGTCATCTTCATAGTTGATTCATATCCTGATGCAGAGAGTTTATAGAAATAAACACCCGCTGCAACACTCTTTCCTGAATTATCTTTACCATCCCATTTTGCTGTATACCAGGAAACATCTTTGACTTCATTAACAAGTGTCTTAACAAGTTTTCCTGTTATATCGTAAACAGCAAGAGTAACTTTTCCTTTTACTGGAACAGCATACTCAATAACTGTTACATCTTTGAATGGATTTGGCTGATTCTGTGAAAGAGTGTAAGTTGTAGGTCTTGGTTTACCTGAAGCAACAACTTTAATAACTGGATGCTCAGTCTTCACACCATTCTTTGATACATCGGAAACTTTGTAGTAGTAAACGGTTCCACCATAAACCTTTGTATCTGTGAATGTGTATGTTGAAGGAGCATTCTTTGCTTCAAGTGTTCCTATCTTTTCAAAGTTGAGTCCATCAACAGATCTTTCGATTATCCATGAAGAGTTGTCAAATTCAGATGTTGTTGACCATTTGAGTGTTATCATATTGTTGTCTGCTATCGCTGAAATTTCAGTCATCTGAACTCTTGTAAGTGTTGTGGCAGCATCGACAACAACAACTGAACCTTCAAATGCATCACCCCAGTTAGCAGGTGTCTTTGCTGGAGAAGCATCTCTACCTCTGACCCAGATTTTTACAGTTCCAACTGGCCATCCAACTGTTGAAGGAACTGTTGCTGTAACCTGTTCGTAGAGTTCATCGAATGCGCCATCTACTGCTGTCATTGGATTACCTGTTCCTGCTGGTGCAGGTGTTGGGCCATATGACCATTCAGCAGCACTGATGTTTGACATACCTGTTGTTGAATCAGAAATTATTGCTGTAATTGTAAATGAAGTTGGAAGTCCAAGTCCTGCTGCATTTCCAACTGGTGATGGAGATGTCTGGATTGAACCAGCATAAACTATTGGTCCAAGATAATCACCACCAACTCTTGAAATCGTGAAATTACCAGTTGTTGCTTCTCCTGTCATTGCAGGATAAACATTTTTATCTTTTACTTTTACTTTTACTCTATATTTATTACCATTAAGTAAGGTTGAAACATCCCAGTTGTATGGTGAAGTCAAAGTAGTTCCTTTAGTTATAAGGATCCATGAATCACCACCATTTGGTGAATAATATAGATATGTTGTATCTATTGCAGCACCACCATAAGCTGTTGCTGTCCATGAAATTGAAATTGTATTTGTTGTATAAGTGTTTCCAGCAACTGGTGAACTTATTGTAACATCTGGGTGATCATGACCGATAAGCCAGATAAGGTTGTTGTTCAAAATGTTTGTTCTTGTTGTTGAAGTTTTATTTGTTGTATCAATCTGTGTTATTTCAAACGCGTTGAATATAACTCTTGTCTTATATCCACCCCAGACACCAACTCCAAGTGTTCCAAGATTGTTTGTTGATTCCCATTTTGTTCCAACAACTGGACCTGTTGCAGAATTCCATCTCCATACATTTGTTGAAGTTCCTGCAACAAAAGCATTTGAAACACCATACATTGAATCACCATCAGCACCACTTCTGTATGGGTTGTATGGAACACCTGTTGTATAAGAACCAGAGATTGGATCTCCACTTACTCCGTAAAGTGTGAAGTTTCCTGTTGCAACTATATCACCAACATATCTACCCATCATATAGTTTATAACAAAGAGTGAATCATTTCTGTCTGTTCCAACATAACGAAAACCATCAGTTGAAGCCATTGCCCAACCGAAATCGTGTCCTGTGTATGCGATCCTACCACCACCTGCTTCATAAAGTTTCAATGATTCTTCCTGTGGTTTTGTGAGTGGTGGATAATTTTCTTGACCTGACTGTAAGAATATCGCTTTGAAGTTTCTCATCAAATTTGTAACTGGAATCTGTCCAAAATTGTTCAAAGATGTCTGATACCATGCATAATTCCAACCACCCTGTTGTATAGCATAGACCAAAAAGTCAGGATGAGCAAATAGTTCACCTTCAAGGTTATCATCTGTAACAAGAACCAGAATATCAGCACCTGCTATATCAACAGTTGCAAACTGGTAATGTTTACCATTGTTATCATCTCTTACAGTATTTCCTTTATGATCTTTTGATTCAACATCAAAATAATAAACTGTGTTAGGTGTGAGTCCTGAAACAATTATCGCCTGGTCACCTGAATGATCATAAACAAGGTTTGGATTCTCTGCTGTTTCGTATCCGAGTGCTGTTGTTGGTCCATAATAGACCTTTCCTGTTGTTGGCTCAGTTGTTGTCCATGCGATAAATGCTCTTGTTCCTTCTGCTTTTTCACATCTGACATTGTAGATTGTAAATGTTTCGTTATCGATCAATGCTCTTGCTGTAACTGTTGCTACTGGATTTGTATCATTGTAGACAGCCCAGATCGTATCGATTTTGTTAACACCAAGGAAACCATCGTTGAAGTTCGATAATATTGGTGCCTGATAAGCAATCTGGATTGAACCTTTGAAAAGTCCAGTTGTTCCTGTAATCATAACATATTCTGTATCACCAAGTTTTGAATACACTTTTACAAAAGCAGTATCTGGCATACTATCTTTAAGAACTCCTAAATTCAAATCTGTCACACTGATTGTTGCAATTGAATCAATACATGAATAAACCGCTTTATCAAATTTAACATAACCATTGTTCAAATTGTTAACTGAATAGGATACAACTATTGCGTATGGTTGTGGTGAAACAGGGCAATCTGTTGCAACAACTCTGACTCTCCATGTCCCTGTTGCAGGTGTCAAGTTTCTATACTGTTCTATTGTATTTAAATGATCTGATCCTGAAACAAGTGTTCCAGAAGGATTGTAAACCTGTAAATCAAGATCATTTACAAGAGTTGTATCTGTAACAGTATTATCACCAAAGAATGGTGCTGGATAATCTGTCCAGACCAAAGTAACTCTTAACTCGTTTGCACCATCTGTAACATTGAACTGGTATTCAACATATTCACCAGTTAAAAGTCCATCCTGATTATCATCAAAAACAACTGCTTTTGGTGATGTTGATGGAGCAACACTGAACATCAAGCAGTTGTTCAACTGTAATCTTCCAAAACCGTAGTTGTTGTTTGGTATTGTCTGACCACAATCGTTTGCTGAATTCACTGCGAGTGCTCTTATGAGTGCTGATGATGGATTTGTTATCGCATTTTCTGGTCTTTTTGTTCCCGTTGGATAAAATCCCTGAGCAAGATAATCTCTTATAAGTGCGATTGCACCTGCTGAGAATGGTGTTGCCATTGAGGTTCCCTGCATGCTAACATAGTTTGATGTTGCACCTGATGTTCTACCATCAGCAGACATAACAGTTTCACCTGGTGTTAAAAGTGTAACACCATATCTTCCATCAGCAGTTGGGCCTCTCGATGAGAACGATGAAATAGATACTGGAGAAGCTTCTGAGCATGAACCTGCTGCGTAAACATCTTTTGCACATGCTGTTCCAGATATTGTTCCCGCTGCTGAACCATCGTTACCTACTGCAAAATGAACATTGAAATCTTTATGATCCCACATATAAGCATCTGTCAACTGACATCCCTCATCATAAGCACCTGCAAGTTCAGGATATGATGAAACAGAAGGACCATAGGAGTTTGAGGTTATTCTTGCACCATGAACATACATTGTATCAAACATCGAATAACAATCTATTGGAACCCATAAAAAAGGATCAACACTATTTCCGCAATCCATAAATAATATTTTTGCCTCTTTTGCGATTCCATCATAGTTTGATGATCCAAGATTATCATCAGAACCTGCTGCTGTACAAGAAGTGTGTGTTCCATGATATGAGTTGTTGTTATCATCACCAAAATCAAGTGTATCAAGGAAGGATGGATGTGATGGTAAATAAGCGATAACCTTTCTATGAGTTGGATAATATCCCCATGTTGTCAATGGAACTGCTGGATCGTAGAACTGATAATGTCCCATCGTTATTCCGGAGTCGGTAACATTTATTATCTGTCCATTTCCTTTCACTCTTCTTGCCCAAATCACAGTATCAGTGACAACTATTGTTCCATTCATGATTATCGCTCGACCATCATCGTTTCTTGGATATTTTTTCGCATACTGCATCATAAGATAAACATCTTTTAACTTTGCAACTTCAGAGATCATATTTTCAGGAATTTCAATCAAAAATGTTGCAAGAGCGGTTGTTGGCTGTGATTTATCAAGTATCTTTGCACCAAGTTTCTTAAGATTTTCAAGTGTTTCGTAGTAAGAACCGTTTCTGAACAACCTGACAACTATCTCTCTTTTAACATCTGATTTTGAATTCAAAAACTTTGGAGATGCTTTGTAAGCAGGATGCCAGAGTGAAACAAATTTTATGTAAGGGAGTTGTGAAATCTTTTCAACATCACTATCCCTCATCTTAACTATGTAACCATAGTTGTGAATCGGCCATTCAAATTTCACATCATAATTTGAAAGTTCACTTTTATACTTTTCAAGCACTGGACCTGAGAACTTCAAAATGTAATAGTTTGTCCCATCCTTTGTCAATCTTGCTTTCAATTCTGATGGGATATTTGGTTCTCCATTCCTGACATCAAAATCATGATAAGGAAGATGGAGAATGTTAGGATCCTTCATAGTTTTTACCATCTCTTTACCCTTTGTGATGGATTTGAAACCATCAGCAAGAGGATTAAAATATGTTCCATTATCCATTGATGGTGCACTGTTTTCAACAACTGTCGCTTTGTTGTTCACCGATTTTGCACCAACGAAAAGAAGGATAAGGGAAACAAGAAGCAGTACTGTTAAAAATCGCTTCATCTTACCTCCTTTTATCTTTTCACTCATTTTTTCACAAACTTTCATAATTTAATTTTAAGCAAAATTTATACCACTAAAAGCAATAAGTTTAACATTTTATAAATATTTTATAAATGTTTTTAGTAAAAATTTAATAAATATGTGAAAATTTTGCATTTTTTAAATTTAGGGTGCAAATAAATGCACCCTAAATTCCCCTTGAATTACTTTATTATTGTAAAATCTTTTGTTAAAACTTCTTTTGTATTGTTATAAACTTTCAAAATGTATTTTCCTGATGAAAGTTTTGAAAGATCAACGATTTTTTCTGTTGAAACATTTTCAGTTAATACATTTCTTCCTGAAATGTCAAATATTTTTAAGTTTACACTGTTTGTTGAAGAAATTGAAAGTTTCAAAGGTGAAACAAACTTTACAACAATATCTTTTGAAATTTTTGAAAATTCATCAACACCTGAAACCTTTTCAATCCATATCGAATCAACTGTTGGAGTCGTTTCCATTTTTGTTGTTGTGAAGTCGATTCTATACTGTATATAGTGGTGCCCTGCTTGATTTGTTATTGAAGAGATTGAAGCAAGATTTGAAGAATAACTGTTGTATGTTGTTATTGATGGACATGATGCCCAATCGGTTGCTGTTGCCATTGTTGAGTCAGATGATGATCTCATCTTTAATGTGAATGTAGTGAAAGATGGTTTGTTGAATGTTATGAACACATTGTAAAGATCAAAATAATCTGATACTAATACAGCATCATATTTGTCAATGTTTATTGCAGAAGAGATAAGGTATCCATTTTTGTAATAACTGTCATAATATATTTTTCCGCCTCCTGTTGAACTTGTTGTTCCAACACCATAGGTGTGTTCACCAAGTTTTATAAATCCAACAGCAGCAACATCTGTGATAATATCACAAAGCGTGAATGTTAAACCATTATCTGTTGATTTATATAAAGCACCTGGATAAGTTGCTGTAACATAAATTGTTGCACCATTATCAAGTGAATATATTCCTGTAATATCTGAAGTATCTGGAATAACTCCGGTCGTATCGAGTGTTATCCAGTTCTGACCACAATCATCTGATCTATAGAGTCCACCACCAAAAGTTCCATAACTGCCTGCAAAAAGTGAGTTTCCTATTTTTTCGATCGTTGTTAAAGCGTATGGTTCACCGTTGTTTGTAAAATATGTATCAACTATACCCGATGGAATCCATGATCCACCTCTATCAAAGGAGATATAAACTGGCTCACCATATATAAGGTTATCACCACATGCTATTAGTGTATCCCCGTTATATTTTATTATTTTATTGACCAAAAGATATCCAAGAGTATCGATTTTTGTGTATGTGACAAACCTGTCAGTTGTTAAAAACACCTGTCCATCAAAATCAGCACTGTTTGGATCAGGATCACCACCTGCAATTAAAAATGTATCACCATTTAAATGAACAATATCATAAACTCTTGCTGCTTCTATCGGCTGTGAACCGATCGAATTCCAGGTTTTCAAATCACCACTTTTATAGATAAAACCAAAATTTATTGCACCCCAGTATCCACCAGCAAAAATTGTATCGTTAACCTTTTCAAATGCTAAAAGTTCGCAATTGTTCTGGTTTACAGGTAAAGTATCAAATGATGTCCATGTTTGACCTTTACTTGTTGAAAAAGAAAGGTTCGCTTTTTTTCCACCAACAGCAAAAATCGTATCGTTGATGTTAACAAGATCATTCACAATCGTAACACTTCCAGCAGCAGCAGGTGGATATGTTGAAATAACAGCAAAATTTGTATCTTCAATAAAACCAAGTGTTAAAGGTGTTGTTAAAAAATGTATCCTTTCTGAACTTAGGAATTTTGTGTTGTCATTAAAAACCTGTTGCCCTGCACCACCAGACCATGATGTCTGCTTGAAAGGATATTTTACATTTGGTCCTGTATAGGAGAAGATCATAATTGAAACAATGAAAATAAGTGTTAAAATGAGAAATTTTTTGAACATAAAACCTCCAGTTAAAATTTAACAATCTTTTTGATTTTTTCCCCTTCAAGTTTTTTAAAGTAAACTCCCCTTTTTAAAACACCTTCAACAACCTTTCTACCACTTAAATCATAAATTTCATGTTTGTTTAAAAAAGTAAATTTGGATATTTCAACTTCAATATCCATCTCTTTTGTTTCTCCCCCATAACTTAAAAGTTTTAAATTATAAATATTTTTACCTATTTTGGGTGTTCTGTCAATAGAAAAATTATTGTAAACTTCAACCTTTTTTGAAAGAGTTTTATTGACACATTCCAGAATTCTATAGTTTATATCGTTTAAAATAATTTTTACAAAATTTTGATTCTTTTCTATTGAGAAAACTACTTGATCTGCTCTGACAGATTGACTTCTTAAACTTCTGAAAACATTTAAAAATCCATATCCTGTAAAGAGTTCATAATCTCTATCAACAGATACAATATCAGCACCTTTTTTTATTAGTTCATAAAGTTGATTAACATTCAAATTCGAATCTGCCTGAAGAAGTTGAACCAGAGCAACACCTGTAAAAATCGATGAATAACTTGTTCCAAGGAAAAATCCAAAAGAGTCCTTATACCCTATACCATCACTGCCAAATTTATAACTTAAAATATATTTACCTGGAGAATAGATATCAGGTTTTAGATTATCTTCACTTTTTGAGTTAAAAGATGATATTGTAAAGAGAGTATCTTCACTTACAAAAAGATATGTGTTTCTTCTTGAAAGGTATGAACCTGATGATATCACATTTTCAATAAGAGCAGGAGAACATAAAGTTTTTTTTCTGTCACCATCAAAAAAATTATCATAAGAGGGTTTCACAAATGTTCCACCTCTTGAGATGAAAAATTCAACTGGATTCTCTTTCAATGTTTTAAAGATCTGTATTACAAGATAACTTTTGTTTTGATGTTCAAATAAAAGATGTGAAAAATTTTTTTCATCGTTAAAACCAAAACCTAAGAAGAAATCTTTACCATAACAATAAAAAACAGGAGTATCTTTTAAATCGATCCAATCTGAAAAAAGCAAACTTCCATCAGATACAACAAAAAATCTTATCGAAAGGTCATTGTCGTTTGAGATATCTATATCAAGATTTTTCGAAGAATCTGTAAGGATTAGAACAGAACTGTTTGAAAGAATATCATCATTTTTTATACTGTAGTTATCATATACTTTTGCATGGATTTTTAGATTTCCAAGATTTCCAGCAGGAACGGAAATTCCTCTTTTTGTCTCTGTTAATGGAAAGAGTTTTTTTATCCCCTCTTCAAACAGATCCTGACCATTATGAAAACCCCAATAATAGGTTAACGGCATAAACACAACAAACGGTTTTTTAAAATATTCACATTTTTGCACAAGATATTTTAATCCATCAAGAACATTTTTTGTGTTCAGATAGGTGTTGACTGCTATTATTTTAGATTTTTTAATCAAACCTTCTGAGAAATAGGACTCAGATGAGAGTATCGAAAGAAGAGAAGTTCCATGACCTTTAACATCCTCGATATTACAGTTCAAAACATTTAAAGAATCGATCTCTTCTCCATAACCAAAATTTTCAGGTGGAAATGGAGAAAAACCTTTCTGGTTCCAAATAAGTTTGAATTTTGAAAAATTATCTTTTTTAAAAATATCAAGTGATGGTAAAAAACCTTCATCAATAAAACCTATATTTACACCTTCACCATCATATCCCATATCAACCATCTGTGAAATTCTTGTCCAGTAAGCACCACTATCAGATGATTGGAAGATCGGTTTTGAAATTTCACAAAAATTCAAGAAGTTTGAATCTGAAAGTACTTTCAACTGTGAAAAATCGATATAACCTGTTATCAAAGAATCAGAGATCACAACACTTTCAAAAAGAAATGTTTTTAACTTGTTAACATCACCTTTTAATATAACAGGGATCTGTGATTTTGTATTCTTTTGAAACTGATAATTGTATGAAAAAATTGAATCTGTATGTGAAATATCAAAAATAATTTTTTCCCTACTTTCACTCAAAAAAATTTGCTGCCCCAAATCCTCTGAAAAATATGAGAGCAAGGTTGGATCAAGTTTTGAAAGGTCCAAAGAAAAAATGTTGAAAAAAATTATCAGAGGAAAAATTTTTAAAAATATTTTCATATATTTTATTGTAAACCTAAAAACATAAAATTGTCAACAATTATCTTAAACAAACTATTGACATTTAAAAATTTTTTCGTATTATTTTTGTTTTAAGCCAGGATAGCTCAGACGGTAGAGCAACGGACTGAAAATCCGTGTGTCCGCAGTTCGATTCTGCGTCCTGGCACTCTGCCGGGGTGGCGAAACTGGCAGACGCGCACGTTTGAGGGGCGTGTGGGCTTCCCGTAGGGGTTCAAGTCCCCTCCCCGGCACCAAAATCAAAAAGTCGTAGGTGGTATTTCATCTTTCAAAGATTTTTTTCTCTCATTTTTTATCGCAGTAATTATAGCATAAGATATGTTCCCTGTTAGTATTAAAAAGCCGATCAAAAAGAAAAACAAAGCACCCCAATTTATTTCTTTATATTTTTCATAAAGCACATAGATAAGAGAAATAACAAAAAGAAACACAAGATAAAGTTTACCTATATTTGAAACATCTTTCCAAACCTTTCCATTACTGACAAAGATTGAAATTAAAAGTGTTAATAAAACAACAAGAAAACCTCCAAAAATTCTCGCCGTTATTGGATAACCTCCATAAGGATTTTTGAATTCATTGAATATCGAATATAAAAGAAGAACAATCAAAAATAGCGGAACAATATATTTTATCGAGATTTCAAAAATTTTATCAATATTTATCTCTGAAACCGAATTTATAAAACTTCTCAACCTATCACTACCAAAAAACCATGCAACGATAACCGTTTCAAACAGACCAACAACCAAAAGCCCATAGGTTAAAATCCAGTGATCAACTATGTCAAGCCAGAAGATTCCACTTCCAAAACAGTATAGAAGTCCAAATAAAAGATTAACACTAACAATTATGAATACAGATTTTTTTCTTGAAAAGTTAAATCTATCTTTAAGACCCGTAACAACCGCTTCAATAAGTGAAACAAGAGATGTTAAACCCAAAAATAACAACATTGAAAAAAACAAAATTCCAAAAACATTTGGAAACGCGGGAATCTTTGCTATCGCTTCAGGATATGTTACAAAAGCGAGTCCAGGTCCTCCCAACCTTAAAGAATCAATCGATACATTGTTTGAAAACGCAAGGAATCCAACAGTTGAAAAAACTGTTATACCTGCAATGAACTCAACAAGCGAATTTGTAAAACCAGTTATTTTAGCGTTGTTTGCTATATCGGTTTTTTCATCCCTGTAACTTGCATACGCTATAAGGATTCCAAATCCAAGAGAAAGTGTGTAGAATATTTGAGAAAATGCTTCGATCCAAACATTTAAAGAAAGAAGTTTTTTAAAATCTGGAGTAAAGAATTTTTCTACTCCATCCAAAGAACCTTTAAGAGTTATACCTCTTAAAAGAAGAACAAAAAGGATCAAAAAAGATAAGGGTAACAAAAATGTATTAAATTTTCCAAGTGTCTTAATCCCTTTTATAATTATAAAACCTGTGATCAGCCATACAACAACCAAACCTATAAATATGTTAATATTAAATGATGAAAAATCAAAAGGTGTTGAGGACACCTTTAAAAAATCTTTGAAGAAAAAGTTTACACTACCTGAGATGTTCCATGAAAGATTTAATGAGAAGAAAAGATAGTTCAAAGCCCATGACAGAACAACAGCATAGTATGAACAGATAACTGTTCCAACAAATATCGCAAACCATCCGAGCCATTCCCATTTTTTTGAAATCGTTGAAAATGTTTTTGCTGCAGATCCCTGAAACTTTTGTCCTATCGCTGTTTCCATCATCAGCAAAGGAATCCCAGCAACAAAAAGTGCAACAAAGTATGGGATAAGAAATGCTCCACCACCATTTCGATACGCTACAAAAGGAAACCTCCACACATTACCAAGTCCAACAGCGGAACCTATTGTTGAAAGCACAAAAGCGACCCTTGAACCCCACCTTTCTCTTTCCATTGAACCTCCTATTTTTCAATCACACCAGAAAGAACAACTTTATCTTCATTATAAAATACAGCTATTTGACCTGGAGTAACACCATAGATGTAATCTTTTGTTTTCACTTTTATAAGATTTTCTTGTGTCTCTATTGAACAATCGACCTCTTCATTTCTGTATCTTATTTTCACTTTTAAATCATTTTCCTCATCTGAAAATTTTTCTATCGGAGAAACAAAAAACTCTTTTACTTTTAAATCTTCCCTTTTACAAACAACTATTCGATTCTCCTGCGGTATTATTCTTTTCACAAAGAGTTTTTCATCCATTCCACCGATCCTAACATTCTGTCCAATAGTGAATTTAAAATATCCCGAATGTTTCTTTAAAACTTTTCCGTTTTCATCAACCATCTCTCCAAATTCATCTAAAAAGCCCTCCCCTTTTAGAAAAGATACATAATTGTCTTTTATAAAACAGATATCCTGACTCTCCTTTTCAAAAAATTTTATATCATAATCTGACACATACTTTTTTACTTCATCTTTCGTAGAAAACGATGTTATCGAATTTTCAAAATATTTTAAGTGCTCTCTTTTAACAGTTGAAACATAATAGGACTGATCCTTTCTTCTATCTTTACCTTTATAAAGAAATCCATTCTCAACCTTTATATAATGTCCTGTGCTGAATTTTTCGATCCCAAGATCTTTCGCTTTTGATAAAATTAGTGGAAATTTTACCAATCTGTTACAGAATGCACATGGGTTTGGGGTTCTTCCTTCCCTGTATGTATTTATAAAGTAATCTATTATAGTTTCTTTAAAAAATTTTCTTTTATCTTCAAAAACCAACTGGAAACCAATATTTTGATAAATTTTTTCCACTTTATCTTTATCTTTAAAATTCTTTTCAGTTAATATCAAAAAATAAGGGTAAACTTTATAATTTTGATTTTTAAAAAATAAAACTGAGGCAAGAGAATCAATGCCACCTGAAACCCCGACAAGAATTTTTTTCATATCATTCAAATTTTACATAAATATAATCGACTTTCAATAGCTGGTTGTAAAAAGGTGAAAAGATTACTCTGTAATCTTTACCTTTTATCTGGGTTTCAAGTGTTATATTTTCAAGACCAAAATTTACTTTATCAAGTATATTTCTGACCTTTCTCTCTTTTTCGTTTTCAAAAATTTCATAAATATTTTTCTGAATAAACACTTCTTCAAAAACTTTATTTTTTATAACAATATCTCCTTTTTTATCTATAACACATAAAGGTTTGTCACTTTCATACCATAAAGGAAAAATTTCAGCAAATATATCCTCTGATACCTTCCATTCTTTAACAGTGTTGTATTCAAAACCAAAAAGAAGTATAAAAATGTTATCTTTATGTTTAAAAGATGTTATGTTGAAAAGAATGTTTATATTGCTTTTTCCAACTTTAATCGGTATAAAAACCATTTTTGAAACTTCATTCTCTACCACAAACTTTAAAGAATCCTTAACAAAACTCTGTTTCTCTTCTAAAATAAGATCAAAGAAATTCTTTTTGAATGTTATCCTGTTGTTTGAGAAAAAAATTTCACCATTCTCTTTTATTGTAAAAAGATATATATCCCTTGTTTTCAAAATCCCTAAAAGTATCTTCTCGTAAAACTCTTTTTCAGATTCAGTAAGATTTTTTTCTTCAAAAATCTCTTTGAAAATTTCTATATCCTCACTCACCCTTTCCTGCAAATATTTTATAAAGAAAATTGCCACAATCACTATCAAAATAAACATTAGTATTATAAAAAAGGTCTGCCACCTAAAAATCGAATTAAAAATCTCTTTAACCTCATATTCTGGAGAATAACAATAGATATACCATCTTGAACCATAAACCTCAATATGGGATTTCACAAGAATAAATTTTTCGTTTCTTTTAAAAACACCAAAAGAGTTCAGTGAAGATAACCTCATCGAAATAAAATTCTGGTTTGAATCTATGAGAGAAGTATCATTTATAAAAAAGAATTTGTTTATGTTTGAGATGTTTTCGAACTCTTTGAAAAAATCGGGAGAGTATACTATCTTCCCATCACCATTGAAAACTATAAGAAATGAATTTTTTGTCGGTTTTATATCCGAAAGGTATTCATCATACAAAAGGTTAAAAGGAAGAAGATATGAAAATGCACCATCAAAAACTCTGTTTTTGTAAACTGGATGAGCGAGTGCAATCGCTTTAAAACCCTGAACTGCTAAAAAAGGTTTTGAGATCACAAACCTTTTCTCAGTAAAAACTTTTTTGTTATGTTCCTGATAAAGAACATTCTGGTTTATGAACTCTTTTTGATATGGTGAAGTGTATGAAATTTTTCCAGTTTTATTGATTCTTGTAACAGCAACATATCTTTTATTGTTAACATTCTGTATCGAATCTATTAAAAATTTACCAAGAGGAGTCAGATCAACTATATCCTTATTTTTACTGTATATTGAAAGTTCTTCTATGTTTCTCTGTAAACAGTTGTATACACCATGTTTTGCTGTTTCTATTAGGTTTTTTGTTATCGAAAGATGATTCTCATATACAAGACGAATCAAAAACATATTAGTGAGTAAATATACAAATGATAATATTATCAAAAATATAATCACAAAAACAAGAAACAGTTTAAAAAGGTTCTTTATATTCCCATTCGCCATTAATAGAATTTTATTTTAGATTTAACTTAAAGTCAAGAGATTAAAATAAAAGAAAAGAGGTATCACCTTTTTTGTAAAATGACATCTTATAACCATTGTTACCAAGTATTTTTCTTTTAATATGATCTTTTGAAAGATTTTTTATAGCATCTGCAATTTCTTTGTAATCTTTTTCCTTTACAATTAGACAGTTGAAACCATCTATCAAAACATCTTTTGAACCACAAGACCCGGTTGCAATGATCGGTAATCTAAAAGCACCTGCTTCAAGGTAAACTATTCCAAAACCTTCAAAATCCCCCCTATGGTAAAAAACAGGTAAAATAAAAATATCCGATTCTTCGTACAGTTTATAAACTTCAATGTTTTTTAAATCGGTCTTTATGAAAACTTTTTCTTCAAGTTTAAAATCTTCTATAAACTTTTCCAGTTTTTCTCTATAATTTCCATTTCCAACAATATAGTATCTAAAATTTATTTCATCCTTTAAAATATCGAGTGCCTTCAAAACATATTGAATTCCTTTTCTTGTAGTGAACTGTGCAACTGAAATTAAGGTTATCGCATCTTTCTGTTTATACTCTTTTTGTTCGATTCTTTTACCTGAATATCTTGGAGAGATTATAAAAATTTCTTTTCTGGTTATTTTTTTCAACAAACTTTCAGTATAAGAACTTATCGTTATTATCCTGTCAACTCTGTTCAACAGAAATTTTTTCAAAATGTTCACAAAACCTGATTTTCTTTTAAGGTATGGATCAAAAATGTTCACATCCGTTCCATAAGCAAAACAAACAATTTTAGTTTTTGGATAAAATTTTTTATAAACATAAGAGAATATTGTTGTAGGTATAACAGATTCAGAATAAATATAATCTATTCTTCCCCTATTTCTGAAGAGAAACTTTATTATTTTCAAGTAAAAATCAAGTCGATAAAATCTACCCTTCAATGGAAGGTTTTTTGACCTTATGATATCTTTGAAAATCGTCAAATCCTCTTCAGGTTCAGTAAAAAGAGGTGTCTGTGTTATCACGACGAGTTGATCTTTATACTTATACTCTTTAAAAACACTGTAAAGATAATGGGAAATCCCACCTCTATATGGTGGAAAAGAGATCGTCAGTAAAACCTTTATCATTTTAACCTTATATTTCCATCGTTATCAATTTCAATCAAATTCTTTTTGAAATCTGATTCAGTTAAACTTTTCATCAGTTTTACAACCTCATAATCTTTATCGAATATAACTCCCTTAAACTTTTCCTGTTTAAAAGGATATATTTTACCTGAAATAAAATTTCCAACTGTATCGAGTTCAACATATAGAATCGGTGCTAATCCATTTATTCCTGAAATGTTGATTCCAGAAAATGTCATAAAATTGCCAAGAGAATATGCAATGAGTTTCCCTTTGTAAAGTTCAACCGCTCTGACAACATGGGGACCATGGCCTATCACAAGATCAGCGCCTGCATCAATTACAGTATGTGCAAACCTGTATATATTACCTCTATATTCACCATACATATATTCAACTGTGTCCTTTATGTGTAAAGCATTTTTTCCTTCCTGTCCACCATGAAAAGTAACAATCACGATTTCATAAAATTTGGAAAGAGAATCAATAAGATTATAACTTTTCTTTAAATCTGTAAGATCGTTCATAAGGGAGTAGTTTGAAAAACCAACAACACATACCTTTCTACCGTTTAAATTAAAAATACCAAAATCGTTTAAAAAGCCCGTATACTGTATAAAGTTTTCTGAAAGTACTTTTTTCGTTCTTAAAACTGAAATATCACCAAAATCCCTTATATGGTTGTTCGCAATGTTCAACACATTGAATCCAGCATATTTTAATGTTTTAACATATTTTTCAGGTGTTCTGAAAGCATAACTTTTTCCATCAACAACATTTTTTCTCAAACTTCCAGAATCAGATAAAGCAGATTCGAGATTCCCTATCCTGATATCACCTTTTTTTATTATAGATTCCGCTTCTTGAAAAAGATAGAATCCATCACCTTCTGGAACAGAAAATGATGGATAAACTGTTCCAACCATTATATCACCAACAGCAGTTATCTTTATAGTTTCACTCTTTAAAAAAGAAATGAAAAAAAACATGAAAAATAAAATAATGTTAAATTTTTTCAAATCTAACCCCTTTTTGATCTATTAACGCATAAGTTTTTTGTTTTGAAAGGAAAAGTGAAAATGCTCCAGGATTCACAATAACCTTTCCGTTTTCAGCTCTTGATTCAACTTTATGGGTATGACCATAAAAAATATATTTTGGATGCTCTTTTTGAATGTAATCATCCAAAAAGAACGGTTCATGCATCAAAATTATATACCCAAATGGTTCCAAAAAAATTTCAAAGGGAGAAGTTGAAAAAGATATCGATAGATCCCTTAAAATTTTTGATGTAACAAGATCCAATCTATCGTTGTTGCCCTTTACAAGATAAAACTCATCAGAAAGATTTCTTATGATCGAAAGATTGTTAAAATCAACAACATCACCAAGATGAATCGTTGCTAAAAATCTTTCATTTTCATACCTTTTTGTCAAAAATTGGAAAGATCCAATATCGTTATGAGTATCGGATATCAAAAGAATTCTTTTATCTTCCATAACACTAAAAACAATCCGATCAATAAAGTATATATTGAAAAAAGATAAAACTTTTTGCTTCTCAATACCTTATAAAGCACAACCAGAGCCAGATAACCGGTCAAAAATGAGATAAGAATTCCAGCAAATATGTTCATATCAAAAAAGAATTTCACATCTATAAACTCTTTGATGAAAGAACCTAAAATTATAGGCATAGCCATAAAAAAAGAAAAATCTGATGCCTTTTCAGGTTCAACACCTAAAAAAAGTGCTATTGAGATAGTCGTTCCAGATCTTGAAATTCCAGGCAAGAGCGATATTGTTTGAAACAACCCGACAACTATTGATTCAAAGATGTTTACACTCTTCATTCTGTTTTTTGAAAATTTTGTTGAAAAAAGGATCATAGAGAGAATAAGATAAAAGATTCCTATCAAAAAGATATCTGAAAAAACCTTTTCAACAAAATCGTTCATTAACATCCCAGCAATTGCAGCAGGGATTATTCCTATAAGAACAAGTGATACAAAATTTATATTCTCTTTTTTTCCCTTTTTATCCTTTAAATCAGAATACATACCTTTTAAAAGGTCTATTATTTTTGTTCTAAAGAAAACCAAGAGTGAAAAGAATGTTCCAAGATGTAAAGATGTTTCAAAAAAAAGATTTTTTGTTGTGATTCCAAAGATATTCTTCAGAATCGCAATGTGACCTGAAGAGGAAACAGGTAAAAATTCTGTTATCCCCTGAACAAATCCAAACAATGAATGGTAAAAAAGTTCTTTCATTTTCCTCCAAGGAATATTGCAAGAAGTCCTACAAGCATATCGTATTTTATCAAGGAGTTTACAACTCTTTTCGTCTTTAAATCGTTGAATATGTAAAATATCAAAAGCATAACTATTATAATCAGATCAACACCGAAGAATGCAACAAGCATATACAATTTGTTGTATATACCTAAAAGATAGGGTATGAAAGTTAGTATGATAAGGATGATGAAAACAAAAATAGCAACAAACAGGGAATTCTCTTCACCTAAAACTATCGGTAATGTCTTCCTTCCAATATACTTATCACCATTGATATCCTCAATATCTTTTAAAATTTCTCTACCGAGTGTCATAAAAAATGCAAATATAGCAGGGAAAACTCCTTTTGATATATCCCCAGCGATTTCAGAACCAAAAATAAAAAGGAGTCCTGAAAGAAGAGAAATTATAAGATTCCCTAAAAAAGGTATCCTTTTTAGTTTGTAAGAATATAGATAAAGTATCACTGTTGAAAAAACAACTATCAAAAGCAATTTCCATGATAAAAAGAAAGATATAAAGAATGATAAAATTGAAAACAAAAAATAAATGAAATATACAAATTTTGTGTTAAATTTTGATTTCACAAGTGGTCTTTGAGGCTTGTTGATTCTATCGGTTTCAAGATCAAATATATCGTTTATTATGTTACCAGCAAACATCACAAAAAATACGACAAGTATGCCTAAATATAATCGAAAATCTTTTAGATCGAATCTTACAAGCAAATATGAAACAAAAACACCAAACCCACCTATCAAAGCGTTGTTGACTCTTAAAAGTTTAATTATATCAAAAAAACTATTGTTTTTTACCATCTTCTTTAAAAAGTTCTTTTAAACTTCCTAACGACGAGAGGATACCTGTTGCTTCGTATGGAATGAAGATCTTTGAACCGTTTCCATTTGCTATCTTTTCAAGTGCTTCAAGATATTTTAAAGTGATAACATCATTTGTTGCCTTACCATCATGTATCGCCTGAAAAACTGACTTTATCGCTTGTGCTTGACCTAATGCAACCAATATCTGCGCCTGTTGTTCACCTTCAGCAACTTTGATTTTACTCTCTCTTTCTCCTTCAGCTATCAAAATTTTTGACTGTTTTTCACCCTCAGCAAGAAGTATTGTGGCTCTTTTCTCTCTTTCGGCTTTCATCTGCTTTGTCATCGCTTCCTGTATCTCATCTGGTGGATTTATGTTTTTAAGTTCAACTCTGTTAACCTTAACTCCCCATTTATTCGTTGCATCATCAAGTATAACTTGAAGTTCACTGTTTATCTTGGCTCTTGAAACGAGTGTCTCATCAAGTGTCAGATCTCCTATGACATTTCTTAAGGTTGTAATCGTCAACTTCTCTATAGCGTAAACAATGTTTGTTATTTCATACATCGCTTTGTATGGTTCAGTTATCTGATAATAGATAACCGTATCGATTTGCATTGTTACATTGTCTTTTGTTATAACCGGTTGCGGGGGAAAATCGAGAACCTGTTCCCTTAAATCGATTCTCACAAGATACCTTGGCCCAAAAGCTATTGGTCTTATTGTATCGATAATAGGTATTATCACATGGATTCCACTTTTTAGTGTTGCTCTATATTTACCAAACCTCTCTATGATTACAACTTCTGCCTGACGGACAATGATAACAGCTTTTGATAAAAAAATTATAACAGCAAAAATGATGAAAAACCATAAAAGTATCATATTCTCTCCTTTTTAGATTTAAAAACCAGATTACCTTCTTTATAAGTTTCAACTATTTTTACATCGTCTTCATTTATTTTTTTATCTGTAACTATAAAATCGGCCTTAAACCCCTTTAAAAGTTTTCCAAGTTTTTTTTCTTCATGAACGATTCTCGCACCACCTTCAGTGTAACACTTGAATCCATCAATAAAATCGATCCTTTGTTCCTCAAAAAGAGCTTTCTTTAAAGAATTTAAACCATAAAGCGGTGAAGGAGGCATACAGTCAGACCCAAAACCTAAGGGTATCTTCTTGTTAAAAATGTATCTAAATACATTGTTAAATTCAAAATAATTTTTACTCAACCTCTCTTCATACATCTGCCCTTTTAAACCCCAGTTTCCAATAAAATTCGGTTGCATCGAAAGGAATATACCTTTTTCTTTAACCTTTTCTATCTGTTCTTTTGAAGAAATTTCAAAATGTTCAATTCTATGACCTTCTGGATCTGATAGGTTTTTAAGAACAAAATCTGTTGCCCTGTCTCCTATTGAATGTATAGCAAGTTGATAATTTTTCTCCTTTGCTATTAAAACTATCTGTTTAAAATCTTTTTCACTTATAAAAATTTTTCCTCTTTGACCATTTTTGTAATTTTTATATACAGCAGCAGTAAAAGCACCTATAGATCCATCAGTAAAAATTTTTAGCCCCTTCAATTTTATCCTATCTTTATCTTTCCACTCCGAGAGTTTTTTTTCGTTCTCCCATGGAAAATAAAAAAATATATCAAGAACACTATCTACTTCACTGTAAACATCAAGTGAGTCAAAAGTAGCCATATCTGAAACAGATGTAATACCAAAAGATAAAAATTTTTCCTGTGCAATTTTGAACGCTTTAAAAAGTTCTTTTTTATCAGGTTTGAAAATAGTGTTCAATTTTAAAACTATACCTTCTTTTAACACTCCATCATCACTAAAATCTTCAAACTTTTCTGATTTTTTCAAATATTCTATCGCTTCACTGTTAAAAACGGCAATATGCCCACAAACTCTTCTTACGATAACGGGAACATTTTTGAAATGTTGATCAAGAATTTTTTTATTTAGTTTTTCTTTTTTTAAAAACTTTGTTTCATCATAACCCTCTGCTATTACAAATTTTGAATCCTTGTTATCTTTTAAATACTTTTTGACCCTATCTATGATTTCCTCAACACTCTTAACACCTGTTAGGTTACACCTTAAAAGGTTGAGTCCATACCAGATCATATGAGTGTGTGAATCAAAAAAGGAAGGATAGATATATTTGTTTGTTAAAACTATATGCTTATCAAAAACTTTAATTTTTTCATTATCTAAAGAAACAACTTTTCCATTTTCAACTAAAAGAAAATTTTTAAAACTTTTTCCATCAAAAATTTTTGATTCGAATAAAATTTTCATGATTCTATATCCAAAAATGGTCTTAACATATCCGCTCTGTTTTTATGAGCAAGTTTTTCAAGTGCTTTTGCCTCTATCTGTCTAACTCTTTCCCTTGTAACATCGAGTATCTCTCCGACTTCTTCAAGTGTCCTCTGGTAACCATCCTGTAAACCAAACCTCAACTTTAAAACTGTTTGTTGTCGAGGAGAAAGATCTGAAAGCACAAGATCAAGTTTTTCCCTCAACATCGAAAGCATCGCATGATGTTGTGGAGATTTCTGATCAACATCCTCAATAACATCACTGAATTTTGATTCATCACTATCACCTATAGGCTTATCAAGAGATATTGTTTCCTGTGCTATCTTGTACACACTCTTTATCTTCTCAAGCGGCATATCAAGTTTTTCAGCGATCTCTTCTTCTGATGGTTCCCTTCCAAGTTCCTGCATAAGATTTCTTGTAACCTTAACAACCTTATGCATAACTTCGATCATATGGACTGGAACTCTTATTGTTCTCGCTTGATCTGCAATCGCTCTTGTAATAGATTGCCTGATCCACCATGTAGCATATGTGCTGAATTTGTATCCTTTTTGATAATCAAATTTTTCAACCGCTTTCATCAAACCAACATTCCCTTCCTGTATAAGATCCATGAATTCAAGTCCTCTATTGGTGTATCTTTTCGCTATCGAAATCACAAGTCGAACATTCGATTCCATCATCCTTTCTTTTGCTCTGTTAAGTTTTCTTTCATACTCATTAAGATTTTTAACAATTTTGCAGAACTCATCACAATCACATTTCAAATTCTGTTCATAATCTTTTATTTTATTTTGTATCCTCTCTATCTCAAATGAAGCATTTTTAAAATCTTCTCTTTTAATATTCTTCCTTTTATATTTGAGTGGAACAGTTCCCTGTGCTTTTGCATTTTTTAAAATATCATCTATAGAGGCGTCAAACCTCTTTTCGATCATTCTCAACTTTTCCTTTTCAAACTCTATCTCTTTCGATAATTCCCTGTACTCTTTTATGTATTGGTTCAAAAGCAATGGATTCAACTGTAGTTCCTCTATATAGCTGATGAGATTTTTAAACACTTTTTCAACTTTCTGGTCTGTAGCAATTTTTTCTTCCTTTCTCATCTTTGCATAACCTTTTTTCAACTCTTTTATCTTTTTTAAACTCTCTTTAACCTTCGCGTATATATTTTTCAACCTCTGGATCTTCTTTTTCTGTGAAAGTTCTGATGAGATTTTTGGATCCTCAATATGAAAATATTGATCTATTGATTCACCTTCAACAACAACCTTGTTGAAAAATTCATCAAGATATGAAAAAGTTTTTTCAACTGAAAAAAGGTTTGTCAATATTCCCCTTCTTCCTTCCTCTATAAGTTTTGAAATCTCTATCTCTTCTTCCTTTGTCAAAAGATCTATTGATTTCATCTCGTTAAGATACATTTTTATCGGATCATCATTTCTGACCTCTTCCACTTCCCTTTTTTCATCTTCGCCTCTAATATAAGATTCTCCGATCGTTTTTTCGGTTTCATCTTCAACAAGAACTATCCCAAGACTTTGCATCCTCTTTATAAGCGTTTCTATAAGATCAACTCTAAAATCATCCGGCAGAATCTCATTTAACTTCTGATAGGAAAGTTCACCTCCATTGGAACTCTCTTTTACTATCATTTCGATAATTTCATCAAGAGGATCGTAGTTCTTGCTATTTTTCACCATTTACTTTCCCCCTTTAAGTTTTTTTTGAATAAGAATCTTGATCTCAAGTAATCTATCCCTTTCCTCTTCATCGGTACAGTTTTTAATTTGAGTTTCTATTTCTTTTATCTTTCTTTCAAGTTTTTTTCTCTTCAATATTGAAAGAATGTCTTTGATTTTCTTCTCATCGGGAAGATTATTTGAGTAGTAATCCATCCTTTCAATAATTTTATTTTTAAGATTTATAATTTTATCATTCTTTAATAAAAAATCAACATTGTTTTCCCACTTTTCCTCGATAGAGTTGCATACTGAAACAAAAACACCTTTGAGATTAAGATCTAAAAAATCCTCCTCTTCGATTTCAGAGCAAAAAGTTTTACAAAGATTTTTATCCACAAGCATCAAAGATACTATATCAACATAGACATTTACAAGACCTGCATCATTTTTTTCATCCTTTATTTTTTTGGATCCCTTACTTTCTTCAAGATTCACCTCAAAACCCAGTTCTTTTTTAACCATATCTCTATATAAAAATTTTAAAGATTTATCTTCAATACCATTTATTGAGGATGACAGAAATGTTAATAGATGTTTCTTTGATAGCATCCTATCTTTTTCCTTTTTCAAGAAAAAATCTGTTGAAAACTTTATAATATCAACAAAATCTTTGTTCAAAAATTCATGAGTTATCTTTTGCGTATTTTTTACAAGTTCGTCTGGATCCTTAAACTTTTCATTTTTATAAACCTCAACTATCAAACCTTCCTTTAAAAGTATCGGGATCGATCTCATCGTGGCATTTTGCCCTGCATCGTCTGAATCGTACATTAAAATGACCTTTTCACAGAATTTTTTTAAAATTTTTGCTTGATTTTCCGTACATGCAGTTCCAAGTTGAGCAACAATGTTTTTTATACCACTTTTATAAAGAGATATAAAGTCCATATAACCTTCAACAAGAATTGCATAGTTTTCCTCAGATATATATTTTCTACTCAGATTCAATCCATATAGAAAATCTCCCTTTTTATAAACCGGTGTTTGTTGTGTATTAACATACTTTGGGAGTTCATCACCGAGAACTCTACCACCAAATCCAAGAATGTTTCCTGTTATGGAAAAAATTGGAAACATTATTCTGTTGTAGAAAACTTCTCGATATTTCCCATCCTCATTTTTTATTACCAATCCAGCCTTTATAAAATCTTCTATATTCAGGTTACTCTCTTTTATATTTTTCAAAAGTGTTCTCTCTCCATCAGCATAACCAAGAGTAAACAAAGAAATGTCTTCCTCGTTTAAACCTCTTTTTTCAAGATAGGAAAGAACATTTTTACTTTTTTTTAAACTTTTATGATAAATATCACATGCGAATCTGTTGACTTCAAAGATTATAGATGCTATACCCCTTTCCTGAGTTTTTAAATAACTTTTAATATCGATTCCACTTTTTCTTGCAAGTATTTCAACAGCATCCTTAAAATCAACATTTTCGATAAACTGGATGAATGTGATAACATCACCCCCCTTACCACAACCGAAACAATGGAAAAAACCTCTCTGTGGATGAACAAAAAAGGAAGGTGTTTTCTCTGAATGGAAAGGACATAACCCCTTCAGTGAACTTCCACTTTTCTTTAATTTAACATACTCTGAAACAACAGAATCTATTGGGTTTAACTCTTTTATCTTAAAAATTAGATCTTCATAATTGAGCATAAATTTAATATAATCCTATTTTATTAAAAATCAATATTATAATTGACTATTTTGAATCATAACAATATAATAATTTTTTATGAGAGATCTCAACCTTATCCTTTCGATCCTGTTACTATTTATAGTTTCTGCAATTTTGAATCTTGCCGTTTCTTTTGAAATAAACAACTTTGCACAAATATTTTTGGGTTTAATTTTTATATTCTTTTTTTTATTCTATTTTATAAGATTTTTTTTCTATCCAAATCACCTCTTCTTTCTTCTACCTTTAACTTTTCTTGTGCCATTTTTAAACGAAAATTTTGGTTGGTTTTTGTATTTTATCCTTCTTTCACTTTCTACTGTGCTTGGAATTTTAGATTATGAAAGGAAAAAGGTTAATTTCTATTTCTTTCTATTCACATTTTTTTTATGGATAAGAACTTATTTTCACAACAATGACAAGATACTATATACAAGTGTAATAACTGCAACAACTTTTATAACTCTGCTGCTTGCTGGTAAAGAAAAATCTAAAAAAAGAAACCTTGAAGAAAAGTATGAAAATCTTTCATCTAAAAATAAAATCATTGAGATCTCTCCATTTATGCTTGAAAAAGAGCAAATTTTAAACGATGATTTAGAAAAAAATAAGATGATTTTAAGTACCATAGACGACGCTATAGTTTCTCTCCTTTCAACTTTGAAAATTCTTCTTAACAACAAAAGTGTAGTTTTTTTTATTTTAAATAAAAAAAACGGTTACCTTTTTATAGAGTATGGACTCTCTAATGAGGATATAAATCTTAAGAAAACTGTTTTCAATAAAGAAAATTTTCTTTATTCCGTTGTCAACGACCTGAAAAATATAAAGGATAATTTTTTCACAGGCGATATTTCAAAATTATCGCTTTACAAAAATAATACGACCGTACGATCTATAGTATCTTTACCTGTTATAAAATCTGGAGAATGTGTTGGGGTTTTATATGTTGATGACACTGAAGAGGAAAAATTTAAAGATAAGGATATGCAAACGATTAAACTTTTTTCGGATCAGATTGGAATGATATTAAACTTTGCAGAATATGCTCAACAGGCAAAGACGGAAGCAACAGTTATTTCGATTTTGAACGAGATAACACATAAACTCTCAAAAACACTCGATTTTGAAGAGATAATCAAAATAATAATAGGTTCTTTAAGAATCATTATAGATTTTTCAAACTATTTTCTTGTTTCCTTTGAGAAATCGAATCTTAAGATTTTGATGACCGATTCTAACATAAAAAAATATCCTCAAACGATTTCTGAAAACAGTTTTTTACATCTTGCATTCAAGCAGGACAATGTTTTTTATAAAACAGATCTTCTTGATAGAGATATTCCAATCTATCTTTTTCAAAAAGGTGACAATGTAGGACTTTTTAACTCAGCAATATCAATACCTGTTTTTCTCGATGAAGAAAAAAGAATATTTTTGATTTTGATATCTGGTGAGAATCTTTCGATCGATTCAGGGAAAAATTTTCTTTTAAACTTTATCTCGGATATAACGATTACAGCATCCGAAAAATCATTTTTATATCAGAAGACGAAAGATCTTGCGATCAAAGACGGGCTAACGGGAATTTATAACCATAGATTTTTTCAAGATGAACTTACAAAAATCCTTTTGAATTCACAACGCACCGATAAAAAGGTCTCTCTTGGACTTTTGGATATAGATTATTTCAAAAAATTCAACGATACTTATGGACACCAGATAGGTGATCTGGTTTTAAAACATATTGCAAACATTTTACAACAGTCCCTGAGAAAAACAGATCTTGTTGCGAGGTATGGAGGAGAGGAATTCGTTATAGTTTTGACAAATATAAAGGACGATTCTTTTGAAAACGTATTTGAAAACATTAGAAAAAAGATTGAGGATACTAAAATCAAAATTTCGTCAAACGAAGAATTGAGCGTTACAGTGAGTATCGGATTTTCTCTGTTTCCAGATGATACAAAGGATAAAAACCTTTTGATAAACTTTGCGGATACTGCACTCTATAAGGCAAAAGAACTTGGTAGAAACAGAGTGGTTAGATATCAAAAATAATCTTTGATCTTAAGGTATAGAAGATAGGTTGAAAGAACATCCATAGAACAGTATTTTGCGATTTCAAGAAATTTTTCTTCTCTATAATACTTTTCAACATCCTTACCAGACATATTAACCTTTGGAGAAGGTATATCAAAAACTTTGCAGTATATATCAAGGGAATTACCTTTCAAAAGCCCACTCAAAGTTAAAACATCATAAACATCATAGTGCTCTTCTTTTCTAAATCTCGGGGTGTTAATATTCCTTGAAGGTTTTACGCCATTGATTATTGCCCTGAAAGTTATAAAAGGGCAATCGAACCTTAACCCGTTGAAAGTTATAAACTTTGTACATCTTTTAACCCTATCATAAAAATTTTCCAGAATTTCCTTTTCGTTTGCTATTTTGAATATTCTTCTGTAACCGTTATAATCATCAACATAACTGTTATCAAATAGTGTATTCTGGGATGACTGATAGAATGTTTCAATTATATTTCGATCAGCATCAAGAATCGAAATAGCAATTATTTTTCCAGAGGAAGGGTAGAGCCCTTTTTTTTCTTTAAAATCCTTATCCTTATCCAGAAAATATTCTAAAACTTTTTCATCGATCTGGTCATCATCTATCCCAAAAGTTTCTATATCAAAACATATCTCACCCATCTTTTTCTCCTATTAAAATTTGTTTGAGTTCGAAAACATCATTTGCAAAGAATGTCGGTTTTATCAGTTTTTTTTCGTTTTCATCAATATAACCGTAGCAAACGATTATGGAATCTATAGAGTTAAATTTTGCTCCATCAAAATCACTCTTTCTATCTCCAACCATTACAACACTTGCTTTTTCAATATTGAATCTTGTTATAATCGAATTTATTAATTCCTCTTTACTCGCATTCGAACCATCCATTTCCGTTCCCTGAACAAATGTAAAATATTTTATAAGAGAAAAATGTTCTAAAATTTTCTGAGCAAATTTGGTTGGTTTTATAGTTGCAAGAAAAAGATTTTTCCCATCTCTCTTCAAACCATCTAAAAGTTCATAAATACCATCATACACTTTATTTTTGAACATCCCATCTTCCTCAAATTTTTTTCTATACAAATTCACAGCAAGATCTATTTTTTCTTCGTTTTCAGTTTTTAGAACTTCTCTGTAAATTTTAAAAAGAGGTTCACCTATATATTTTTCCAACATTTTTCTTTCGATTCTTATTCCAAAATGTTGAAGTGAATAATCAAGAGAATCCACGATTCCATCTTTCGAATCAGTTAAAGTACCATCAAGATCAAAAATTACATTTCGGTAATTTTTCATAAATTCAATCCTTCAATCAAAGTTTTATAATGTTTTATTCTTTCCTTCAACACAAGTTTTTTTAAATTTTCACTTTTAATTCTATCGTTCAAAAAACCTTCGATACTAAGATAATTTTCGAGAAAATCAAAATAGATTTTTTCTTTCTCTCTTGATGAATTTAAACTAAAAATTGAGTTCTTTAAAAGTTCATAAAGTTTTCCAACACTTTCGGTTGGATATTTCTGTTTTCTTAAAATTTTAATCATTTCAATCATTACATTAAATTTTTCCAAATCCTTCACAACACCTTCCGGGTAAAACAGTATCTGTGCTTTTGTGACTACATTAAGTTCCCTGTTCTCTTTATAAAATATTTCAAGATAATTAACCGAGAGTTGTTCAAGAGGTGATTGTAACCTTCTGTTCTTTCTATAAAGACCTTTCACCAAAAAATTTTTACAACCGAATATTGGTGTAAAAACTTCTACCAATCCACTGCTCTCAAGATACTTGTTTTTTTTGAAAACGATTCCTTCAGTTTCTATATAAGAAGTTTTTATCATCTTCTAGGAAAACCTTTACCCATAACCTCATAAACATTTGATACAACAACAAAAGCATCCTTATCTATATCCTCTATGATTTTACTTAAAATCGATATTTCTCTTCTTGCAACAACACAGTAGAGAATTGTCTTTTCTTCCTTCGAATACATCCCTTTTCCATTGAAGCCTGAAACTCCTCTTCTGAGTTTATTTATTATTTCATTTGAAATCTCTTCTGGTTTGTTTGTAAATATGAACACTCCTTTTGCATAGTCCTGACCTTCCAATACAAGATCTATCATTTTACTTGAAAGATAAAGAGAAAGATATGAATAAAGTATAAGTTCATAACTTTTAAAAACGATTCCTGTAAGACCTATAACCATCGAGTCAACTATAAAAATCGATGTTCCTATAGAAATCGAAGTAAATCTGTTTATCATTCTTCCAATTATATCGCTTCCACCCGTTGAACCTTTACCTTTGAATACAAAACCAAGGCCTATACCTAAAATCACTCCTCCATAAAGTGTTGCAAGCAACTGGTTTCCTTCAAAAATCAAAAATTTAAAATAACTCAATATATCTGAAAAAAAACCTATCAACAGAATTGAAATCAATGTTCTTATAACAAAAAGCGTTCCAAAAAGTTTTATACTACCGATAAGCAGAGGAATGTTTAAAACTATCATAACGATTCCAAAAGGTGTCTTGAAAATATGATGTAAGACCATCGATATACCCGAAATACCCCCCGTACTGATCTTTCCAGGAACAAGGAAAAATGTGTATCCAACAGAACACAATATAATCCCTAAAGCGAGATAAAAAATATCTTTTGAGTTTATCTTCATTTTTTGATCTCCTCGATCTTCACTTTTTTTACAACCATATTTTTAACTTCAAGAACTATTATTTTAATCTTATTATCAACAATTACAATATCATTCTTTTCTGGGAATCTTTTTAAAGTGTAAACTATATAACCTGATAGGGTAGTAAAATTTTTACTTTTTATTTTCACATTATATTTTTCACAAAAATCATCTATAGAAATATAGCCGTTTTCTATACCAAGAATATTTTCCTGTTCGTCAATTTTATCATGCTCATCTTCAATATCTCCAAAAATTACCTCTATGATATCCTCTTTTGTAATAATACCTTCAAACCCACCATACTCATCTATAACGATAGCAAAATTTTCACCAACTGAATTCATCTCATCTAAAACACTTCCAATAGAAATAGATTCGTTTACAAATAAAGGTTTTTTTAAAATTTTTTTTATCTCAAACTCCTTTGTTTTTAAAAGATCAAAAATGTTTAGAACACCTATTATGTTATCTATACTATCTTTATAAACTGGAATTTTTGAATATATTTTTTTTGAACCTGTTAAAATTTTTTTGAACTCTTCCTCTTTAATATCATCAGAAACCATTAAAACTTCTTTTCTTTTAACCGATATATCTTTTACCCTCATATCTTTTATTTTAAAAATCCCTTTTACGATATCCTCTTCTATGCCAGTATTTTCATCAAAATCAAGATTTTTCATTAACAATTCTTTTATATTTTCACTTTCAAGAATCAATTTATTCAAACCTTTTTGTTCCTTTATTATGAAGATTTGGTTTATCTTAGAAATTATCTTAATCAAAGGGTAGAGTAAAAAATATAATATTTTCACAGGATAGAAAAAAATGAGAGAATAGAATTCACTCTTCTCGGAAACTAAATATTTGGGCACTACTTCCCCGAATATCATTATCAAAATGGAAATGTAAAGTGTAGAAACAAGAGGTGAAAAGTTCAAGTTTTTTTCAACAAAAAATCTTTCCATAAAAGTTGTGATCAGTATATTCGAAAGGTTGTTCGATATCAAAATCGTATAAAGATAATTTTGAGGTTTGTTTAGAAAATACAGAAGGTTTAAATACATCCTGTTCTTTTTCGATTTTATTTTTAAAAATATTTTGTTCGACGAAACGAAAGACATTTCGCTCGCCGAAAGTAAAAAAGAAAAAAATAGAAAAAGAATAGCAAAAAAAAGATTATACATTTGTTATCTTTAAACCTTTCAAAATTTTGTACACTATATCATCTAATGTGATTATTGAAAAGAAACTATCTTCTTTGAAGATAAAAACTATGTGAATTCTCTTTTTTAAAATAAAATTTAAAACTTCACCTAACTTTTGGTCATATTCGACCCTTTCAAAATTTTTCATGTATCCATCAATAACATCTTTTTCATCTTTAAAAAGGAGATCTTTGATATATAAAACTCCAACAGGATTTTCCTTTTCAAAAACAGGTATTCTTGAAAATTTTTTTTCTTTATATAATGACAGTGCATCCTTTATAAGAGAACCTTTTTCTATCTTTACAATCTTTTCTTTTTGCGGAGCTAACTCGTAAATATTTCTATCTTTCAATTCATAATAACCCTTCAAAAAAAGATACTCATTTTCTATGCTTTCTTTATGTTCTTCAAGAAAATAGTATATCGATTCAAAATCCGTTTCAATTTTTTTCATTCTTATTTTCTTTCCTTTAACAAAAACCTTCAAAATGTATTGAAAAACCTTGAAAAATGGGAAAAAGAACAAAAAACTCTTTAAAAACATAATTTTTTTGTAGATGGACAAAGTTTTTGGTAAAATCTCACAGAAAAAAAGGATATAAAAAAGGAGAAAGAGGATTTCAAACACCTTAAAATCTATTCTTATTTCTACTCTACTGATAATTTTATCAAACAGTATAACTATACCAACATTAAAAAATGTGTTGAGTGAAATAAGAAAAAATAAAAGTGTATTCTTTTCTTCTGAAAGTTTTTCTAAAAAACTTATTTTTTTTGAAAATTTTTTCAGTTCAAAAGTTGACAATGAAAAGAAAGATGTTTCTATTCCAGAAATTAAAAAAGATGACAGAGAGAAAAACAAAAAAAGTAATATATCAAACATCAAACTATGAGTGAAAGATATTTTTCTTCAAGTTCAATAAATTTCTTATAATCATTTTCCCTTTTATGGTCATAACCAACAAGATGCAAAACTCCATGTATCATTCTTCTTAAAATATCTTTTTCGGTATCTGGTTTGATCTGTTCAACACATATATAAACATCTCCAAGCATATTGTATGAATATTTTGTAAATTTCCCTTCTACAAGGGAAAATGATATCACATCCGTTGGTTTATCAATCCTTCTGTATTTTTTATTCATCATTCTGATCTCATGTTCATCAACGAAAATGAAATTCACAATAAAACCTGTAAGACCATTTAGAAGTAAAACATCTTCTATCCAGAGTTTTAACTCCTTAACATTTTTCTTAACTTTTTTGGGTTTTTTATAAATGTTGATTTTATTTTTTTGCAACATAATCTATCCTCGGATGGTATATTCCTTTAAAAAATTCAAATGAAACCTCTTTGATTTTTTCAATATCCTTTATTGTGATCTCAGATTCTATAAACTGGTTTTCCACGATCCTGTTATTTATAATCTTTTCGATAATTTCCTTTAAACTTTCATCATCGGTAATACTAATACTTCTAACAGCTGCTTCGATCGAATCGGAAAGCATCACTATCGTTTCCTCTTTACTTGAGGGTAAAGGCCCCGGATATCTGAACTGTTCTGGATTAAAGTTTTTTTTCGATTCTTTCGCTTTCTCATAAAAATATCCAACCGTTGTTGTACCATGATGTGTTATGATAAATCTACTTATTTTTTCTGGAAGTTTGTACTTTTGGGCAAGTTTTAAGCCGTTCTGAACATGCTCTATTATTATTTCAGCAGAAATCTCATATGGAAGATTTTCATGTGGATTTATACCTTTAAATTGGTTCTCAATAAAATATTCTGGTTTTAGCATCTTTCCAATATCATGATAGTACGAACCAACACGAACGAGCAACACATCAGCATCTATCTCCTGTGCGATCTTTTCAGCAAGTCTGCTAACTATAATACTATGATTGTATGTCCCTGATGTTTTTTCTGAAAGTTCTTTTAAAAGTTCGTTGTTTAGATCAGCGAGTTCAAAAAGGGTAACATTCGTTAACCTCTGTAAAAAATTTTCGATATATTTTATCGTAAACATCATCAAAACAAAAGAAAGAACTGGGTTAATAAAACTGTAGACCATCGATATAAAAATGTTTGACATCGATGATTCTCTGTAAAGTTCTATGAAAAATGCCAGTGAAAGATTTATAACAGAAATTTTAAAAACTATACCAAAAAAGTTCTTCTTCAAATTTTCATCTTTTATAAAGAATATAGAATATATCGATGAAATTAACACGGCAAGCAATCCATACAACCTCATACCGGAATAGAGAATCAAAGATGTGAGAATAAACAGAAGTGTTATCAAAGAAAAAGTTTTACTGTAAAGCAATGATAAAAGTATTGAGGTTAAAATGAGGGGAACTATATACTCGATGTTTGGTAACTCATAGAAAAAGCCATAAACTCCAAGGTTGATAAGATAAAGTAATGAAACAAAAAGTTTATCCCTCTTTCTTAATGATAACTTTGAGAATTGTGTGTTTATGAAAACAAGATAGAGTATGAAAGAGATTACAAGTATTAAATTTTTATACAAGGTGTTGAGAATTTTTTGTTTTAAATTCTCTTCACCTTTTAAAAATCTATTGAGTGAATAAATCTTATCCTCAACTGTCTGATCCACAACTTGGTTGGCTTTCACAATCACTTCGCCTTTTAAAACTATTCCAACTTTTTCAGGAACTTCATTTTTTGCTTTTTCTCTTCTGAATGAGGTTTCATCCCTATCAAAGAATATGTTAGGTTTTAAAAGATATTGGAACATCTCAAGACCATATTTTAAAAGGTATGAATTACCAGAATATTTTTTTATTATCTCTTTTTTCAAATACTCGTTTGCCTGGGCAAGATCGAATATTTCATTTTCATATTTTACTGTTTCCCTGTTTGATTTTTTCAAAGAAATTTTTCTGTCTTTTCCAAAAGGTATTACACTTTTATCCCCTATAACTCCAATTTCGAGTATCTGTTTTAAAGAAGTTTCAACAAAATTTAAAACATTCTTTGATTGATCAGAGATAAGTATATTTATCAGATCATCAGAAAGATTTTTTATACTATCTCTTAAAACTTTTCTTTTCAAATCGTTTTTCCATATATTTTTATTTAGGGAATCAACATAATTTTTTAAAGAATTAAAATTGTTTAATATTTCAAGATTTCGATTTTCATCGTAAACAAGAACCGGTGGAGTATTATCGTATGCTCTTTCCTTCTCTTTTATAAGAATATCCTTATTTTTAATAATGTCAAAAGTGAAAGGAGCAATTATATCCTTTGGTGAAATATCTCCCTTTTTTAACTGTGGAATTTTTGAAAAGGTTGATGGATAAAAAATATTGAAAAAAATAACAAGTATAAGTATTAGAATGATATCAAAATAGAATTTCTTGAAATTACTTTTTATTGTATGAGGAATATGCATCGATAATATCCTTTACAAGTGGATGTCTCACAACATCTTCAGATGTTAAATGGACAAATGAAATCTCTTTTATATCCTTTACTATATCCTGTAATTCGACAAGACCTGATGATGATCTTATCGATAGATCTATCTGAGTTATATCACCTGTTATTATCGCTTTCGATCTTACTCCCAATCTTGTTAAAAACATTTTCATCTGCATCGAAGTTGTATTCTGTGCTTCATCAAGAAGAAGATAAGAATTTGAAATTGTTCGTCCTCTCATGTATGCAAGAGGAGCGATCTCAACTATTCCATCCCTTATCATCCTATCAATTCTATCCTTATCAGCAAGATCATACAGAGCATCATAGAGTGGTCTTAAGTATGGATCTATTTTTTCCTTCAAATCACCTGGCAAAAATCCGAGGTTTTCTCCCGCTTCAACAGCCGGTCTTGTTAAAATTATTTTTGAAACATTTTTTTTCAAAAGTTCATTCAACGCTTTCGCTACTGCAAGAAAGGTTTTCCCTGTGCCCGCTGGTCCAATTGCAACAACTATATCGTATCTGTTCAAAGATTCGATATACTTTTCCTGTCCTTTCGTTCTTGCTTTTATTATCTTTTTTGGTAAATAATAAACATTTTGATCTTTTCCAAAAGAAAGATCGTTTATACTTTTTGAAATCGAACTTACAACATCAATTCTTTCGAGGTACCCTTTGTCGTTTTCAAGTTCAATCAGTTTTGAAACTATATTCTTCAACTTTAAAAAGTTATCTTCACTTCCCTCAAAAAAATAATTTCCTTCATTAAAAATAATATTACCCTTTAAATTTGAATCTATTAAATCTTTGTAGTTAGGGTATCTGTTGAAAAATACTTTAACTTTTTCTTCTAACTGAAACATAAGATTTGATGGGCTGTTTTAAACAGCCCATCTAAAATTTACTTTATGGTCTTGGAATCGTTAATTTCCAATTTGGATATATAAGATTTGGATCCTTTATCAACCTTTTGTTTGCTCTGTAGATTTCAGGCCATCTTTTCCATCCACCTTTTCCATAGACCTCTTTGTATTCAGCAAGTTTTGAAAGCCAATCACCTGGTTTTACAATATAAAATCCTCTTGTTTCTTTTAAATTGTTAAGTTCAGCCAAGAGATTCTCTTTTTCTTTTCTTAAATTTTCAACCTCTGTCATAAGTGGGGAATGAGTATTTTTGCATTCTTCAATCTTTGCGTTTGCTGCATCAAGGCGTGCCTGTTCTTTTGCTATAGCATCAAGAACTTCTTTTTCTGTCATTGTCTGAGCAAAGATAACTGTTGAGAGGATCAACAATAAAACGACAATAAAAAGTTTACTTTTCATCTTTCACCTCTCTTATTTATAAATTTTAATCTCTTTCTTCAACTCTTCGATCTCTTTTAGAAGAGTTTCTTTCTCTTTTTTCAACTCTTGAACCTTTTTCTGACATTCAGCATACTGGGCTTCTGCCTGATCTGCCGCCATTCTTAATTCTTCAAGTTGAGAAAGTTGTGCCTGAGTGGCTTTCTTTGGACCACATCCAGTTATAAATAAAGAAACGAGAAGAAGTGATAACACCAAAACAATTAGAGTTTTCTTCATTTAAAACCTCCTTTAAAAGTATTTTATCACTTTTTTTATTTATGTCAATATACAAGCGGGCAACGGGATTTGAACCCGCGACCTTCAGCTTGGGAAGCTGACACTCTACCACTGAGTTATACCCGCATTTTTCAAATAATTCTCAAAATCTTCCAGTTTATAACCTTTTCTATCAAAATCAAAAATTTTAGTATCAAGTTTTTCATCCGATTTTAGAACTTTAATTGTGACATTCTCTTCTAGTACATTACCATAAAGATTTGTCAGTGTTTTTATATTTCTTGGTAAATTGTCTTTATAAGATTTTAAAAAAGTTTGTAAAACTATTGAATTATTTTTATCATAAATTTCAATAATTTCAGGGAGATTTTCTTTGTTAAGTTTTACAAGAAGATTTTTCATCAAATCGTTGTTTTTGTCTTCGAATCTGAGATATGTTATTCCTTTAACATCTTTTGTTTCAACTTCTCCATTTTTGGCATACTTTACCAGAACTTTTAAAATATCAAAAAGATTTATATTGAAAAATTTTGAAGAAAAATCCAATGAATCCTTTCCTGTATAGTATAAAAGTTTTTTTTCAGAAGGAAGTAGCATGAACACAGTATCCTTCAAAATAAAAATATCGGTTTCAACATCATAGGTTTTTATAATATACTTTTTTCTATTATTCTCAAAATCCTCATAGAAAAAAACTTTTGAAAACATAGTTTTGTTTTGGACCTTTAACTCTTTTGTATATGTTCCACTCATACTCTTAGTGTTCAAAAATATCGAATCAATGATATCAACACACGCCAAACTTGTTGCGTGTGTTGATATAAAAATGAAAAGACTAAAAAGATATGTGAATATCCTTTTATTCATTCAGAATAAAATTCATCCCTGTTGAATATGGCGAAACAGAAACCGTTTTCACATTGCTACCATTACTATATGTATAACAACAACATTGGGAAACATTGAATGTGAATGTGAATGAAGCAAATACAAAAATTGAAATGAGAATCAAAGCCAAAACGATAAAAAGATTGAGTTTCATTAAAACCTCCTTTTATGTATTAAGTTTATAAAATTATCTAAAAAAATCAATAGTTTTTATCCTATAATTTTTTATATTTTCAACAATGCCCTTCAATCTGTCATAGGTTATTATTTCCACAGGAAAAAATTTATCATCATACCTGTAAAAAGTTGACATGATTGTATCTGTCCCCTTTATGAAAAATATTGAATCGTAAAAAAAATTTTTATTGAAAAAAATTTTAACTTCATCAACTTTACCATTTCCTGGGGAAAAATTAAAACAGTTTTCTTTTAATGTATATTTCGTGTTTTTAAGTTTTGACATTGGGTTCAAAGTTGTCATTATTTCAAGATCTTTAAGAAGTGAAATATTTTTTTGATATATTTTTTTCCCATCCTTTTCCTCAAAAACCCCTTTTTTATTGTAACCTATAATAAAGGATTTGTTTTTATCAACAAGAAAAAGTTTTGTTGAATCTTCTGTTAAAACTATTTTCCCATTTATGTTTCCAATAACTTCTCCAGAAAACAGTTTTAAACTTTTGATGAAAAAAAATTCATAATTATAAAAATTATTTTTGTTGATTATTGAATCGATATAAGAACCATCTGCTTTTAAAAAAAGGGATGACAAAATAAAAAAAAAGCCGGTTAAAACCGGCTTTAATTTATTCCTCACTGATTGCCTCAGTTGGACAATTATCTATTGCTTCATCAAGGTCGCAGGAGTCAAAATCAGCATCATCTTTTACCTGTGCTTTTGAATCATCATTGAGTTCAAAAACATCTGGACAGGTATTGATACAAACACCACAACCTATACATTTTTCCTGATCAACTTTCACTTTCATCCTAAACTCCTTTTTTAGTGTTTTTTTTAATATAATAGAATAAAAAAATAAGTCAATACCATTTTCAAAATTCTATTGACAAATTTTTTAATGAGGATATAATGTATAATTAAAATCGCGGGGTAGAGCAGTGGTAGCTCGTTGGGCTCATAACCCAAAGGTTGCAGGTTCGAATCCTGCCCCCGCTACCAATCATTTATATTCAAAAGTTTGAAATTTAACAGGTCTTAAGATTCTATTAAATCTTATAAATTTCCAGATCTTCCAAACGGGTTGGGTCTTGTCGATCGAGAAATAATACAGAAACGGTGTTCCAACAATATATTTTCTATGTAAAGGTCCCCAGAACCTTGAGTCATCAGAATTGTCACGATTATCACCTAACATAAAGTAATGATCAGGAGGTACCACAACAGGACCAAAATTGTCTCTTGGAAGAATTGAAAAATATCTGTTCATATAGAATTCCCCATTCTCCCATAGCCGTTGATACTCTTTATGAGAAAGATAACCTTTATAGAAATCGTTTATGTGTGGATAAACAACAGAATCGATATGTTGAACAAAAGGTTCATCATAAGTCTTTCCATTTATGTATAAAATCTTATTCTTTATCTCTATTGTATCTCCGGGAAGTCCAACACATCTTTTTACAAAAGGCCTACCATCATAAGGGAATTTGAAAACTACTATGTCACCTCTTTTGGGATTTCTGTATCTGATTATTTCTTCTGAAGTGATTGGAACATTTGTTGAGTATTTCAACCTGTTAACAAAAAGAAAATCGTTTATCTGAAGGGTGTTCAACATTGAACCAGAAAATACCATGTACGACTGTATAAAAAAAGATTTTAAAAGAAATGTTGCAACAACAGCAAAAAGTATAGCATCTATCCAATCAATGATTTTTTCCTCTTTTGTTTTGACTTTTTTCTCTTTTTTGTTCTTTTTAAAAAAATTCATAGCAAAAGTATACCCAACAAAAAATATAAGTCAATATCACCTGAGTTCTGAAACTATTTCCGAAAGTGTTGGATGTATAAAAACTGTTTCCTTTAAAATTTTATAATCAAGATTATTCTGAACAAATGGTAAAAGTTGATGTATTATAACATCACTATCTTTACCAACAATATCAACTCCTAAAATTTTATCATCTTTTGAAAGATAAACTCTTAATTCACCTGTTCTTGATTCATATGTTGCTGCCCGTCCATTTTCAGCATAATTCGATTTTAAAATTTTATATTCTATTCCTTCATTTTTCAATTGATCTTCACTCTTTCCAGAATGTGAGACAGGTGGAATCGTAAAAACGGAGTAAGGGATAAAACAATAATCGATTCTTTCGCTTTTAATACCACAAATATTTTTTGCTGCAATCAAACCATCATAATAACCTTTATGAGCAAGCATAGGTCCTTCTGTTACATCACCTGTTGCATAAATGTTTTCAACATTAGTTTTTTTATATCTGTCAGTTATTATAAAACCTTTCGTATCAGTTTTAATATCATAATTTTTAATCTCAACACCTATAACAGGTTTTCTTCCAATAGCAACAATAAGTTTATCAAAATTCAAACTCTCACCTGAAGAAAGAAAAATTTTTTTGTTCTCTTTATCAACGGAAACAACTTTACCTGATCCCAAAAATTTTATTCCACTTTTCTGTAAGATTTTTTTTGCACTTTCTTTAATAAAACTATTCTCCGTTGAAGGAAGTGGTGAATCAAACATTTCAACAATTGAAACTTCACTTCCAAAAAAAGAAAAATATGTTGCAAACTCACAACCGATAACACCACCACCTATTATTACAAGTTTTTTCGGAATCTCTTTTAAAGAGAGTGCATCCTTTGAGTTCAAAATCGTTTCACCATCAAAATCAATAGATTGTAAAGATAGATCTTTACTTCCAGTTGCTATTACCAAATTATCAAACTCAAATTTTTCACCATTTTCAGTTTCAACAACATTTCCATCCTCCAAATGTGCTGTTGAAAAAACTATATCTATACCAAGATTTAACAATTTTTTATAAAGACCTGTTTGGAGAATTTTAACAACCCTTTCTTTCCTTTCAAACACTTTTATAAAATCTAATGAAAATGAAGTTTTTATACCAAATTTTTCTGAAACTCTTAAACTTTCTATCATCTCTGCTGTTGAAATAAAAGTTTTCGTTGGAATGCATCCATAGTTAAGACACACTCCACCAATTCTATCCTTTTCTATTATCAAAACACTTTTTGAACTATCAAACTCTTTTATCCTTTCAGCAGCATAATATCCCCCAGAACCACCGCCAATAATAATCACATTATATTTCCTCATTCTTTACTCCTTTTTTAAATATAATAATATTTTCTTTAATTATGTCAACACTAAAAAAGTGAAATTTTTGCACTTTAAATAAAAATGTTTCAATCTTTTTGTTGAGGTAAACTATAATTAATTAAATATTTATATTTTTCACTTCTTAAATTATGCAACTTTTTGCCTTGATAAACTTCAAATTTTAAATTAAATATTTAAAAAATAATTACTTAACTATGGTATATTTTTTGCTTTTGGATTTCTCAAATTTTGAGAAAATGATAGGAGGTTAAATGAAAAAACTTTTAACATTAACTTTGCTTCTTCTTGTTGTAGCTGTAGTAGTTTTTGCTGTTCCAGCAAGACCAGGATTTAGGGTCTTTGAGCAACCAGATGGAACAAAGTTTATTGCTCAACTGAAGGGAGATGAGCATTTCCATTTTGCTGAAACTGAGGATAGGTATGCTATCATCAGAAACAGTGAGGGATGGTGGACTTATGCTAACAAAGTTGATGGGATTTTGGTTCCTTCACTTTTCCTTGTTGGAAAAGATAATCCACCATTTCCAAAAGGTTTAAGACCTGATCCAGATAAAGTTGCTGCTCTTCCAGGAAATGAACTTAAACAGATAAACTGGACAAAACTTTTCAATATCAACGATGAAGCAGCAACAAAAGGAGGTTATACTGACAGAAAATTTTTGGTTATACTTGGATGCTTTGATGATTCATCATTCCTCGGAACAGTAAAACCAGAAACAAGATGGGATATAAACTCATGGACACTCAGAAGTGGTTTTACTTCTGGAAGTGCTGGTGGAACTGCTCATGATTCTTTATACTGGGATTCAGTATTTTTCTCAAATTCTCCAGGTTCATTCAGAACATTCTTTAAAGAGATCTCGTTTGGTAGATGGCTAATCGATACAGCATGTCATGTTCAGGGGCCAGTTTCATCAGGTAAAACTTATGGTCAGTATGGAGATGGTGCTGAACTGACATATATGCAGGATATCATTTATAGAAGTTCAGGAAGAATGAAAACAACACCACATAGAGCAGATCAGAATGCATATTCAGACTATGATGGTGATGGTGATGGTTATGTTGACCACTGGATAGTTGTTCGTGCTGGTGGTGAACAGTCAGCAACAGGATCAATAAAAGACATGTGGGCTTCAAAATATACAACAACAGTTTCTACAACAACAGGTGCAACTGTAAGAAACCCGACCAACGCTGGAGAGTTAACAGATTCATTATCAAAAACCTGGACTTCGACACAACTTCTTGATACACAGTTTGTCAGATCATACACAATGGGTATAGGTGTTCATGCTCATGAGTCATACCATGCTTTCAGTGCACCTGACCTTTATGATTATGGATATCAGGGTGAACCCGCAGATGTATGGAGTTTGATGGATGCAGGTTCGTGGACAGGTGATGGAATACAATCAGGTTCAAGACCACCACATCCAGGTGCAATGCTTCAGTACTCATTCAGAGGTTATCCTGAAAGTGGTGATACAACAGCAGGATTTATGCCTGATGATTGGGATCAATTGATCACAACAAACGGAAGATATTTTGTTGTCGGTCTTGCTGCTGATTCATCAAAAGGTGGACCAAGATTCATCATGGCAAGAAACTCTGCAATGACAACAGCAGGAGAATATTTCTTTATTGAAAATAGGTGTAATAAAGGTTTCTTTGAATCATGCTTACCCGAGCATGGTTTGATAATCGTTCATTATGACCCGTCAGAAAAAGGTACATATTATAACGAAGGTCCAGATTATTATACTTACTGGGTAGAACAGAGGGGCTTTGATCCACAGATACATGTAACATACCCTAACGATACAATCTATAGAGATGCAGGTCAGGCACCATATTTTGCAGGCGATGACTATGAATTTACAAACCTTACATCAGCAGGTGCAAATATAAACGGTTCAACAACAAGTTTTGGTCCTTATATTATTTCAATCTCCGCACCTGGTGATACAATGTGGTTTACAATCGATAACGCAACGGTTCCTGCAGGTGCATCATTCGCTTATAAATCACATACAGTTTATGATACTTTAACAAACTATTCAAACAGAAACGGTTCAATTGATCCAGATGAAGTTGTTGACCTTGTGATAGCAGTAAAGAATGTTGGTGGAAATGCATCAAGTGTTACTGCAAAATTAAGACACAAATATGGACTTGTAACTGTTCTTGATTCAACAGCAAACTATGGAACGATCAACTCACAAGCAACTGTTTCAAATACAGGTGATATTTTCAGAATCAAAATCAAACCAGGTTGTCCAACCGATACAATTCTATTCTTTACACTTTATTTCACTTCCTCAAACGGTTCAAACGAAACAGAGTTCGGTATAAAGATCAATTCAACACCAATGGTTTATTCAAGAGTTTTAAGAACAATATCTAACTCACTCAGAGACCCAGCAGGTATCGATTTGATGTATTTCCCAGATATAAATGACTGGTTGTTTATGACAGCAGGAACAGGCCTTGGAAATGTTTATGGAACTGGTGCTAAGAAGATGTTTATTCTTGACCTTTCAACATGGGGAACAGTCGTAAAAGATTCATTCGTATACGGTGGTGCAAACTACCTTATGTGTATGGATCATGATAAGCAGGGAAGAATCTGGTATTCTTCAGGTGACTCAGCATACTGCTATGATATTTCATCAGGTTCACCGGTGCTTGTTGGAAGATTGAGATGGCCTAACTCTGATTACGCTGGAACCGTTATGAAAAGAGTCAGAGGAGTAACTTTTGATAACAACGATTCACTTTATGGTTACTGGCAAACATACGGAACATTTGAAGAATCAATATATGGAGTGAGAAAGACACTTGGAACTCTATCAACCATCTGGGACAGAGCTGCACTTCTTGATGGAACAAGTTATGGTGGAAAGTGGAACAACGGTAGAGGTATCGAGTGGGATGGAACATGCCTCTGGTCTGTTAACATCTTTGAGAACCTCATATTCAGAAAATATCCAATCAACAATCCATCAGTTCCTTCAAACCTTGAATTCAAAACAATTAACACAATTTCCTGTCCATCAGTCTTTGGAAATTATCCGGCTTATGATATAGCGATTCAGGATGTATCTTCTGATGGAGTTACACCGGCTGTTCCTTACGCTTTTGGAAATAGATACTATATGTGGACGATGAACCTCGATAATTCAGAGGTTACAAAAATAGATATTACAGCACTCGTTCTCCCAGAGCAGGTTGACCTTGTGACTTCAGCATGTACATTCAACGATGCTAAAGATAGTGTAAAACTTGTTTGGAGAAAGAATCCATTAAAGGACTTTGTGACAAAATATATAGTTTACAGATCACAGGATCCTAACTTCTATGCAACATCAAAAGATTCTGTGTTGGCAACAACAGATACCACTGTAACATTCGCTATACCAAACACAAAAGGTTTGCATTACTTCAAAGTTAGAGCTGTTAACTATCAGGGCTATTCATTCAACACATCCGATGAGGTTTATGTTGTCAACAACACAACAACAGCACTCAACACTGTTTCACTTGTTGCAACACAGAAAGGTACTGATGTTTACCTTGAATGGGAAAAGGAAGGTATAAACAATGGTTCTGCATGGGAGATTTCAAGGGCAAAGGAAAACGATCAGTTTGAGGTTGTTGGCTCAGTTGATTTCAAATCAACAAAATTCGTTGATAATAAAATTTCTGAAAATGGAACCTATACATACAAACTTGACCTTGTAAAACTCGGTGGTGAAAAGGTAACATATGGACAGGTCTCGATTAAATTCTTCAATCCTTATGTGTTCAAACTCTATCAACTTGATAAAAATCCAGTCAAAGGTAGTTTCAATATTAACTACTCAATCGATAGAGAGGACTATGTTACTTTGAAAGTATACTCAGTAACAGGTCAGGTTGTCGCAACACTTGCAAACGGAGTCATGACTCCAGGTAGATATACTGCTAAAGTTGATGAAAAGAAACTTTCAGCAGGTATCTACTATGTTGTTTTGACTCAGGGTTCAAAGAAAGATAACATGAAGGTTACAATTTTAAAGTAACCAGATCAAAATAAAAAGGGGGCTTAAAAAGCCCCCTTTTTTATTTATAAACTTTCTCCACAATTTTTTTTGAAATTTTTTCCCATGTGAAATTTGAAGAAAAATTTCTCAAGTATTCCCTATCCCAGCTGTATTCAACTGCTTCAACAAGTTTTTTTAAAAACTCTTGTTTATCTCTTTTTTCAACGATAAAACCTGTTTTATAATCTTTAACAACTTCTTTTACACCACCAACATCAAATGAAATAACTGGAACACCAGAAGAGAATGATTCAAAAAGTATTGTCGGAAAACCCTCAGATTTACTTGTTATCAAGGTTAAAAATGCTTTTCTATATATATCTTTCATTCTAATTCTTTCAACAAAACCTTGAAAATCAACATAATCTTTTATTTTATATTCATCAATTCTCTTTAAAACCTGTTCCCTCAAAGGTCCATCTCCAACAATTTTGAGCTTAAAATCTTTTCTTATTTTTAAAAACTCGTTAAAAATATCTATCAATATCAAAGGATCTTTGACATAAGTCAACCGTCCAACAAAAAGAAGATTTTTTGACTGATCTGTTATTTCGAATATCTCTTTTATTCCATTTCTGATAACTATTGAGTTTTCGATTTTAAAATCATTTTTAAGAATCTTTCGCATCTTTTCACTAACAACTATAACTTTTTTTGACTTTTTAAGATAATAGTTTACTAAAATCTTATCAAGAGGTCTTCTGTTTATAAACATAAGATCAGATCCATGTATTGTAACAACGAACGGGATTTTTTTTAACCTCGAAAGGATATACCCAGTAAATCCATCTGGGAAAAGTGTATGAGAGTGAATAACATCGAATCGATCATTTTTTGTTTTTAAATGAAGAATAAAAGAAATTAAAAAGGAATCAAAATGTTTAGAAAAAACTTTTGGATATTTTAAAAGTTTAAAATCATTTTTCTGCTCTTTTATTTTGAATTTTTCTAATATTTTTTCCCTTTTTTTGGAAAAAAAAATCAAAAAAATTTCTTTTATCGAAGGATTTATTCTAACTGGAACAAAAATTTTTACATCACACAGTTTTTTTAACTCTTCTACCTGTTCATAAACATATATTCCTGTTGAAGGCGTTAACCTTTGTGGTGACTCTGGCCAGAGGTGGGAGATCAAAAGGACTTTTTTATCCTTTTTCATACTCTATAAGTTTTATTTTTAGATCTTTATCTATCTTCTTTTGTTCAATATCCTTTTCATCTCTAACTATGAATTGCTGGTATCTATCTGTGGTTTTTATATGTACCAATTTTCTTTCACCATCAAAAACACCAAAAATGTTATGTTTCTCAGGTGAAGGGAATGGGCCATCAACTCCACCTGTTTCAAAATAGATTTCATTAACTTTTTTCTTATCTTTAAAAAAACCTTTTTCAATAAACTCTCTTTTCAATTTCCCATCAATATTTTCTGGAATTTTAATTCCAACGGAAACAAGAAGTAATGGAAGAAAATCTACACTTGAATGTAGATCGTTTATATCTTCCCTTTTTCCCTCTCCATATTTTATCACGAAATTATGTAGAGTGTAGTTATAAAGAAAAACTCCATAAGCCCTTTCTCCAAAAACCTCACCTGTTGATGCACCATGATCTGAAAGAACCCAGATATCACTATTTTCATCCATTTTTTTTTCTTTTAATAGAGAAAGAATTTTTTTTAAGTACTCTCCAGAAATTCTTATATCATTTTTGTATCTTTCTCTGTTTTTTTCCATATTGTTAAAATACTCTTCAGATCTATCATTATAAACATTTAAAACATTGTTAACAAGTGATGTATGTATTTTCGAATAGTGAAGATATAGAAAAAACGGCTTACCTGTTTTCATTTTTTCAGCGTTTTCTTGAACAAACTCTATATGTTTTTTTTCAACATCCTGATTGTATTCATCATGTAAAGTGTAAACATCAAACCCCCTGTTAGCCATAACAACAGGACTTGGAATATTTGCAAAAGTTGAATAACCATTTTCTTTTAAATACTGTGGAATTATTTTAACATCCTTTTTTAAATCGTTAGGTCTGAAATATCCATTCACACCATTGTTTTTTGGATAAACTCCTGTAAAGATTGTATGCATTGAACCTATAGTATAAGGTGATGCTGTATAAAATCTATTATACCAAACAGATTTTGAAAACAGTTCCTGATATACAAGATCTTCTTTTACAAAATCGTATCTTGCTCCATCTATTATTATCAAAATTATGTTTTTCATTTTTTATTTCTTTTTTTCAAATTTTTATAAATAACTTCTCTTGCGTATGAAAGGTCCTCAAAAGTGTCAACCTCTGTCCATAAAAGTCCATCAGTGTAAACAGGTCTGAAAAAAACTCCATCTTTTGAGATATCAACAATAAGATCCTCATAATATTTACCTTTCGCTAAAAAATCAAAAGTATCATAATGTTTCATCATTGCTTTTATTGAGTCAAATTTTACCATCGTTATACCTATATACTCACCAACAGAGTCCTCTATCCTATTTTTTTTGGACAAAGATGAAACATATCCATCTTTTAAAAGAACCTTCATCTCCTCTTCTCCAAGTGTTTTCACATTATCAACAACGATGCAATTTTCATCATGCATTAAAACTTTTTTTAAAATATCACTGTCAAAAATTATATCACTGTTAAAAATTATAAAATCTTTTTTTATATGTGGTAATGCTGTAAAAAGTGTATAACAGTTGTTATATTCTTTATATTTTTTATTTTCAACAAAGGTAAAATTTATATCTTTAAACTTTTTTTTCAAACTTAAAACATACCTTTTTAAAACTGAAAACTGATGACCTCCAACGATCAAAATATCTTTTAATTCATTTTTGTAAATATTTTCTATGATAAGTCCTATAAAAGTTGTTCTTCCAACCCTTAACATTGTTTTTGGTTTTGTTTCTGTATCTGGTTTTAACCTTTCACCTGTTCCTGCAGCAAGAATAACTGCTTGAAAATTTTTCATTTTTACTCCCTATCTTTCAGATAACCTAATCTTCTCAATTCTTCTTTCACAAATTCATCATCAACTTTTATTTCTTCTTTTTTTCTTTTCACAAGAAAATCATAAGTATCTATGAAAGTTGGTTCAAAGAATTTATATAAAGTTTTACCATCAAAATCTTTCGCTATAGGTAGATTCAAAAAAGAAAGAAGTGTTGGAAGAAAATCGTATATCGTCGAGTTCCCAGCATTCCCTTTAAATTGCAGATCCTTGTCATAGATCATAAAAATTCCTGTTTTATCATGGTCAGCAGATCTTTCAATATCGTTCAAATCAACAAGGGAAAGAAAATCAAAATAATCTGTTCCAATAAGAACCTTTAAATTTGATAAATCTTCTTCTTTGAATTTACTTTTATCAAGTTGTGTTATTTTCAAAAAAATTCTTCCACTTTCATCCTTTTCAACAACTTCAAAAAATTTTACTCCTGAGGGCTTAATGATGATGTTTTTAAAGAAACGGATAAGGTTCTCTGCATCCAATCCACTATTCTCTTTTACAACTATAACAGAATTTAACCCGACAAAATAGATTTCTACTTTTCCAAGAATATTTGTTTTTTCAAGAAAACTTTTCTGCTTTAGAGACAGTGTTTTAAAACTTCCCTCTCTTATAGGTTTCATTCCATGATCCGATATTATAAATAGAGATGAATCTTTGTTATTTTCATATATTTTTCTTAAACTGTTGTCTATCTCTATGTACGCTTTTAAAAGAAAATCTCCATATTTTTTTCTTTCTTCATCAGAAACTTCGGGGAAATTTTCTTTGTCTGAATATTTCCAGAAATAGTGTGCTGCCGAATCTGACAAAGGAATGAAGAAAAATGATACATCGGTTTTAAATCTTTTCACAAGATTCAAAAAAAGTGACAGGTTTATTCTGTTCAAAAAAATCAACCTTTTAAAAAGCTTTTCTTTTTTATCATAAAACCTTTCAAAAAATATATTGAATGACAGTTGAGATAATGTTAAAAAGTCCACTCCAATTCTTTTCAACTTAAAGAATAAAAGAATATTTTTAAAAAGATTTCCCTTTTTCTTTCCTCTAAGTTCCATTATCGGATAAAGATATGAAGGAAAAGTCCTATTATCCCTTGCCATAGAACAGGGAATCGTAAATCCACCATAATTTTCAGGTGGCCAAGTTAACTCCCACCCAAAAGTTCCAACAGAGTATCCATAATGGTTCAAAATTTCAAACCATCTTGCTGAAAATATATCCTGTTGAAGATTAAAAAATGATAAAATTTTATGTTTTTCAGCTTTTTTACCTGTTGCAAGTGACGTCCATATTGTTGGAGAGATTGGAACCCTTGTGTCCTGCTCAACAGAATCCATAAAAGAGTATATTGAATTTTCTTTTAAAAATTTAAAAAATGGTAATTTCCCTTCTTCAACAAACCTATCTATCAGAGTGAATGTCCCACCATCTATTCCAATTATAATAACTTTTTTCTTCATAATTTTAAATTATACTAACATAAAAATTTAATTCAAGTTAAATTTAAAAATCTATTAACACATTAACTTAAAAAGAATTGGGTTCTATTCAAAATTCTTAAAGCTTCTAAATCTTTCTTATATTTGCTTATTTAGAATTTATAAAAAAAGTAATAAAAAAATTAAGAGCCTTACATTTTTAATATATAAATAATCCTTGACACAATTTGAATATTAAAATATTATTAAATAATAAAAAAAGAATTATGATCTACAGGAAGTTAAAAGAGGTTGCAAAAGAAATATATGTTGGAATAAATGTAAAAAATTATCTCGACAAAGCCGAAATTTCACAAAATGATTCAGAAAAAAAGATTATACTTCATATCCCCATAATAAATATCTCCAACCTGACAGAGGATGGATTCTTTGTAGGTGATTTTAAAAGATTAAAAATTTTTTCCCAAAGAGAGATATTAAAGTATACTGTAAAAGAAAAAGATGTGATTTTTAACTCCCGTGGTACAACTTTAAAAATTGCAATAGTAGATGAAGAAAGAGCAGGTTACCTTATAACATCAAATATGATCGCTGTCAGTTTAATAGATGAATTTATCACTCCTGAAATTTTCGAATTTTATTTAAGAAGTGAAAAGGGTTTCTATGAATTGATGAAATTATCCTTTTCTTCAAAAAATTCTATCAGATTAACTAAGGAAAGTGTTGAAGAACTCAAAGTACCAATTTTAAAACCTCAGGAGTTAGCCAGTTTATCAGGGTTGTTGAATGATTATAAAATAATAAAAAACATAGCAAAAAATATATCTACTGATCTTGATAAAATGGCATATTTTATTATGAAAATATTAAATAAAGATGAAAAATAAAAATTTCGATACTCAAAAATTAAAAATAGAATGTCTTAAAAAATATAAAAGAATCCTTAGAAAGGTTAGCAAATCAAGATTTTCACTTTTGTGGAATCTCAATTCAGATTTTTTAAAACTTTTGTTCATAAAATATATTTACATGAATGAAGAAAATATCAAAAAATTTATCATTTTAGATGAGGGACTTTCATGGAAAAACCTTTCAGCGATAAAGGAAGATGTGGGAGTATTTGTTGATAAAATTTTTGAAAATTTAGTTAAAAATAATGAAAATTTATCAGTTTTTTCCTTGCTTGAAAATTATTCTGAGCAGAAACATCGAAGAATTCCTATTGATAAAAAGTTTGCATTAAAATCAAGAGAAAAAATTCTAATTTATTTCATTGAAGAGTTAAACAAAGATTCATTTTTAAATCAAAAAAATACATTTAATATATTTGTTAAGGAGATAATTAACCATCAACAGCATTTTTACTATAAAATAAATGGATTAAAATATAGAGAAAATACTAATGAAGTAGTAAATTATTTAAGTAGATATATAGAACAAAAGGTAAAAAATAGAGAAGATTTGTCTTTTTACATTCCCTATTTTAAAAGAGGTGAATTATATTTTGATATAATATTAAAAGTTGCTAACAAAAAAAGTAGTGTAAAAATTTATTGTAACGATTTTTGGGGTGAAATACCTGCTTTGATAATGCTAAAACTTTTTTTGAATGGTATTTACAATGTTGATATCAGGACAAAAAAAGAACCATGGTTTATTGACTTTTTCAAAGATGAAAAGGAAGATTTAAAAAAATATGATATTGTTTTTGCTGATATTATTGATGAAAAATATGATATAGATGAAGAACAATATCAAAAATTAAAAGAAAAAATTGAAACAGATTTAAGGTTTTACTTAGATTCAAAAAATATAATATATTCGTTTCTTCTTGACAGTTTAAATGAAAAAGGGGTTCTTATTTTGCTAACAAACTATAACTTTTTAACCGTTTCTGGTAGTAAAAAGGAAGTAAGAAAATTTTTAGTTGAAAACAATTTTCTTGATGAGGTTATATCAATATATGGTTTTTTAAAATCACCTGTTGGGTATGATCCGGTTATAGTTCTTGTTGATAAAAACAGAGAAAAAAACAAAAAAGTGACTTTTGTTGACCTTGAAAGGGTAGTTGCTAAATTGTTACAGAAAAATAAAAATGAAGATAAAAATATTTTGAATGGAAATATTGATATATTAAAAGATATAGAATATGCAATGGTTCAAAAAAAGAATGAAGATATAAAAGAGAATGATTACAATTTTAATGTATTTAAATATCTTTCCTATCTACCTCAAGATTACAATGAAGCATTAGAAGAAATTGCCAAAAGGTTAAATGGAACTACAGAGGAATTTCAAAAGAGATTAAATGAATTTTTGATCAAAATAAAAAAATTGAGATAAATAAAGGTCCAGTTCATCCACCATATTTTAAAAAAGGTAAAAGATAAACAGTTGAGTGAATGTATTAATATTAATTTTTAAAGATTATTTTTTATTCCATAGATAGTTAGTTATTTTTTAAATATAAAAAATTCTTTTAGAATATTTTAATATTCATATTGACTTATTTGTATTTTATGATATAATATTATTGTTTGAAAATTACACTGCATCAGTTATAAACAAAAGGGAGGTTATAGTGGAAATGGGAACACATATGACCGTCAAATTTTCGGGTTTTCTTGAAGAACTTGGAATTTTTGGTTATTCAAGCCTGGAACTACCAATAATAATAACTTTAGCAACTCAAGATCCAATACTTTTCGTAGGAACACATGGAACCGCAAAAACGATCCTCTGTAAAAGAATTGCTGAAATGCTTTCCTTAAAATATCATTGCTATGATGCTTCAAAAGCTTTATTCGAAGATATTTTGGGATTTCCTAATCCAAATACTCTCAAAAAAGGAAAAATTGAGTATATTAGTACCCCGATTTCAATCTGGGATAAAGAATTTATACTTATTGATGAAATATCTAGAGCAAATTTTCAAACTCAAAGTAAATGGCTCGAGATTATAAGATCAAGGAAGATTATGGGATTGGAAATAAAAAACTTGAAATATATTTTTGCTGCAATGAATCCTCAAAACTATATAGGTACATTCGAAATCGACAAAGCACTTTTAGGGAGATTCTCAATGATAATAGAAATACCCGATTTAAAAAATATGGATGATAACACAATAAAAAATATTATAACGACAACACATTCGGATGATGCGAGAGGATTTTTGAAAAACAACCCCAAATTTAATAACTTCAATTTTAAAAAGAAAATAGAAAATACAATAAACAAAATAAAAAATGATTTTTATATCAAAAAATATGATGATATATCAATTAATTTTGTTCAAATCTTAATCAAATTGTTATTGGAAGAAAACATTGAAATAGATGGTAGACGAGCAGGAATGCTTTTTAGAAATATTCACAGTGCTCTATCTGCATATGATTATGATCGTAAAGATAAAAATGTTAAGAAAATTTTAAACCAAACAGCCTTAGATACAATATCTTCATTTGATAAAAATGAAAAAGAAAAAATAAAACTCTGTATTAAAAAAAGTTCAGATATATTAATTGATGGAAAAAATAAATATTATTTTTTCAATAAAAAAAATATCTCATCTACATTAAATGAATTTGCTTCAAATTACAACATCCTTCAAAATGAGGAAAAAGAAGAGTTCTTTTTAAAACTTCTTGAATATTATCAAGAATTGAAAAACGAAAAAGAGTTTGAAAAAATTCTTGAAATTTATGAATTTTCTTTTTTTCTTGAAAATCTCATGGAAAATGAAGCAACCAACAAAAATGAAAAAATAGTTGAACTTTTAAAAATGGTTCAAAAACCTTTTCTATTTCCGAATCAGAAAAATTTTATAAGAATTCTTACATTAATTAACCAAAAAGATAATAAGAGAATAAACTACTTCATCATTAATGTTTTAAGTAATTTTGAGTTCCAAAATGATAACGATATTATAGAACATTATCATATTGCACAAAAATCTATGGAGGTAAATTATGTTTGTTAATGCATTTAAACTTTTATATGATTTTAAAGAAAATAAAACAAGATTTTTTGAGAAAATAAAAGTTCAATATCCTTTTGTTGAATGTTTCAACAACCTTGAAATGTTTCTTTTTGAAGAAAAAAACAAAATCTTTAAACCTTTTATATTGAATCTAACAGATGGTTCAACAAAACACGGGATTTTATCATATTCTTCCATATCTGGTTTAAAAAATTTTTTAAAATCAAAAAATAGCATTCACTTCATAGAAAACAAACCTGTAATTTTAAATCAGATTGAAAATGAATCACATTACATGAAAAAATCTTATTTCTTCACAAGAAACAAATTCAAATTAGAAAAATATGGAATTTTACATAATAAATTTTTTACTAACTACAAAGATGATATCTTTTTTTTAAAAAAAGAATTAATAGATTCTTATAATTATTATAACGATTCAGATTATGGTGAATCATTTTCATATAGTTTATTTGAAAAAGATTACAAAGACCAGAAATTAAGATTGTTCAGGACTCTGTTTTTAATTCTTGAACAAAAAAATGAAAAACCAAAAAAAACTTTCTGTTATAACTTTAAAGATTACTTTTCTGTTTATAATGCTACCGAACTTCCTGAGGAAATACAGGAAGAATTTGACAATTATGGCTTTTTTGGAAAACCAAACTTTATTGATAATTATTTTAACATGATAAATATTAAAATTAAATATATCGTCAGAATCCCTGAAAAAGAAGAAATAAACAGATTCCATGAGAATAAAAAAATAATAAAACCTAAACTTGAAAAAAAATTTTATTTTGTATTTTTTGATCCATTTCCACAATATGTTGAAGATAAACTCGATGACATAATACCAATAACAGACATTGAACATGCATATTCGATTCTTATACATTCAGGTTCAGGATATTATTTTAACTCAGAGAAAGATCCTTCTTCTGAACATATTTATGAAAAATTAAGAAAAAATAGCAAATATATATGTCTGGGAGAAGCTATACAATTTCCAAAAAAGATTTAAAGAGGTTTTATGTCGAATAAAGATATCAAAAAAATATTCTCTGATATTTTAAATGAAAACTTTGAGCAATTTTCTGGTAAAATTACCTTCTTGTTTTCAGATGAAATTTCAACAGCATGTGTAAAAAGAAATGAAAATGGTTTTTTGTTATTATTTAATAAGAATTTTATTGAAAAATATGATTTAAGTTTATTTGATATCGAATTTGTATTATACCATGAACTTTCACACTTAAAATATGGTGATCTCAATAAAATTTTTTCTACAAATATTACAGAAAAAGAAAAAATTACCATAAATATTGTTCTTGATATAATGATAAATTCATTATTAATAAAAAATTTTCATTTTACAAAATATCTTACAATTTTTGAAAAATTATATAACTTATCAAGTTTCCCTACATTTCTACTTTATCCACCATCTCTATACGATTTTCAAAAAGAAAGAGAAAATTTAAAAAAAGTTTTATTAAAAAATGGTATAGATGAATTTGATTGTGAATTAATTTTTGATCTATATATAAAAATGTGGGATTTAAAAATTTCAGAAACTGAAGCATTTTACAGTTTAAAAGAATTTATTGAATTTTTTGAGGATCATAATCCGATCTTTTTGGGTTCCCATGAAAAAAAAGGTTATTCAAACAAACCTATAAATGAAATCATAAATTTTAGATTACAAAAATCAGGTCAAAAAGACAACATTAAAAACTTTTATGAATTTTTAAAATTTATAAACACCATGTTATCAGAAGGTCAGAATTTTGCCTCAAAAACAATTGAACAAAATATTTTTTACAATGTAATAGATTTTATCACAAGAAAAGATATACTTTTCAATTTCTACAATGTTGAAAGATTACTCTATGAAAATAAAATATACAAAGAAGATTTTACAAAAAAGGATCTTTCAGTTTATATTGATGTTTCTGGTTCATTTTTAAAAACTTATCCATACATCGTTAAACTGGTTTCACAACTAAAAGGTTTTTATTTTTTAGAACTTTTTCAGTTCAGTTCAACAATTAAAAAAATTAAATTTAATGACTTTTTAAAAGGCATTGTTACAACAAATAATATGACCAATATCGATGCTGTTTTGAAACATATAATCGATAACAACTATAAAAATGCACTTATTATAAGTGATGGTTTAATACATCATCCTTCTAATGATCTTATTTTTAAAATAAAAGAAAAAAATATTCAAATATTTTCTATCATTACAAGAAAACAGTCAGAAAATAAAGTTAAACAATTTTCTTATAAATACCTTTTTCTTAAAATAAACTAAAAGGAGGAAAAATGAAAAAAAGTGTATCAAAATTGTCCGATGATAAAAATTTTTCAATTATAATCGACTTAAAAAATATTTTCAAAGAACAAAAAATAAAAATTAAGAAAGAAAAAATAAACCATGGAGGAAATATAAAATTTGGATTGAATTCCTGTCAATATACTTTTTACAGTGATACATTTGAAGAAAAAATTTTAAGAGCGATCGAAGGAATTTTAATACATGAACCAGTTGATGATAAAATTAAATTTTTGCAGGGAATACCTAAGAAACTTGAAATAAAAGTGGAATATAGCAATTTTCATGACTCATCTGAGATAAGAATCGAAAAAATTTCACATTTTGCTTTGGTTACACTTGCATATTACCTTTTAAGGGTAATAAAAGTTTTTGAATGTGAGGTTAAAAGTGACATGGACCAAGGATACGGCCTTGTTGCTATAGATGAAGCAATTTAAAAATAAAAAAAACGGGAGCGACGAGACTCGAACTCGCGACCTCTTGCGTGACAGGCAAGCGTTCTAACCAACTGAACTACGCCCCCGTTTAAGGGATGTTATAATACCATAGAAATAAAATTTTGTCAATATTCAAAAATCTATGTTTTCAGCAAATCTTGCATTCTCTTCTATAAATTTCTTCCTTGGCTCAACCTCAGAACCCATAAGTATTGTAAATATTCGGTCTGCTTCAACTGCATCTTCAAGTGTTACAAGTTTTAACATTCTCCTCTCTGGATCCATTGTCGTTTCCCATAACTGTTCAGGATTCATCTCTCCAAGACCTTTATATCTTTGTATGTTAACTTTATCCTTATCAAGAGTTTTTAAAACATTTTGAAGTTCATCATCAGAGTAAGCGTAAAGAGGATTACTTTTACCTGAAGTTACCTTATATAGAGGTGGTTGAGCGATAAAGATGTTTCCATTTTCAATGAGTTTTGGCATATACCTATAGAAAAAAGTCAAAAGTAGTGTCTTTATATGTGAACCATCAACATCAGCATCAGTCATAATTATTATCTTCCCATATCTTAACCTTGAAATATCGAATTCCTCATCTCCAATACCTGTTCCAATTGCCTGAATTATAGTTTTTATCGTTTCATCTGAAAGTATATTATCGAGTCGTGCTTTTTCAACATTCAATATTTTTCCTCTCAATGGAAGAATCGCTTGATATGTCCTATCCCTTCCCTGTTTCGCACTTCCACCTGCTGAATCTCCCTCAACAAGATAAAGTTCAGCAATCTTTGGATCGTTTATAGAACAATCAGCAAGTTTACCGGGTAAAGATGAAGAATCGAGTGCACTCTTTCTTCTTGTTAACTCTCGTGCTTTTCTTGCAGCTATCCTTGCTCTTGCAGCAAGAACAACTTTATCTATTATCTTGTTTGCAACAGATGGGTTCTCTTCAAAAAATGTTTGTAGTTTTTCTGAAATCAAAGATTCAACAAGTCCTTTAACTTCAGAATTCCCAAGTTTTGTTTTTGTCTGACCTTCAAACTGAGGATTCGGGATTTTTACTGAGATTACTGCAGTTAACCCTTCTCTGCAATCATCACCACTTATTGAATCTATGTTTTTTAAAGCATTAGCTTTTTTTGCATAATCGTTTATAACCCTTGTGAGTGCAGATTTGAAACCTATAAGATGTGTTCCACCTTCTCTTGTGTTAATATTGTTTGCATACGAATAAAGATTTTCAATATAGGAATCGTTGTACTGTAAAGCGACTTCCACATCTATTCCATCCTTCTGATTACTCATATATATAGTTTTATGTAAAGCGTTTTTATTCTCGTTCAAAAACTCCACAAACTCTTTTATTCCACCTTTAAATTTAAAGGTATGTTTTTTTTCTATCTTCTTCTCTCTTTTATCCTCAATTTCAACCTCAAGTCCTCTATTTAAAAAAGCTATCTCTCTCAATCTTTCAGACAATATGTCATAGGAAAATTTTGTGACTTCAAAAATCTCTTTATCAGGTAAAAAAGTTACGGTCGTTCCAGTTTTTTTCGTTTTTCCTATCACTTTAACATCTTCAACTGGAACCCCTCTTTCATATTTTTGATAATAAACATTTCCATCCTTTTGAACAAAAACCTCGAGCCATTCAGACAAAGCGTTAACAACTGAAACTCCAACACCATGTAAACCACCTGAGATTCTGTACGACTTACGATCGAATTTTCCACCTGCATGTAGAACAGTCATTACAACTTCAAGTGCCGATTTGCCTTGCTCTGGGTGTATATCAACAGGGATTCCTCTACCGTTATCTTCAACTGAACATGAACCATCTTCGTTTATCGTGACCTTTATCCAATCACAGAATCCAGCGAGTGCTTCATCTATTGAATTATCAACAACTTCAAAAACAAGATGATGGAGACCTCTTGTTGTTGTGTCTCCTATATACATCGCAGGTCTCTTTCTAACAGCCTCAAGACCTTTTAACACCTGTATAGATTCTGCGTTGTATTCACCATTTCCATTTTTCTTTTCCTGATTCTCAATATCAAAAAGTTCTCCATCCTTTTGCATCAAAACTCCTCCATACTAACAATTATTTTTATATCGTTTACCTGAAACTTACTTTTCAAATTAACTTTTTCAATAATTATATTCTTCATCCTGTTCAACTCAAACATATAACAATTATCAACAACCTTGACTATAAGTTTTTTTCCTTTTTTCCCAACAAGTTTTGAACCTTTTGCAAGTTCTTTTCCAACGATTTCTTCCCAATTTATATCTTCAACAAGACAGTTTTCACCTAACTTTTTTTCAACATCGTTCATTATTTTTTTTACAATCAAAGATATATGTAATGGTTCATTCATAAGATTAAATTATATCACAAATTCAGAGATTATCAACTATTTAAACACCGATTTTTTCACAGTGTTTATTTAATACACAAATATCACATTTTGGTCTTACAGGTCTGCACACATTCTGTCCCCATATAACAAGCAATTCGTTGTAAATTATCCAGTATTTTTCAGGCAAAACTTTCATCAGTTCGATTTCCGTTTCATAAGGATTTTTTGTTTTTATTACTCCAAATCTGTTTGAAATTCTATGAACATGAGTATCAACACATATACTTTTTTTCCCATAACCTAAAGATAGCACAAGGTTTGCTGTTTTCCTTCCAACACCTTTCAAATTCAAAAGTTGTTCCATATCATCTGGCACTTTTCCACCATATTTATCGATTATTGTTTGAGAAACATTTTTGATCACTTTCGCTTTATTTCTATAGAACCCTGCTTTTTTTATCAGGTTTTCTATCTCACTGTTTTCAAGTTTCACCATTTTATAAGGTGTATCTGCTACTTTGAAAAGTTTTAAAGATACCTCTTCTGTTATCTTATCTTTGGTTCTCAAAGAGATCAAAGTTGATATCAGAATTTTATAGGGAGTGCTTTTTTCAAAAAGTTTACCTACAACAGGTTTTTTATACTTTTTTGTTTCCTTTAAAAGAATTTTTAGAATCTTTATAAAAACTTTTTTATCCATCAAAACAACAATAAAGTTAAAGCAACATAAACCGATTCAAGAAAATATAAAATTCGATAAAATCTTCTAAAATTTCTCGGGAAATTAAAATCGATATTTGACTTTAAAATTTTTATAAAGTGATAGAGTTGTAAAAACATTCCAGGTAAAAATGCGATTCCAGTGTAAATTGGGATCACTTTAAAAAACGAAATCGTTAAAAAATATAAACAGGATGTAAAAAATATTATAGAGGAAAGTATGAACGATCCTTTAAGACCCAACTTGTGTGCGATTGTGATGACATTGTTTTCCTTATCCGTTTGATAATCAACATTGTAATGGTTGATATGCCCCGCTATTTCTATAAGTCCAAAAAACAAGGAAAAGAAGATAAGATCAAAAGAAAAGTAACCTACAATATAGGAACCAAATATTGCAAGAAAAGGCATTGTTAGAAGATCAAGGATAAAAGGGAAAACAATTCCCTTTTTAAACATAACGAGTGGATGCGTATAGAGAATCCAGCCAAGCATAAGAAAAATGAAATAGATTGTGAAATATGGATTTATAAAGAGAGAAAAGAAGATGTTTGATAAAAAGAAGAACGATGAAATATAAAAAAGAAACTTTTTATCAACTCCTTTAAACCTTTCTTCAAATTTCTTTTTTTTGTCTTTCAAATCAAGTTCAAATGTTGCATAGTTGTTATATGAAAGAACCTGCGATAAAAATGAGAATACAGCGAGAATTCCAAAAAGTGTTTTGAAACTTAACTCAGGAAATCCCAACCTATATGTTGCATAGATGAAACCTGCGACAGTTATAAAAAAATGCTGAATGTTTTCGTAAGGTCTTATAGCAAAAAATAAAGACCTTATATGATTTTTAAGAGTTTTCATTTTTGAGTATTCCTTCAGATGCTATTATACCAGATATGGCTGCACCAACTATACCTCTTGATTTGCCAGCACCATCACCTGCAACAAAAATATTTTTTACATTCGTTTCAAGTGTTTCCGTTGTGTTATAAACAAGTGAATAGAATTTCACCTCAGGTGCATATATTATGTTTTCCTCTTTCAAAATCGTGTTTCCAAAAATTTTATTAAGTTTTATCAGTGCTTCTTTCAACTCTTTAATTATCTTGTAAGGATAAGACATCCTTATGTCTCCTGGTGTTACAAGTTTTCCAACATTGAGTGTTGGTTTAACCCGATCGAACCATCTTGTTTTATCAAAAAATGTTTCCTCTTTGCTTCTTTTCTCATCAAGAAAATCACCAACCCTTTGTATTATTGGCCTACCATTTCCAAGAATGTTTGTTGAAATTGCTATCAACCTTCCATAAACAAAAGGATCTGTTAACGGTTCAGTCAAAATTATCGTATCAAGAAGTGCAAAATTTGTGTTTTCAGTTTTGCTACTTTTTAAAGCATCCCCATTTACAAGAGTGAAATCATCATACCTTTCAAGTGTAACTCTTCCCCCCGGATTTGTACAGAATGTTCTTAATATGTTTCCATACTTCGACTTTATCTTGAACTTTGGATCATAGATAACATCAGTTATCGGATACGACTCTTTTCTCATTTCAACTCTAATACCGACATCGATCTTTTTGCCGTTCGAATATGAGATGTTCAGCCTATTCGAGATCTCTCTGAGCCACTTTGAACCACTTCTTCCTGGAGCTAAGATTACATATTTCCCTTCAAAACTTTCACTCTTAGATGTTTCAAGGATATAAAGTTTATCTTTAATTTTTACATCAACTATTTCAGTTGAAAGTTTAAACTTTACTCCATTTTTTTCAAGAAAATTTCTGAAGTTTTTTATAACATTTTTTGAAAGATCGGTTCCTATATGCTTTTGTACAGCAGGTATAAACTCAACATCGTTTCTTTTTGCCCTTTCATCCCATTCTTTATAGAGTGTCTCATCATCACCAAAAATCTGGTCTGGTGCCCCAAATTTCAAAAATGTCTTATCGATAAACTCTATATACTCTTTCGCTTTATCTTTTGTGATTTTTAACTCATCAAGATCCATTCCGATTTCAGTTGACAGGTTCAATTTACAATCGTTCAACATCCCACCTGAAGGGAATGGATTTTTATCTATAACGAGAATCGAATTTTTACCATGATTTACAAGATTTAAGGCAGCAAAAAGACCAGCGGGTCCTGAACCAACAATAATTATCTCATACATAAACAAGGATTATATCAAAAAAAAATAGGATGTAAATATTTTATAAATCAAAAGGTAGATCCGTTATAAATTTTTCTCTTCTGTCACCTCTTTCTTTAATGAGTATTTTACCTGCTCTTTGAACTGTTTCTTCTGTTATCTTCAAAGTTGACCTTTCATCCTCTTTAAGACAGATTTTGTTATCGTACAGTTGATATTTTTCTCTATATTCCTGAGGGGTATAATTTGGCATTATAACGTTTGCTCCACTGTTTAACGCTTTTTCTCTTCCTTCTTTATCAAGTGTTGCCATAGAGGTTGTTGCTGGAATATTTGTGTTGATCGTGACCAATCTTAACAGTGCGATAAAGTTTAACACAAGTTCAAAATCAGGTGGTCTTTGATCTTTCAAAGGTGTTTGGTGATGTGGAATAAAAGGCCCAACTCCAAGCATATCAAAATCATACATCTTAAAAAAAAGAATATCCTTTGCAAGATCATCGTATGTTTGCCCAGGAAGACCTATCATAACTCCGGTTCCCGTTTCATAACCAAGTTCCTTTAAAGTTAAAAGTGCTTTTAACCTTACATCAAAATCATCATCTGGATGCAATTTCTTAAAAAGTTCTCTATTTGTAGTTTCTATCCTTAAAAGGAATCTATCAGCACCTGCTCTTTTCCATTCATAATATTTTTCCCTTTTTCTTTCTCCAACAGAGAGAGTTATTGCCATATCAAAATTTTTCTTTGTGTATTCGATTATCTCAGTTATATCCTTGTCATATATATCAACTTCTCCACTCTGTAAAACAATTGTTCGAAAACCATCATCATAACTTTTTTTTATCAATTCTTTTATCAGTTCTTTTTCGATAGTATACCTTGCAATTTTATTGTTGCTTTTTCTTATTCCACAATATAAACAATCTTTTTTACATAGATTTGAAAACTCTATGATTCCTCTTAAATAAACATTTTTTCCATAAATCCTTTCAGTTAAAATGTTTGCCTTTTCTTGAAGTAACAACGAATCTTCCCCCTTACTTTTTAAAAGGAGTGAGAGTTGCTCTAAGGTGTAATTTTTCATCTATTCTCCGGGAAAATATTTATATACTCTCTATAAACATCATCAAAAACTCTAATCGTTCTTTTTAAAGCGTTATGTATATGAGAGATTATAACACCATAATTTGTAACAGGTATGTTATGCTCTTTCGCTTTTGCGATTCTTGAAAGAACCTCTTTTCTGTTAACCATACAACTTCCACATAGAATCACAAGTTTTGAATCTTCAAGATTTTGGTGTATCATTATTCCTGGATTCATAACAAAATTCAACTTTTTTCCAGTATAACTTTCGATCCATTTAGGGAGTTTGTATCTGCCTATATCATCAGGCTGTGGATGATGTGTACATGCTTCAGCAATAAAAATTTTATCACCATCGTTCAATTCTTTTAAAACTTTAAGACCTCTTACATATTCGATAAGATCACCTTTCAACCTTGAAAAAACTATTGAATATGTAGTTATATATATATCTTCAGGAACAACTTTTGCGACATAATCAACAACCTGAGAGTCAGTTATCACAAGTTTTGGTTTTTTATTCAAAATTTTCAAACTCTGCTCAAGTTCAGTATGTTGAACAACAACTGATATTGAGTTCGCATCAAGTGCATCCCTTAACACCTGCTCCTGTGGAAGTATAACTCTACCTTTCGGAGCAGCGGAATCTATCGGTATGACCTGAACAATTATATCATCCTTGCCAACGATATCTCTGATTATTATATCTGATGTGATCACTTCTTTTAAAAGAGATGCGATCTTTTCTCTCAATTTTAAAATATTTTCTCCAGTTGAGGAAGAAACTTCCATATATTCAAGTTTTTCACTGGTTATCCAGTCCAAAACTTTTTTATCAGTTTTTTCGATATCCATTTTTGAAAAAACAACAAGTATCTTTTCACCTTTGTCTTTCATTTTCTTTATGAAATCTTTATCAAACTGATTGAAAGTCGAATATGTTGAAACAAGGATTATAAGATCAGTTTTCCCTAAAACCTCAAGAGATTTTTTGACCCTCTCTTTTCCAAGTTCACCTTCATCATCTATCCCAGCAGTATCAACTATATAAACAGGGCCAAGAGGTAAAATTTCCATTCTTTTTCCAACAGGGTCGGTAGTTGTTCCAGGGATATCTGAAACTATAGCAATCTTCTGGCCAGTTAAACTGTTTATCAGAGAAGATTTTCCAACATTTCTTTTACCAAAAATCCCTATGTGGGGAGCCATCGAAAGTAGTTCTTTTTTCATAACAACCTCTTAAAAATAAAGATCTCTTTTTCCGTCTTTTGTTTTTTTAACCTTTTCTAAAAATTTTTTCTTCAAAGGAGAATCTTCCATCTTTGATATCTCGTTTTCAACAAGTTTGTACCCAATTTCTTTTGTCTTTTCAGATGCATAATCTTCAAGGTATTCGATGAAGGTTAAAAGTGCGTTTGGCTGACAGAATGTATGTATATGCCCACCTTTTGCCTCACTCATAAAATGAGCACCTGTTCTTCCACTTCTATAACATGAAGTACAGAATGAGGGAATATAACCATGTGATGCTATATCCTGAATGACCTCATCAAGTGAACGCGTATCTCCGATTGTAAACTGTTGCATATCAGGTTTATTACATAAAGCATCATGGTAAGCACCAGGATATGTTCTTGATCCAGCACTGATCTGTGAGACCCCAAGTTGGAAAAGTTCTCTCCTGAAATCAGCTGTTTCTCTTGTTGAAAGAATAAGTCCTGTATAAGGAACAGCAATTCTGAGTATTGCAACAATCTTTTTAAAATCATCGTTTGTTATTTCAACTGGAGGATGTTCTGAAAGTGGTGCACCAAGTGCGGGTTCAATTCGTGGAAAGGATATAGTGTGCGGGCCTACACCAAAAACTTTTTCAAGATGTTCAGCATGTTGAATTAAAGCCATCACCTCAAACCTGTAATCATAAAGTCCAAACAACACTCCCATAGCAACATCATCTATTCCCGCTTCCTGTGCCCTGTCAAGAGCATATAATCTGTAAAGATAATCTCTCTTTTTTCCACCTAAATGAACCTTTTCATATGTTTTACGATGATATGTTTCCTGAAAACATTGATATGTTCCAATACCTGAACTCTTCAAAATTTTAAAATCCTCAACATCCATAGGAGCAACATTAACATTTATTCTTCTGATCTCTCCATTTTTTGATTTAACGGAGTAAGCTGCAAGGATTGTATCTTTTATCCAATCAGCTTTAAATTGTGGATGTTCACCATAAACCATCAAAATCCTTTTATGACCTTCATCTTCAAGTATTTTTACCTCTTCTTTAATTTCATCTATCGTTAATGTTCTTCTGTTCAAATCTTTATTATCTGCCCTAAAACCACAATATGCACAGATGTTACCACAAACATTTGTCACATAGAGAGGAGCGAAAATCACAAGACGGTTTCCATAAATATCCTCTTTTATTTTTAAAGCGAGAGAAAACATCTTTTCTTTCAACTCTTCATCATCGTTCTGTAAGAGAACATAAACATCTTCAACTGAAAGTCCTTTTTTCTCTTCACCTTTTTTTAAAACTTCAAGAACCTCATTTCTTGAAGGTTTTCTATTTTCTTTTATCAAACGATCAAGATATTCCTGATCTATAAAATCTTTTAGCTGTTCCATTTTTTCTCCTTTTTTATCAAAGTTGATGAAACTTTTACACCTTTCAACCTTCCAAGTTTACCGGTCATTGCTCCAATATCATCATTTGTTCCTTCAACTATAAGCGATATCGCACAAAAATTTTCTCCAATGTTTGGGATACCCATCCTTCCTCTGATTATATAACCATAATCGGTTAATATCTGGTTTACATTATGGGATTGTTCCAACCGGTTTTCAATAATAATACCTATTACCCCAATCCTCAAATCATCTTTTTTGTTTTCTTCCATTTTTTCTCCTCGGACTCAATTTTTCTCGTCCTCAGTATTTTTTAGATTCCTCGGTTTTTGGAATTATCCATCACCTCAGATATTATTATTTTAACTAAAAAAATCTATCTGTCAATTCTAAAATGTATTATCACTTTCATCAATACTTTTTTTTGCAATCTCTATAAGAACTCCTAAATATATTATTAGAAAAACAAACACTATTTCACCAAAAATCAAATTCAAAGATACAATAAAGTTGTAAATAAAATGCAAAAATATTGGTATAATCAAAGCTAACAATATATATAATCTATAAATTATTTCTTTACCGTGAAAAAATTTTGCTTTCATAAAAAAATAACCCATAACTGTTCCAAACAAAGTATGGGCTGGAATCGCAGTAAAAGGCCTTGTGACTGCTACGACCATTCCATAACTGATTACATAAAAAATATTTTCCAAAAAAGCAAAGCCGAGAGAAATTAGAACAGAATAAAATATGGCATCAAAAGGTTCATCAAAGTTTTTATTTCTGTATATAAAAAAGAGAAAAGTTAAAAACTTTAAACTTTCCTCAACAATACCGCCATTCAAACCTGCCCGATAGACCTGTTTGATCTGAAAAACTTCAAAAACCTCAGAAAACATTGATTCTATAATAATAGCAGGAAAAACAAGAAAAATTCCAAAAACAAAAGAAAAAATGATCATACTCAACGGTTCTTTATTTTTTCTGTCTCTTAAATAGAAATATCTTACCAAAACAATAAAAGGAAGAACAGAAAGAATAATTTTAAGAACCATTATTTGGGACCTTCATAGTTTGGTGCTTCTTTTGAAATTATTACGTTATGTGGATGGTTTTCCTTAACAGAGGAGTAAGATATTTTTATGAATTCGGCATTTTTTTGTAGGTCTTTTATAGTTTTTGTACCACAGTATCCCATTCCAGATCTTATACCACCAACAAGTTGAAATAAAACTTCTGAAACTTTCCCTTTATATGGTACCCTTGCAACTATTCCTTCAGGCACAAGTTTTTGTGCCTCTTCCTGAAAATATCTATCCTTTGAGCCAGCCATCATCGCATCTATTGAACCCATTCCTCTATAAACTTTAAACTTTCTGCCATCCATTATAACTGTTTCTCCTGGTGCTTCATCGGTTCCAGCAAGTAATCCTCCTATCATTACAACATCAGCACCTGCTGCAAGTGCTTTTACAATATCTCCAGAATAAACGATTCCACCATCAGCAATAAGTGGTATATTATTTGTCAAAGTTATATTTTTAACTTCCATAATTGCGGTTAACTGTGGCACACCAACACCTGCGATAACCCTTGTGGTACATATAGAACCAGGGCCTATTCCAACCTTCACTCCATCAACCCCAGCATCGATAAGGTGTTTTGCTCCCTCTTTTGTCGCTACATTTCCTGCAATAACATCTATTTTGAATCTTTTCTTGATCTCTTTAACTTTTAAAATCACATTTTTTGAATCACCATGAGCAGAATCTACAACGATAAGATCAACTCCAGCCTCTATAAGTTTTTCGGCTCTCTCAACGGAATCTGAAGAAACACCAATAGCAGCACCTACCCTTAACCTCCCAAATTTATCTTTGCAGGCAAGCGGATGTTCAACAAGATTTAATATATCTTTTATTGTTATCAATCCAATAAGATGGTTGCTATCGTCAACAACAGGTAATTTTTCAATTCTCTTCTCTCTGAAGATTTCTTTTGCTTTTTTTAGAGTTATTCCCTTTTTTGCTACAATAAGATCTTTAGATGTCATTCGGTCTTTTACAAGCACATTCATATTCTCTTCAAATAGAATGTCTCTTTTTGTTAATATTCCAACAAGTCGTTTTTTTTCATCAACAACTGGAAGTCCAGAGAGGTTATACTCTTTCATATATTTCTTTGCATCACCGATTGTATTATCTGGGGAAAGTGTCAAAGGATCCTGTATCATACCCGATTCATACCTTTTTACCCTTCTTACCTCTTCGGACTGTTCTTTTACACTCATATTTTTATGGATTATTCCCAATCCACCTTCCTTTGCCATCTCAATAGCCATTGCACTTTCTGTAACAGTATCCATTGCAGCAGAAATTATCGGTATGTTCAGGGAAATATTTTTTGTAAGGTTCGTTTTTAAAACTACATCTTTTGGTAAAATTTCAGAATATTTGGGAACAAGTAAAACATCATCAAAAGTTAATCCTTCTTTCATCTTTCCTCCATCACTTATTTTTTCTCTTTATAACTTTTTCTATCTTTAAATCAAGTATCATCCTTTCTGGTACTATGTTTAAAATCTTAACTAAAACCTTATCACCTATAGTTATTATTTTTTTTGTATTGACTCCATAGATTGAAATCTCATCATCACAGACATGGTAAAAATCATCCTCTATGTCTCTATATCTTACAAGTCCGTCGATAAAGAGATCTTTTATCTGAATAAACATACCGAAAGGTGTAACAGAAGTTATCACACCCTCATATTTCTTTTTCTGATGTTCTTTCAGGTAATATAGTTTTGCAACATCGTAAGCGTTTCTTTCGGCTTTTTCTGCTGCAATTTCCCTTTCTGTCGAATGTTTTGCAATAACTTCAAGATCTGCAGAGTCAAAGAGTTTTCCTTCGATAATTTTTCTTAACTGTCGATGTACTATAAGATCAGGATACCTTCGTATCGGAGAAGTGAAATGGGTGTAATATTTTAAACCGAGTCCATAGTGTCCATAGTTTTTCGTAGTATATTTTGCTTTCATCATAGATCTTAAAATAAGTTCCCTTACGATGAAACCAAAATCACTGTTTTTACTCTTTTCCAGAATACTTTGTAATTCTTTTCCATCGAACTTTTTTATCTTTATTCCATACTCTTTCAAAATATCCTTTAATTGATAAAGTTTTTCTATATCGGGTTCTTCATGAATTCTATAGATAGTTATTCTTGTATTGTTTGTGAGAAAGGTTGATATAAGATTGTTGGCTGTTATCATGAAATTTTCGATAATTTTATGGGAAGTCAACCTTTTTTTCTCTTTTATATTTTTGATATTTCCTGTATCATCGATTGATATTTCAACTTCTGGAATGTCAAAATCCATTCTTCCTTCAGAAAAGGCTTTTTTTGATATCTCGTTTGAAAGTTTTTCCATCATCGCAAGATCTGTATAAAATTGATCATCCTTTTTTGTTTTTAAAATTTCTTCAACCTCTTCATATGTAAACCTTCTTTTACTCTTTATAACAGATGGAAAAATGTTATAAGTTTCTATATCATAGTTACTGTTGAATGTTACTTCACAGGTTATGGTATACCTTTCCTCATAAGGTCTAAGAGAACAGATATCGTTTGATAACTTTTCAGGTAACATCGGTACAGTTTTTGAGACAAGGTATACACTTGTTCCCCTTTTGAACGCTTCTTTATCTATCGGATTGTTCTCCTTTACAAAATAAGAAACATCCGCAATATGAACTCCTAATACCAGTTTGTTATCTTTCTGCTCAATTGAAACGGCATCATCAAAATCTTTTGCATTGTAAGGATCTATAGTAAAGATATTCTTTTCAGTTAAATCAACCCTGTTTTTAAAGTCCTCTTCAGGATTAAATCTAATCTTTTTAACCTCGATTAAAACATCTTCAGGAAAATTCTCTGAAAATCCATTCTCGATAAGGATCATCTTCTCTATAAGATCAAGTTTGTTTTCATATTTTAATTCTTTTTCTATAACACCTGTTGGGTTCAATTTAGGTGATAACCAATCGTTTAATTTCACTACAACCCTTTTTTCAAGATATTTTTCTAGATCTATTCCAAAACCATCTATAAAAATATTTTTCAAAATCTTTTTGTCATCTGGAACCACATAGTAAAATTTCCCACTCTTTTTTAAAACTCCAGTTATCCTGTCAGATCTTCTTTCAACAACAGAAACTACTTTTCCTTCCTTTCTTTTTCCACCTTTACCGCCCAAGATTTTTACCAACACTCTGTCTTTATCAAGTGCTGTTCCCATCAGATGTAAAGGTATAAAAATATCATCCTGAAGGTCATCACGTATCAAAAAACCAAAACCTTTTGGATTAACATCGAGAACACCTGAAACAATGTTCATCTGGGAGGATACACCAAACTTGTTGTTTTTCAACACAACGAGAAAACCTTTCTTTAAAAGGTTCTCAACGACCTTGTTCAATTTTTGTTCATCTTTGATTTTTAACGCTTTTGAAAGTTCTTTTTTTGAAAACGGTTTTTTGAACCTGTTCAAAATAAATTTTTCAACATTAGTTGGTGTTAAAGAATTATTCTGTTCTATTATTTTTCTAGTCTTCTTTTTCATAAATTGAGTTTAAAGAAATATTTCTTTCTGTCAATACAACTCTTTATTTTATTATCATAATTTTATCTTTTTCACCTTTCCCATAATCAACAAAGTATATTCCATTCTTCAAAAATGAAAGATCAACAATTTTAAGATTTTTTATATTTTTTTCAAAAATCTTTTTTCCTATTCTGTTGTAAATATCGATATGGTCAACAGAATTATTAAAAAAGAATAATTTGTTTCTCAAAAAGATAGGTCTTCTTTCTTCGCATTTTAAGTTAAACTCTTTAACAACAATTTTATCAACAAAAGTAAAACCGATTATTCTATAGTTATAGTTTCCATAAATATCAAGTTTATCTTTAAACCTTCCTGTTGGATTTCCAGATTCAAAAATTATTTTATCATTTCGTACTATCTGGACACCAATAAAATTTGATGGTAAAACATAATCGAAAGAAACTTCTCTTGTTTCAATGTCAAAATCATAATTTATTTCAAATTCTTCTTTTTGCGTTGTAGTGGCACCGTATATGAAATTTGTCCATGTATAACAGGCACCATTAACTGAACCGTTGTAAAGTGAAGATGCCCCCCATCTGTGTGCTGATGAATAGTACTGTTGCTCAAAATAGTAAATATTTTTATCATCAGGCATATATATTCCAAGCCCATGAGAGTTTGAAAAACCGTTTTGCCAGTCCTCTGGATTCATTTTATCTATAATATTCATTATGTTTACAGCATAAGTTTTTACTCTTGTTCCTATAGTTCCATTAGTATTTAAAAGATAGCAAAAATGGTAGAGATCTTTAAAATCCTGATAAAATGTTCCTGAAGACATCGGTTGTGTTCCATCAATACATGCTTGAACATCGGATGCATCTCTCCCACCTTCATCGATTATAAGATATTTGGCAAGATTGAATATCTGGCTTCTTAAATATAAAAATTCATTTTCAGTGATTCCATTGAAATATTCTGTATTGTTGATCACATTGTAAGTTAAAGTATTTTCCGTAGAACTACCATAATATGTTTTATAATCGTTCACAATAAGATGTCCAAGCCACGCATGTGAGGTTGGAGCACTTGTCGCAAGTGAAGTTATAAAAGAGTTATAATACCAACCAGCAAATGGTATGTTTGCTTCAGAATAAACAACCATATCAGCAAGATCATACATATCCCATAAAACTTCCATATATGCCATAACACACATATCACAACCGATAAAATAAAAATCTTTTCCTATTTGGTTTCTCGCACCTTCAAGTGCCTCTCTCCATTCTCCAGAAGCGCCACTCATAAAATCTCCATCAGTATCATCCGACACACCCCCTTTCAAAGGCATATCCTGATCTTTAGCCCAACCAGCACCGTGATTCCAGATTATAAGTCCATAGTTTGATGCACTATAATTTTTCTCTGCCCAATCAACAAAATCTATAAGGGTTTGAGGATCGGACATATTTTTTTCACCCAAAACAACACTTGCAAGATCGTTTATCTTTCCATCAGTCCCATTCCCTCCTCCTGAAAGATGGTAATATCGAGTATCAGTTCTTGTTCCACCCTCATCAACATATCCGCCATAAGAAGGATGTCCATCAACACATATAACTATGTCAAGGTTGGATGTTAGATTTCCGTATGCTGCCTCAATTTCATCTATATCATCATTTATAGCGGAAGAAAGATTGTTGTCTCCGCAAATATAAATCATAAGTGTAAACGCTTTACCATAGATTGATACCATAAAGATAACCGAAAAAAATAGAAAGAACAACTTTTTCATAAAACCCCCCAATTTTATTTAAAAATAAAATAAATTCTCAAAATAAACATTTTAAAAATACTCCTGAGGATTATTTTTCAAATAGTGGTTAATGTTTAGATTCTTTAACATAAAATTTCCATTTTTATATTCAAAAATCGTTGTTGACGCTGGATCGAAATGTATTTTCCAGAAATAGGGTTTTGGTATTCCTAAAATACCAGCAACAAGAGGTTTTAAAACTGCTCTATGTGTAACTATCAAAATATTACCTTTTGAGTTTTCAACAATTTCTTTTGTCCTTTTCAAACTTCTTTCCATAACATCATCAAGTTTCTCCATCCCATCAACATCAAGATATTCTGGAGTTTTTTTCCATATTTCCCATTCTTTTGGGAAATTCTTTTCAACATACTCTTTTGTCAAACCCTCCCACGGACCTAAGTTTATATTGTTGAAACTTTCATCCTTTTCAATTTGAATCTTTTTAAAATCAGCGATCGGCTGTGCTGTTTGAAGTGATCTTTTGAGTGGACTTGAAATTATTCTTTCAAACTCAAAATCTTTTAAAAATTCTCTAAGTTCTGTTGCCTGTCTTTCACCTATTTCAGTTAAAGGGAAATCTACTCTTCCTCTGAATTTGTTATCCCTATTACCTTCGCTTTCACCATGTCTCACAAGATAGATAAACATGTCAAACTCCCATAAATTCGTTAAAATCTAAAATTTTGGGTTGAACAAAAAATTCAGAAACAACCCTTTTACCATATCTTTTTGTTAAAATTCTTTCATCTAAAATGTAAATTTCTCCACTATCTTCCTTACTTCTTATCAACCTACCCATTCCCTGTTTCAACTTCAAAATAGCGTAAGGCAAAGAATAATCAAAAAACGGATCAAGACCTCTATTTTTCAAATTTTCACTTTTTTTTATAAAAACAGGATCATCCGGAACAAGAAATGGAAGTTTTACTATAACAAGTATTTCAAGAAGATCACCTGGAAGATCAACTCCTTCCCAGAAGGTATTCGTTCCAACAAGTATTGAGTTCTTCTTACTTTTGTATTCAAGAAGTACCTTTTCATTGTTTCCTTCTTTAATCTGAAAGATAAATTTCGGGTCTTTTAAATTTTCTTTCAAATAATCGATCTGTTGATAAGATGTTGTCAGAACAAGTGTCCTTTTTCTTTTCTCTTCCAGTTTTTTTATAACAGTTACAACATTCTCCATAAACTGTTCAGAATTTGGATCTCCAATGTTTTTAAAGCAAAAAATTTCCATCTGTTTTTCATAATCAAAAGATGAGACAAAAACTTCCTCTTTATACTTTCTTTTGGATAGTCCAACACCCACTCTCTCTTTAAAAAATTCAAAATCGTTGGATGTTTTAAGTGTTGCTGATGTAAAAACTATCGAAGTTTTATCTTTTTTTCTTAAAAAGTTCGAAAACTGTTCTCCAGTATTGACAAGCATCGCATAAAGCACAAGATTTTTTGTATTTGTGTTCAGTTCATAAAAAAATGCATAATCTGAGTTGTTCGCTTCAGTTATAACTATAAAAGATTCATAGATTTTTTTAGATTCTTCAACTAAATATTTTATATTCTGTTTGATTTCAAGATTTTTGAATTTAGAGTCTTTTAAAATCTTTGTTGTTCTTTCTCCATTTTCCTTAATCGAATAAAGTAACTGTTTAGTTTTAAGAACATACATTTTAATATTCTCAAAAATTTTTGAATCGTATATATCTTTTTCTTTTTCTTTTTCTTCCATAAGAACTTTTTCTAAAATATTTTCATACATTATCTCAAAATTTTCATAGAGTGTGTTCAAATAGGAAAGTATCTCCGTAAAAAAATTGTAGCAGTCAAAAGATAAAGATGACTCCTCTATCGTTTTTAAATGGTCTTTTATTTTTTTCATAAAATACTTCAGAATTTTGAAAATTTCAAAGAAATCTAAAGAATAAGAATAAACATCGGAAATAACATTTTCAAGATTGTGTGCTTCATCAAAAATTATCATATCAAAATCCCCAAGAATGCTCTTAGGCAAAGTTTCATCTATTAAGCATAGATAATGGTTCGTTATAACTATTTGACTTGATAAAACTTTTTCCTTTAATTTAAGATAGAAACAAATATTTGAAAATGGACATTCAAGATCCTGACAGTATCCACTATCACATGTTATATCTTCATATGTTATACCTTTTATGAATTTTAATGTACTCACATCCCCTGTGTTAGATATCTGAATGAATCCTTCAGTTGCCAATTTCATCAAAGGATGAAAGTTTTCCATATTTTCATAATATTTTGAAAAGCAGAAATAATTAGATATACCTTTAATGTTTATTGTTGAAAAACTCTTTTTAGCATTATAGGATGCAAGTTTAATATCCTTTACAAAAATCTGTTCCTGTAAACTTTTTGTGTTCGTTGATATCAGAAACCTTTTTTGATCAAGATTTTCCATCATTGGTAAAAGGTAAGCCAGAGTTTTTCCGATTCCAGGTGGAGCTTCAGCTACGAGTATTGTTTTTTCTTTTAAAACATTTTCAACATTCTCTCTGAAAAGTTTTTGTCCATCCCGTTCTTCAAGTTCTGGTTTTTTCTTTGAAGGATGAACAACCTTAAATGATTCCTCTTTTAATCTGAATTTTTTTTCTTCAACATTCTCTTCTTTTAAAAGTAAAAGTAACTCTAAAAACGGCCCTGAATTGTAAGAAAGTATGAATGAGTTTATCAAAGAATTACTGTATGAAAAAACTCTCTCTCTAAATTCTTTGAAACTAAAATTCCCTACTTTATCAAAAAGTATAGAATTTTTTTCCTCATCGGAAATCAGTGAAAAAAGTTTTTCTATTCTATCCAACTGTTGCTTGTATCACCTCTTCAAGAGTGGTTATTCCGGCTTTCACTTTTATCAAACCATCCTCTCTTAACATTATAACACCCTCTTTTCTTGCCTGCATCCTGATCTGATCAACAGGAGCCTCTTTTACTATCATTTCTGAAATCGTTGGAGTGATTGGAAGAACTTCAAAAATTCCAACTCTTCCTTTATATCCCGTAAATCCACAGATCGGGCATCCCTTGCCCATCATAAACTTTCCACCTCTCATATACTCGGGATTTATACCATATCTAATAAACTCTTCATCAGGTATATCTATCTGAACAGCACAATTCTTACATACTCTTCTGATCAACCTTTGTGCCTCTATAAGAACTACAGCAGAAGCAACTTTATAAGGTTCTATTCCCATATCCTCCATTCTTGCGATAGTTGCAACAGTATCGTTTGTATGTAATGTTGAAAGAACAAGATGTCCTGTTAAAGCTGCCTTTATTGCAATATCTCCAGTCTCAAGATCTCTTATCTCTCCAACCATTATTATATCTGGATCCTGTCTTAAAAATGCTTTTAGTGCCGTTGCAAAAGTGTATCCAATATTTTCTCTTACATTAACCTGATTTATTCCCACAAAATCATACTCTATGGGATCCTCAGCTGTTGTTATATTCACATTTGGAGTATTCAACCTTGCAAGGATCGAATAAAGTGTTACAGTTTTTCCTGAACCTGTTGGTCCTGTTACAAGTATTATTCCGTTTGGTCTTGATATTGCCTCAATAAAATCGTTATACGCTTTTTTAGAAAGTCCAATATCTTCAAGTTTCATCAAAGATGATTTTTCAGCAATTCTCATACAAATCTTTTCTCCATGTGCAGTTGGAAGTGTTGATACTCTTAGATCTATCGATTTATCTCCAACCTTCATTCCAATTCTTCCATCCTGAGGAATCCTTCTTTCGGAAATGTTAAGCCCAGCCATTATTTTTAACCTTGAAACAATTGCAGGTCCAAGGGTATATTGAGGACTCATAACCTCTTTCAATTCACCATCAACTCTGTAACGAACCCTTAATATCTTATCAAAAGGTTCAATATGTATATCTGAAGCACCCTGTTTCACAGCTTCAATAATGATTCCATTAACAAGTTTTACAACTGGAGCAGCATCAACATCAATCAAAAGTTGTTGCGCATCAGGTTGTTTTTCCTCTTCAAGAATCTCTATCTCCTCTTCCATTCCGATTTCCGAAAGAACTTCAGCCATCGAGCCTGCAACTCCATAATATTTTTCAATCGCTTTTGATATCATATTTTCACTTGCTACAAGTGGGATAACATTGTATCCAGTTGCAAATTTTATATCCTCTATAGTATAAACATCAACAGGATTAGCCATCGCAAGAAAAAGATTTTTACCTTCCCTTTTTACTGGAATCACTTGAAACTTTTGTGCTATCTGCGGAGAAACTATTTTTAAAACTATAGGATCTATCTCCTCTTTGAACTCAAACACACCAACATTGTATTGTTTCCCCAATGCTTTTGAAATCTGTTCATCTGTAACAAAACCCATCTGGACAAGAATACTCCCCAATCTTCCGCCATTCTCTTTCTGTTGGGAAAGCGCTTGATTCAACTGTTCTTTTGTAATCAGCCCTTCATCTATAAGAAGATCTCCTAACCTTTTCCACATAGAATTTCCCCCTTTAAAAGATATATTTTACAAAAAAAAATAAGAAGGTCAACAAAAAGTTTCAATCTTTTGAAAATTTACCAACAAGTTCACCATAAGAAATGATGTGATTTGTAACAATTTTTAGTATTTTTGTCTCCGTTAAAGTCGAATCCTGTGGAAGGAATGTATCAAGTGCAAAAACTTTAAAAAAATATCTGTGAGTTCCAAAAGGAGGATGGGGGCCAAAGTATGAATATTGGTTCAAAGAGTTTAACCCCTGTAAAATACCGTTTCCAAGTCGGAACGAATTTTTCGAAAATCCTTCAGGAATAAAAGAATCGGATGGTAAAATATTAAAAACTATCCAGTGTATAAATTTCCCTGCTGGTGCATCGGGATCTTCCATAATTAAAAGTAAAGATTTCGTTTTTTCAGGAATATTTCTGATTTCTATCTTTGGAGAAATGTTTTCTCCTTTATATGAAAACTTTTTGGGTATAAAAGAATAGTTTTCAAAACTTGAAATGATCTTTAAACTATCTGCTCCACTTTCTTTTACCTTGAGTTCAGTTTTCGATTCACAACTGATTATTGATAGAAAAAATATAAATAAAAAAGAAAAAAAGAATTTTTTATACATATTTTAGATTTTAGAACTTTTTAAAAATTTTTCAACTCTTATTTATTGACTGTAAATATTTTGACTATATAATAATTTTTTTATATAAGGAGAATCTATGAGGAGAATGGTGTTGCTTTCTTTTATATTTATCTCAACGATTATGCTCTTTCCTTCTGTACCTTCGACAGAAAATTATCTTTTTGGTATCGGTGATTCTGTTGAAGTTTATGTTGTTGACAAAAAAGGAGTAAACTCTTTTACATTTACATCGACAACACTTGACGATGGATCTTTCATTCTTATGGTTCCATCAACGACAAAAAGCGGACTTTTCGATTTAAAAACACAAACTTATTTTACAAACTGGAAAGTGGTAAGTTATAAAAATTTAACAAGAAGAGAGTTTGAGGACTCAATATTTAGAACCTACAAAAGAGAATTCCTTGTTGATACAGTTATATTGAATGTTAAATATTATGGTTCCCATACTTATATCAACATATCGACAACACTTGACTCCACAAGATTTGTCAATTTTGAATGGGGCAAAAATTTTCTATATTATATTTCTCATGTTCAAACACATTTTTTAACAACTCTCGATTCAAATTTAACGATCTATACTATAAGAAAAGGTAAAAATAATCTTGAAAAGGTTTCCCCATTTGATACCGTATATCCAGGTGATAGGATCTATTTAAAACCACAAACAGTGTCTGTTGTTGGGCAGGTTGTAAAGGGTGGTTTATATCAATACTCTCCTGACTTTTCAATTAATGACTATATATCACTTGCAGGAGGACCATCTATAGAGGGTGATCTAAAAAATGTCAAACATTTTGATAAAAATGGAAAAAAGAAAAATGGGAAAGTTGAACCTGAGGATATGATTGTAGTTGGTAAATCTTTGGCGACAAAGATAAAAGATATGACATATTTTGTTTCTGTCATAATGAATTCAATAATGATCTATGTTTATATCTCGAACATTCTTAAGTGATGGAGGAGTAATGAAGGATACGATCAAATTCATTATATATATCATTAACCACAGAAAATTTATACTTATTTCTCTTTCTATAACGATCATTCTTTCTTCTATAATAGCATTTCTTATTCCACAACAGTTCACATCATCAGTTTCTTTAACACCACCAACTGGTAGTAGTCAATCGTTACTTTCTTCCTTAACATCAATATCTAAGATGGCTGGAAGTTTTTTTGATATCGGAGGATTCTCAGCGCAAACTGTTGACCTTTACATAGATATATTAAGAAGTAATTCGGTTGTTGACTCTCTTATTTTAAAATATGATCTCCAAAAAAGATATCATTTAAAAACTATTGAACATACAAGATTAAAAATAAAAAGGATCACAAAATTTGATATCGGTGCTTCGGAGATGCTTACTATCTCTTTCACAGACAGAGATCCCCAATTTGCTAAAGATATATGTAACGATTATATATACTACTTAAAAAAACAGATCAATTTAATTAACATTCAAAAACAGCAGGAAAATTTAAAACTTTATGAGGATCTTTATAAAAAACAGATTCTAATTGTAGAAGAACTTTCGGATAGATTGAATGAATGGCTTAAAAGGAACAGATCTCTTGGAGTCGAATTTTCAGTCCAACAGAAAACCCCATCTATGGTTTCCCTATACGATGAACTGATAAAAGAAAAATCTGAATTTTACAAGATGAAATATTCTCTACCAGATACATCTATGGCATTAAAAAACAAGATGTTAAAAATCAAAGAACTTGAAAAATCTGTTGATTCGATATCATATTCCCTATACGAAAAACCGGAAGAGGTTGTAAAATATACTGAGTTGAAGATAGATATGGAAGTCGCATTGAGAATAAAAAATGAACTTTTAGGACAACTAAATCTTATAAAAAGCAATCTTGAAAAACCAACAGACAATGTTTTTTTTGTGGATACGGCAACCGTTCCAACGTTGAAAAGTTTCCCTCCAAGAAAGGAGATAGTTATTATATCTTTTCTTCTTATTTTTGTGCTCGAAATATTAGTTTTGGGAATAAAATATTATCTTGAGAACAATCTCGAAGATAACGAAAGAAAAGAGTTTTATAAATACTTAAAACTGGTTTTTTATGATCCATTCCAGAAAAGAAAAGATATTTGAAAATCTCTTTTTGCTTTTACTTATCTCATTTTTTATTATATGTATAATCCTTTTTCTCATTTTTGGTTATAATATATTTGGAAGTAAAAGAGGATTACTCTTTTCAGCATCTTTTATAGTAATTCTGCTTGCAACCATGTTATCTTTACTTTTATCGTTAAAAGATTTTTCAATACTCTACATATTAACTTTACCATTCTTTTTGAGGTTAAATGTAACAAGATTTTATTTTGAACTTTTTCAATTAAAATTCCATTTGATAACAGTATCCATAATCTTTTTTATAACCGTCGGAACACTTAAAATTTTTATCGAAGGAAAATTTCCGAAAACAAGTGATATCAAGGATTTTTTATTGAACTATTCTTTTGTTCTTATGATCACAAGTGGTATAGTGTCTTCTTTAATAACTGAGACAGCTGTTGGAGGAGATAAATTTGTTTCATTTTTTTCTACGATCTTCGCATTTTTAATTCCATTTTTTATCTTTTTTATCTTTTCAAACGCATTCAACACTATTAACGATATAAAAACTGTTCTTCTATTTTTCATATTCTCATTCTTTCTTAACACTATTTCCGGTTTTTTAAACATCGTAACAAAATTTGATTTAGTGGAACTATTCCTTAACAGAGCATCATTCAATTTTATAGGTCCAAATGTTTATGCAGCCACCGCCTTAATTTTTGTTCCAGTAACCTTTTATTTTCTTAGTGAAGGAAAAGGAATCAAAAAATTTTTATTTTTCATATTCTTCATATTCATTAATCTCTCAATACTGATGACTATCAGCAGAGGTGGTCTTCTATCTTTAGTTTTAATTTATTTTTTATTCTTTTTCATGGTAAAAGATTTCAGAAAAAACGTTGCAATACTTTTTTATATATCTTCTGGGATTGGTGCCTTGACTTTTGGACTTCTATTCAATGTGATTTCAAGGTTTTTCAATATCTTTACAAGAGCAAAAGTCACTGAATTCAGTACCCTCATAAGAGTCAACGCATGGCAACTCTCTTTACATCAGATACCCCATCATCCTTTTGGTATAGGTGGCAACCAGTTTCCAAAACTCTGGAGAAACCTGGGGGCTTTTCCTGAACAGTTGGTTTTGCATTCCCATAACCTGATTTTGGGTTTAACTCTCGAGTATGGAATAATAGCAACAGTTGGATTCGTGTTTTTAAACGGTTATCTGTTATACAATCTTTATAAAATCTCAAAAAAGTTTTCTGGAACAATAAAAAATATCTCGATCTCATTTTTTATATCAATCCTTTCCTTCTTTTTTATGGGAACAATTTCTGAAGGACCAAGAGCACATTTGAACAATGAAAGATTTTTGACAAACGATCCTTTGATAATCTACTATATGTTTCTTGGAATAGTTTATTCTTTTTTAAAAGTGGTTTCAAATGAAAAAAAAGATACTATTGATAGCACCTCCTGAATCTGCACATACTTTGGAATGGATAAATTTTTTAAAAAAACAAGATATATTTAAAATATTCTATATTTCACTCAAAAAAGATTTTAAACCAATAGAGAACAGTTTTGTTATAAATTTTAATTTTCCTTTCTATAAACTCAATCTTTTGAAAAGTTATATTAAAGTTCAAAAAATTATAAGAACAGTAAAACCGGATCTTGTTCATGCTCACTATCTTTTTCCCTATGGAATACTAACACTCAACGATCAAAAAAAAACTATAATCTCCTTCTGGGGAAGTGATATAACAAACGACTACAAAAATGCTAATTTCTTTTTCAAATATCTTGCTGATCTATCCATAAAACAGGCAGATTACATTACCTTTGCCGGAAATCATTTAAAAAAATTTTTTAATTATCAAATCAATGAATCAGACCAATTGATCTGGGGTGTTGATAAAAATTTTATTGACAGTATAACCCCTTTTGAAAGAGAAAAAATAGGTTTTTCGAAAGATGATTTTATCATCTTAAACTTGCGCTTTATAAGGGAAATCTTTCAAATTGAGAGAGTTATAAAAACCTTAGAAGAACTGAACAAAAATTATGATAACATTAAACTTATTCTGATAAAAGGAGATGATTCTTCTTACTATAGAATGATAAAGGAAAAATGTAAGAACTTAACTTTTATAAAAATCTTAGAAAATCTTTCAAAAGAAAATTTCATATCTCTGATCAAGGGTTGTGATTTAACACTTTCACTCTCTTTAAGAGACGGTAGTCCAGTATCTGTTAAAGAAGCGATGATGTGCGAAAAGATCGTTTTATATCAGGATATAGAACCAATGAAGGAATTCTTTGGACAAAAAGATTTTTTTACTTCTCTGAAAACATTGGACATAAAAGAATTGTACGAAAAGATTTTGTTTTATTATAAAAATAAAGATATTTTAAATGAAACAGGGAAAAATATGAAAAAGTTTGCAGAAGAAAACTTTGAAAGTGAAAAATGCTTTAAAAATGGTTTAGAAATTTACAACAAACTTCTTGGAGAGTGATTTGAACAGAATTTTACATCTTTCAACAATACCAGTATGGGTCATGGGGAAAAGGTCAGGAATGCCTTCAGTAATGAAAACATTAAAATATTATGATGAAAAAGGGTTTTATCAACTCTATATATACCCATCAAATAAAAATTCTATAGAAACTTTGTTTAAAAATTGTAGAATAGTATCATTAAAAGTCCCTGAAATATTTTTAAACCAAAAACATTTAAAATCATACCACCTTTTTAACAAATTAAGATTTATATATTTTTCAACCATTTACCCCATTAAATTAAAAAATCTAATAAAAAATTTTAATCCCGACTTTGTTTATGCACATCTACAGTATATGCCTTTGACTTCTTACATACTATTTCGAAGAAGCAAACCGATCTTTGTAAGGTACTATGGCCTCGTTGATGCTTACAAATATGTTTTAAATAACAGGTTTTACAAATTTGAAGAAAATCTTCTATCTTTCAGATTGAACCTTACAGGATACATTCTTGTGAACGATGGAACAGGCGGTGATGATGTTGCTATAAAACGTGGGGTTGATAGGGAAAAAATTTTATACCTTATTAATGGAATCGATAACTTTCCCTCACTGACAGAAGAAGAAAGATCTGAGTTGAAAAAAAATCTCAAAATAAATGAAAAACCTGTTTTTCTTTTTCTTAACAGATTATCAAAACTCAAGGGTATTGATCTTTTTTTGAATTTTTTAGAAAATTTTTATGAAAGAACAAGCGTAACCTTTTTAATAATAGGAGATGGAGATGAAAGAGATAAAATGTTAAAATTTTTGGATTCAAAAAAAGTTGATTACAGATATATAAGAAGTATAGAACAAAATGAAACTTATAAATATTTTCAAATATCTGATCTGTTTTTATCTTTCAATATTCTTTCCTCTCTCAACAATCCTGTTCTTGAAAGTATTAAAAATGAAACTCCTGTTTTAAGTTTAAAAAGAGGTTTTAAAACTGAATTCATGAATGATTTTATTTTTTCCTTTGATACTGTTAAAGAAATGTCAGAATTCGCAGCACTTTTTCTTTCTATTAGAAAAGATCAAAATGAGATGAATAAGATAAAGGAAAAACTGAAAAATTTTGAAAAACATTATATTTGGTCGTGGGAAGAAAGGATGAACACTGAATTTGTTTTTGTTAAAGAAAGGTTGAAAAATGTTTAAAAAATCACTTTTAACCTTTGTAAGTGAGCTGATCATTGTTTTTATAGGGATAGGTACAACAATTATAATCAATAGAGGTTTAGGTCCTGTGAACAAGGGTTACTATGCTTATATAATTCTCGTGTCGTCAACTCTTTCTATGGTTCTCGAATTTGGATTTTCTACAGGTCTTTCTTACTATTCGGGGAAAAAGATATCATTATCTCAGGACAAATGGAAAACACTTTCCATTATTTTAATGTTTGTTTTTTTTCTAATATCGATTGTAGCGACTTTCCTTTTAATATTATTTTATGATGATCAGAGAGGGTATTTTATCATTCCATTGTTATTTTTTGTCCAGATATCATCAAAATTCACTCTTGGACTTTATCTCGGATCACTAAAAATAAAACTTTTCAACATAATCAGAACACTCCCTATATTCATCGAGATAACATTATTAATAACTCTAATAATTTTAAAAATTCAACTCACACCTGTGAACATATCCCTTGTATACTTTTTCTCACTTTTTATTCCACTTGCAATGTCAATATATTTTTTGTTTCCGTTCAAGTTTCAAATTCCTAACATTAAAGAACTTGTATCCATAACCAGATACAGTTTTTTTATCTATCTTGCGAATCTAATGTCTTTTTTAAATTACAGAATCGATATGTTTTTGATATCTTTTTTTCTAAAACCTGAATACCTTGGATGGTATTCGGTTGCAGTTTTTATAATTGAAAAAACACGATTGTTATCCCAGTCAACCTCACTTGTGAATTTCGCATTAAAAGTAAATCAGGATGTAAAAGATTCTTTTGAAATATCAATGAGGATTGTAAACAGCATCAACATTCTTGTTGCAACTTTTATAGTTATAACAGCGTATCCTCTCATAACCATTCTCTACTCTCCCGCATATAAAGAATCGATAATTCCAATGATCATTCTTGCACCAGCCATACTCTCAAATGGGTATGCAAAAATGTTGTCTTCTGAACTTTCAGGTGATGGTATTATAAAAGTTCAATTACTCGCTTCGATAATAAGTGTTCTAATAAACATCATTTTAAATCTTGTACTTATACCAAAATTTAAAATCATCGGAGCATCGATTGCATCTTTATTTTCATATACTTTAAACACTTTAATAATTTTAACATTCTTTTTGAAACATTACAAAAAGAATTTTAAAAATATGATGATAATAAACAGAACCGATTTAATTAAAATTATTAACTATTTTAAATCTCTTTGATATGATTATTTTTCTTATTTTTATTTTAGGTTTTTTTTGTCTAAATCTTAATGGTTCAATAGAAAAAGAATATCTTGTTGGATGGTATTTAAACAATGATGAGAAAATTTCAAAATCTTTTCTTGGCATCGATGGTGGATATTACAAAGATGACTTTACTACCTATTATGATATTTTCATACAGTATACCCTTTATAACCGAGAAAAAGATTTAACAAAAATCGATCCTTTAAAATTTCAACCTTTGTTAAATTTACCTCATACAAAATATGTAATCATAACTCTCCCTTCATACTCAACATTTTCGAGAAACCTTTTTTCCTTTTTTAACTCTGATTCAAACAATATTTCAATTCTTAAGTATGGAAAAGTTTTTCTTATAAACAAAAATAGTAGAAAAATATTGGATGAAGAAAATATTAAAAATTACATTTCCACATTCTGGGACAAAGAAATTCCAACATATGGAGTTCTTAAAGTTAAAGATTTGAAAAAAGATGAAAAAATTTTGATCGAGATCTATAAAGATAAAATCTTCAATTTAAAGTCGAATGCAGCTGTTAACATCTATTTTGATATATTCGGTTTATCATACAAATTACTTAATAAAAACTCTTATATCAATATAATTTTTGATCTATCGTTTGAAGATTCTTTTTTCCATTTTATAATTGGAAATAGAACAAACACTTTTATCGATCAAAAATACAAAAATTTTATCAGAACAGATTTTAATATAAGCAAGATTTCAGGTAGCAAAAAAATAAATATATCAAAACAAGATCGAGAAAAATATATTTTGAACCTACCTTCAGATCAAACCCTTGATACAATCTGGCAAACTTTTCAATTCAACATAAAAGATTTTCTTGATGAAAAATTCGGATTAAAGAATTATAGGATAGTTGGACTAAGGATCATATTAAAAGACACATATCTTGGTAATTTCAATTTTTCTTACAAAAATCAAAAGAAGGTTCAGCAGGCAAAATTTATAGTTGACTCATTGTGCTCTCTTGGTGATAAAAGAATAATTGGATTTTATCTGGAAGATGAAATAGAACCAAAAACCATAATAAACCTTGATAGATGGTTTTTTGAGTACCGTAACGATATTTACAAAAATAATCTTCTAAAAAGAAACGATGAAACAACCATTTACTATATAAACGAAATTATCGATTATATCAAAAGCAAAAACCATATTCCCTTTGTTTTACATTCAGCACAGTTTTATGATTATAAAAATGATGATAAACTGAAACTGATGATGTTTGAAGATACATCTTTTCTTATCACAAGCGATTATATAATGTTTGATGATTATCTATACGATGAGTACTTTTTAAAAAGGTTTAAAAAAATATACGATTTTGCAAAACAAAATTCGAAAAAGATTCTTTACATAGGAGATGCTTATAAAGATATAAAAAATGATAAATTAAAGTTTGATAAAATAAAATGGAGATTCTTTTCTCCATATATTTTAGGTTCAAATGGAATAATTTTTTATGCATATTATTATAACAATACTGACAGTAGAGAAAAATTTCAAAATGATTTTTATAAACAAAAAATAGGACTTTTTTCAAAATTTTTAAGTGAAACATCCCTAAAAAGGATCGAAAATTCCAAAGAATTTTTTGTTCAAAAAGGATCATATGAAAGATACTCAAAAATAGTTTTAACAAATGATGAGAAAATATTTTTTCTATATCTAACGAATACAAAAGATGAGAATTACCCCCTTAATTGTCAATTTGATCTCGAAGACGAAGATATGATCCATTTAAAAACTTTTCTCCATGAAAAAAAATTTAAAATATATCAGGTCAATTTCAAATATTTTGAAAATCCTGAAAAGATAAAAGAATATCTCCTCCCCATATCAATAAAAAATGAAACAGGTCTAATTGAAATTTTTAAAAATTATGAACTATCAAAATTCAACAATAGATTTGATATAAAAATAACAGTATTTAACAATATCAAAGAATAGATTTTATTTCACAAATTTAAAGTTTGACCATTTAAACTTGACAGAGATATTTATAGAGTTATTATTAAATTATGAAAATAGATCAAAAAGAGATTTTGAATGAACTTATAGAAATTTCAATAATGATTAGTTCCATCCCCAATCTTAACCAACTTCTTGAAATAGTGTTAAAAAAAGCAAGAGAGATAACAAACTCTGATGCTGGTTCCCTTTATTTAAAAGATAAAAACAGATTGGTGTTTTTGATAACTCAAAACGATACATTAAAGGACATACATAAAAAATTCAAGGCATTTCCTATAAACATTGATAAAACATCTATAGCAGGTTATGCTGCTTTTACAAAAAATATTATCAACATTCCAGATGTTTATATGCTTTCCAATGAATATCCTTTCTCTTTCAATGACGAATTTGATAAGAAAAATAATTACAGAACAAAATCTATGCTCACAATACCAATGAAGGATAACGAAAATGAGGTTATAGGTGTTTTACAACTTATAAATTCAAAAGATGAAAAAGGTAATATCACCTCATATTCAAAGGAGATCGAAAAGATAATAGAATCTTTTGCATCAATAGCCGCTGTTTCGATAAAGAATGTTCAACTTAAAGAAAACATCAAAAGAGCGTATCTTGAAACGATATATAGATTATCAGTCGCTGCAGAATACAAGGACACCGATACAGGTACACACATAAAAAGAATGAGTAAATATTCTGAACTTATAGCAAAAAAACTTGGATTTTCAGATGAGTTCTGTGAATTGATCCTTTATGCTTCACCATTACACGATATTGGAAAACTCGGTATACCAGATGCCATTCTTACAAAACCAGCAAAACTTACACCTGAAGAATGGGAAATAATGAAAAGACATACAATAATGGGATATGAGATTCTTGCTGGGTCAACAGAAAAATTAATAAATTTTGCCTCTTCAATCGCGTTAAACCATCATGAAAGATTTGATGGAACAGGTTATCCAAGTGGAAAAAAAGGTGAAGAGATTCCTATAGAAGGAAGGATTGTAGCACTTGCCGATGTTTTCGATGCTCTTGCTACTAAAAGACCCTATAAGGATGCATGGCCATTGGATAAGATATTAACGGAAATAGAAAATCAGAGAGACAAACAGTTTGACGGAAAGATCGTCGATGTTTTTCTATCAAATCTTGATGAGTTTTTAAAAATACAAAACGAGTTTAAAGAGGATTAAACCTTTAATTTTAAACTCACCATTTTTGCCGTAACTCCAGTGATTTTTTGTAAATTCTCAAACAATTCTTTTCCCTGTTTGTCGGTTCCAGCAAGTTCAACGATCAAAAGTCCACATTCTGAACATTTATTTTCAACACCATCATGTACACCAAGTCTTGTTTTTATTATGCAACCATATTTTGTGAGTGTCTCCTGAACTTTAACAGCAGATTTACTTCTGTTTGAAACAAGAATGAGGATAACATTTTTTTTCATATAACCTCCTTAAAATTGAATTTTAATTCCTTTTCCACAAAAACTTTATCCTTCATGTAAAATTTTAAATCATAATCGGTTAAATTGTCAACAAAAAAACTTTTACCTTCTATTTTCACACTCTCTTCCCTTTGTTTTAAAATCTTTTTGAGTTCATCTATTGATACACTTTTAAATTCTTTTTCTCTTGTTAACTTTATAATTTCAAAAAGATATTTTGAATATCCCTCATAGGTAAACCTATCCAAACTGGAAGGATGAAATATAAAGTTGAATACGCCTTTTAAATTTTTAATCTCAATTAAGACCTGTTCTATACTTTCTGTAAATTTTATTCCTCTCATCTCTTCTAAATTTAGAGCACTGTCCATAGATATAACGGGGAACTCCACAAGATCCTTATCAAGAAAAACTGGGTTTGCAAAACCTGTAAAAAAAGAGGAACTTTTTCTGTCACCGATTGAAGAATCGGTTTTAATATTCAACTTTTTAAAAATTTCCACATGCTTTTCTGTCAACCTGTTAAGGAAATGGAATCTCACATCGATAGATTCTTTGTCGGTTATACTCTTAAATTTTTCGACCTCATCCATTATCATGTTTTCACTCAAGAAAGATTCATAGGAAAGATGTAAACCAACAACATATTTTTTTATAAGTTTTTTAAAAAGTTTTTCCGATTCTTTGTAACTATACCTTGTTGTGAAAATATCTTTTTTTTTGGCGAAAATATAAAAAGTCGCTTTTAAACAATTTTCTTCAAGTATCTTTTGAATCTCACCTATTCTATTCCACGGATCTTTAGTTTTACAATTTTTTTTGATTTTAAAATATTGAGAAGAGAATTCGTCTTTAAAAAAATTTTTCTTTATTCCATAATAGATATCTTTTTTCCAGTCAAAATATCTGATTCTGTCTACATCAAAAGTCAAAAGTAAAAAAGGTTCTCTTCTTTGAATTTCAAGATAATAACCATTTTTCTTTAAAAAAAATTCTCTAACAGTTTTTCCAATCTCTAAGAGAATCCTTTCAAGATAAGGTTTTTTTCTCAAAAGTTTTACTTTCTCAAAATCATCTCTTTTTGTGAATTGAAACTCTTTGAGTATAGAAGAATATATTAAAGCAAAAATATCAAATTTAAGGATCAACGAATTTGAATGTATATAAAAAAAATCTGACTCATATTCTTTAAAAACAAGATGATGTCTGTTAAAAATTGGATGATCACCTGAAAAATCTATTCTTTCAACCTTTCCCTGATATAGAAGTGGATCTTCCAAAACATAAACAACATTCTCTTCTATTTTCTCAAGAGAGTCAGTATAAATTATTCTATTATTCGAAACAGGTATTTCAATTGTCAATGTACCAAGAACAAAATTCTTTTTTAAAGTTTCAAAATCTACTTTTTTTAATTTTCTTCTATCTTCAAAAGTTAACATATTTTTTTTCAAGTTTAAAGTACAATTTTAAGGAAGGATCAATTTTGCTTTTATATTTAGCGATCCTTTCCGTATTAGCTCCAACAAGATCAACCTTATAACCCTTAAAATATCCTCCTTTATAGATCTGGTTCAAAAGTTCTATGGTATCTTTACCGGTTATCACATAAAGGTATGCCACTTTACTTCTATTATCAAAAAGAACAGCAACACTCGCTTTCGAATTTGAAAAAATTTTCAACAAATCTTTTTCCCTTAACGAATCTATTATGTATATAAAATCTTTTTTATCTATATGGCTCTTCCCTTTATAAGAAATTAAATAATCCTGATAGAGTTTTTGAGAATCGGTTATCAATTTTAACCCATCAAGGGAAATCGAATCGTTTTCTTTAAATTCATCCACCATATAAGAATAACAGGGAACCACATTTATTCCATTCCATTTAAAAATCCTAATATCATAAAAATCATAATGTAATGGTAATGAAAAATAAGCAAAATTCTTTTTAAGAAAAATAGAATATGTTGATAATATTTCTCTAAATCTAAAAAATTTCTTTTTCTCATGCTCTGGATTATTTTTCAATATAATATTAAAGAACTGGGTGAACTGTGGAGTTAAAAATATTTTACTGAAAAATAATTTTTTCTCGTTGACAGGAAAAAATGCTTCAATTCCATTTTCAGAAGATATAGAGTAAATTTTAATATTTTTTATCCCTCCAAAGGTTTCAAGATATTTTCTTGAAACAAAAACATTGAATCCAAAAAAATTTTCAGAATTTTTTTCATAAAAATCAAAATCGATTCTATCTATTTTCATCAACATAAAGATATTCTTTTAGTTTTTCCAACCTTTTGGTTTTTATACCATCAACATATAGAAGTTCTTCTATCTTTTTGAACCCGTTCAAACTATCTCTCATCTTAATAATTTTTTGAGCAGTTTTTTCACCTATTCCCGGGACTCTAATAAGATCATTCAATGTTACACTGTTGAGTTCATATTTTTCAGTATTGGTTTTAAGATCACCTGTTTGAAATTCTTGAAACTCAATTTTTTTATTTTGAATTTTCTGGTTGAATAAATACAGAAATATTGAAAAAAATAGTATGACCAAAGATAGTATAAAGAAAACTCTATCTGTCATATATTGTTTCAATTAAAACCTCCCCAACATCTTTTAAACTCTTTTCACTACATTTATTGGGAGTATCATATATCGTATGCCAGTATCTATATTCAATATCTATTATATTAACACATTTAAATCCTTTTTTGTTTAAAGGTATATGATCATCTTCAACAAAAAAACCTATTCTATTTATAAAACTTTTTTTATTTAACTTTTTTGCTTTTTCAAATATTTTGTCATAAAGTTTAGAATTTGTAAATTCAGAGTTGATTTCCCTTTTTATCGTTAGATCACTATCTCCCACCATATCAACAAGTATTGCAATTTTGGGAATCTTTCCTACATAGTTTTCTGCAAAAAACTTTGAACCCAAGAACCATTCCTCGGGGTGTGCGACAGTTCCCCCATCTTCTCCATCAAAAAAAATAAAATCTATCCTCTCACTGTATTGGTTTTCTTTAAAAAATTTAGCAAGTGTTAAAAGAAGAGCAGTTGAAGAAGCACCATCATTTGCGCCAGGAGTTGCTTTCCCTTTTACATTGGAAAAGGGTCTCGAATCAAAGTGTGAAAATAACATAACATTTTCTTCTTTTTCTTTATTTAAAATTCCTATTATATTACAGAACTCGATCTCTTTTTTTGAATATGAAACTTTTTGTTTAAATTTTTGAACATAGACAGTATCAACATAATTTTTCAAAAAATTAATGATAAAATCAACTGTTTTTCTGTGTGCTTCACTACCTGGAACTCTTGGGCCAAAAGAACATTGCTTTTCGAGAAGTAAAAAGGAGAGTTTTGCATCAAAATCAAGGCAAAAAAAATCAACTTTTAAAAAAAGAAAAAAACTAAGAAGTAAAAATTTTTTTAAAAATTTCATCAGCACTCTTCTTTAACTGTTCTATAGAACCAGTATTTTCAACAATAAAATCACTGAAAAGTATTTTTTTATCATCAGACCATTGGTATCTATCAAGCAACTTATATAGTTCTCTGTCAGCACCTCCCCTTTTTTCAAAAATTCTTCGAAATCTTTCGTCAAAATCACCGTCCTTTATGAGTATTATTGTATCAAAATAATAATCTATCTGCCATTCAAAAATGAGGGCTGCATCTAAAATTACATCATCATACTTTTCACAATTTTCTATTATATAATCGGGAAGATGAGTGTACATCCAGTTGTTATATTTGACGAAAAGATTTTCATCTTTAATAATACTTTCCTTTAACCTTTCTACATAGTTTTGATCATGTTTTAAACCAAGGAAAGCAAAAATTTCTCGTTGATTTTCTCTCAAAAGTTCTTTTCCAAGTTCATCACCAAAAATTATTTTGATCTTTCCCTTTGAAAGGAATTGTGCGAATGTAGTTTTTCCAGACCCGAATTTACCGGTTATTCCTATTTTCATTTTTTATAGCAGAATGTTATAAAACTTAACCATTTCCTTCTTGGATCATCGGTTATTATAACTCTTCTTGACAGATATCTTTCATTGAAAACAGGTTTTCTTTTCTTTCTAGATACAATTTTAAGGATATCCTTTCCTCTAAAAATATCCCATAAAAACTGAAGAATTTTCAACTTCAATCTGTTTGGAACAAAAACATTTGTGAAGGGATAAAGAAAAATTTTAAGTTTTGTGATCCTTCCGATTTCATTTTTTAAAGGGATTCCGGTGAATGTTATCCCGAATATCTTATAAAAATCAAAATACTTTGCAAGAATAGAATCAAGTTCGTAGTAGTTAAACTCTATTATATGGTGATGGTTCCAGGGAGTTTGGAAAGGTAGTAACCTTAAGTTTGAGTTTGGAGTTGTCAGTATCAAAATACCATCATCTTTTAAAATTCTCTTCATTTCAAAAAAGAATAGATCTATGTTTTCAATATGTTCAAGAACCTGAAACGCAACAACAACATCAAAATTTTTATCCTGAAACATCAGTCCTTTTTTTTCAAGTTTATCTATAAGTAAAAATTCAAGATTTTCCTGTCCATATTTTTCCCTCGCGATTTTGATCACATCCGGAGAAAGGTCTACACCAACAACTTTTTTTGCATATTTTTTTAATATTTGACTTCCGTATCCATAACCACATCCAAAATCAAGCACAATTTTATCTTTCACATAATCTTGTATAAGTTCATAGGACATTTTATGAAAAATCAAAAGAGGAAACGATTCGTTATTCTGAGTTAATATCTCAGGATCCAACCTTTCACTTGTTTTTTCCATTTTAATCCCCTTCAGTTTAAATTTGTTTTACCTTTAACATTGGTTAACAATTTTTCAAAAAGAGAGAACAAAAAAACAAAATATAACCTTATGATGATTCCACAATAAAGCACGAATTTTAAGATTCCAGTTTTTATAAAATGTTTTCTAAAGAAATTAAACATTCCAAGGTTATGGTAAACCTGAGCTCTTGAAAAACCTTCTCTCACACTCGCTCCATGGAAATGGAAAACTACAGCATCGGGTAAAAAAACAACCCTTTTTCCAATTTTCTTGATCCTATAACATAGATCTGTATCCTCAACAAAAAGTTTAAAATTCTCATCAAAGAAACCAATCTTTTCTAAAAGATCTCTTCTTAACATTACGGCTGCTCCCATCATCCAATCAACATCTTGTATTTTATCATAATCAAGATATTCAAGCATAAAATCTTTGCTTATCGGATTATTCGGGAAAATGTTTCTTAAAAGTGATTTTCTACCAAAGAAAACATTCAGATAGTTTGGAAATCTTCTACATGAGAGTTGTAAACTTCCATCAAAATTTTTTAATTTCGCTCCAACCATACCAACATCATTGTTTTTTTCAAGAAAATCTGCCATCTTTTCAAGTGCATTTTCGGTAACTATAGTATCAGGATTTAGCAAACATATAAATTCACCATAACTTCTTTCCATTGCAATGTTGTTTGCATAAGCAAATCCTTTATTTTTTCTCAATCTTATGAACCTAACATTTTTGAACTCATCATAAATTATTCTCGTAGTCCTGTCAGAGGAACAGTTATCTACAACTATTATTTCAAAATCCATTTTCTTAAAAGATGAGATAACACTCTTTAAACAACTTTTTATAAATTTTTCTGAATTGTAGGTTACGATTATTACACTTATCATAATTTTTTTAAAATGGTTAGAATCCTCAATCTCCAGACAAGCCAAAAGGCTTCCCATATTATCTTTTTGTTCATCTTTGAATAACCATCAATTCTATCTCTGAAAATTATTGGGATCTCTTTAACTCTTCCATTTTTTCTATAAATTTTTACATCTATCTCTATCTGAAAAGCGTATCCATCGGACTTTATTTTTGAAAGATCTATATTTTTCAAAAAGGATACTCTATAACATTTGAAACCACCAGTAAGATCATCTATTGGAACACCTGTTATCAATTTTGCGTAAATGTTTGCAAAATATGAAAGCAAAAGTCTTTTCATCGGCCAGTTTACAACACTAACTCCATTGCAATACCTTGATCCAATCACAAGATCATAATTTTGGATTTCCTTCAAAAACCTTTTTATGTCATCAGGATCATGAGAAAAATCAGCATCCATCTCGAAAACATAATCATAACCTTTTTCTATCGCATACTTGAATCCAAGAACATATGCGGTTCCAAGACCCATTTTTTTAGATCGTTGAATAAGATTTATCCTTTTATCCTTTTCGATCATTCCTTTCACAATATCCGCTGTTTTATCAGGTGAGTTATCATCAATAACAAGTACTTCAATAGATTCATCCTGTTTTAAAACTGAATTGATAATTTTTTCTATGTTATACTTTTCGTTGTAAGTTGGAATAATTATTAAAGTTCTCATATGACAACCTCTCATAAATTATACAAAATTTTTATCTTCTGTTCAACATAATCCTTTTTTCAAAAAAGAAAACTAAAAAGGCGATGATTATCCCCAAAATTGATATCAGAAGTGAAACAATTTGCAAATTTGGGGAGAAAGAAAATACAATCTTATTTTTCCCTTTTTCAATCTTCACTCCTCTGAAAATTCCATCGACCTTCAACAGTTGAGAACAATTAGCGTTAACATTTACCTTCCATCCTTTATAGTATTGGTCAAGCATCACAAGTATAGATTCTTTATTCGTTTGAACTGTAAGTGAAACTTTATTTGGTGTATAAATTATAGAATCGATACGATACTCTAAAACACTATCCATTTTTTGTAAATCCACTTCTGAATTTTCAACAATCGCATATTTTCTTGGATTGAAATATTCTCTATCGATTATATTTAAAGCTTCGTTTATGTTATCTACTTTTATAAAAGAATCCACAACAAAAAATCTGGGTACAAAATCAGTTGAAATATGTAACATATAATCGTTTCCATAGAAGAATGGTTGAAATCCCATATTTCTAAAAAGGTTCTGATAAAAAATAATCATATTCTGTGTTGAAAGGGGGTATCCAGTTGTATCCTCTGGAATTTTTGGTGTTATAAGGTATTTTACATTCAACAATCTTAACCTGTTCTTCTTATCGAAGAGTGTTTGTGGATTGAACATTACAGAACCTGAATTATTGATAAAAATCTGGTATTCATAAAAAGGACTTGGATGGATACCGGATATGGTCTGGATTCCATAGAGATTTAAGAAATCGTTTTCACCATATGAAATTGGAAAAACTCTAAAAAGATCCATATCTTTTTGGATCTGTGAAACAATTTCATCCTTTTTATAGTATTCACCAGGTGATGGTACCGAAACCACATAATCTTTTGAATAGTAATACATTTCAAAAAATTGAAACAAACTCATAGAGAGTAAAAGATAGAATCTGTTGATATTTTTAAATTTTGAAATAACAAAAAAAACCGAAACTATAATAATTATGTTGAAAACAATTATTAATTTTAGATTGTTCAAACAATACCTTAGGTTGTTGATTCTCATCTGTTTTATGTTTTCAGGAAAAGTTTGTAAAATATTTTTTGAAAACAGATTCTCATAAATAACTGGAAAAAGAATAATCGAAAGACCAAGAAGAGTTATCAGAATCAAAGATATTCTCAAAGATTTCAAATCGATATCCTTTAGCATCAAAGAGGATAGTGTTACGAGAGAGAAAATGTTTATAAAGATGATAAGTTCAGGTGCCCTGAATTTATCAAAATATGGAAACATTATCCAGAAAAATCTAAAAAATGGTGTCTTTCCACCAAGTGCTATTAAAAGAGTTATAAAAAAGACAATCGTGAAAAAACTTTGAACTCTATCCTTTTTACTCCTTAAAATTCCTGCTAATCCAAAAAACATTATCAATATTCCTGGATAAGAGTGGTGAAGCTTGAAAGGATTTTCACCCCAGTATGTGTTAATCTGTCCAACATTGACACCAGCGAAACCATGGAAGAACATATCTATTATATCAGGGAATCCCATCGACCAACTGATAGAATAATTGTAATCTCTTGATATTCCTCTTGCAGCTTCAGGTAAAAATCTCAAAATTGGAACATATTGAACCGATGAAACAAGAAAAGTGATAAAGGTAAAAAAGATTAAAGAAGAATACACCATTAAACTTTTTTTATTAAAATACTTATCAAGTATCATGGGTAAAAACACTGTTATCAAAAGAAAAATTAAAAAACCCAAATTTTTGTTTACAAATGAAAAAATCACTCCTAAAATGAATGAAACAAGATAAGTCCAGTTTCTATATTTATTTTTGAAATCTCTATCAATATGTAAAAATGATACAAAAAAGAGTGAAGTTAGCAAAACATAGTAAGATGATTGAATATGACCTGAAAGAAACATGAATCCTGAAGCAATCCCTCCAAAACCATAATAGAACAATTTTTCTTTTTGAAAACCCATATAAACAAAATACAGAACAAGTGGTAGATAAGACATAACAATAACTCTTCCATCATGTCCACCATAGGTTTCAGTCAAAATTATTCCTGTGAACATATAAGCAATGCTTCCAAAGAATGAAATATCTTTATTGTCCGTTAATTCCTTCAGAAACATATATGTTCCAAATCCTGCTATAAATGAATGTATTACAAAAGTCAGAGTCCACAGGATAAACATAGGAATAAACATTTTTAAAAATAGAGTTATAGGATAGAATATGTCTCCAAGAAAACCTTCACCTGTTGGAATACCCGTAAATTTCATTGGATTCCATAAAGGAAAATTTCCACTCATTATATTTTCTTGAACAAAATATCTCTGTATATATTCACCCATAACCCAATCTGTACCAAATAACATTTTTCCTGTGAAAAGAACTTTACCAAAAATTATCAATGGCAAAATCGCAAGAACAACAATGTAAACAGTGTCTTTTCTAATACTATTTTTCATTTTTCCTCCATATTTTTTTATCACCTATAAAGAAGAAAAGATAGAATATTTCACCTATGGTAACTTGAATTCTTGAAAGTAAAGATCCGATAGCAGCCATTTCTGTTCCAGTATATCCTTTCAAAAGAAAGAATATCATACCTTCTCTTACACCTATACCAGCGGGCATTAAAATAGATAAGAAGCCAACAACCCAGCTGGAAGGATAAACGCTCAACAGTCCTATAAAATCATAAGTTTTTAATGTGAAAGAGTATATCAAAAGATAAAACTCAATACCTGAAAAGATCCATACCAAAAAATAAAGAAACATTATAAAAATGTATTCATCAAAACCAATAACAAATTCAAACTTTTCCTTTTTCAAAAATCTGAACATAAGATTTATAACTTTTGTAAAAACAGCAGGCAGAGAGAACAGTATGAAAAATAGAAAAAGTGTTAAAGATAGAATGATATATAAAATGTTTTGATTCGATCTGATTATTGTAACAAGAAAGAAAAACGCACCCGTCAAAAGAAGCAGATATGTTTCAAGAACAACAGCGGTAAAAGATTTTTTCTTTGGAACACCAACCCGTTCAAGTAGAGCGATTCTGCCAACTGTAAACCAGAGTTTTCCTGGAATATACTTACCAAACATTGAAATCCCTATTATCCTCATCAAAGTATAAAGATCAACATCATGCCCCAAAGATATTAAAATCCTTTTAAAGGAAAAACACATAAAAAAATACCATACAGGTATCATCAAAAAGGAAAGTGTAAGAAAGTAGAAATTGAATTTAATAGATTTGAAATCGACCTGTTTTATATAACCAAAAAGTTTATAGAATATAAAAAAAACTATCAGAATAACTATTATAACCAAAACAAAATTAAAAATTTTTTCTTTTTTATTCATTGATTAAATCCATATATTTTCTGTTTACGCTATCGATCGAAAACTTTTCCTTTATCTTTTTGAAACCATTTTCTTGCAACTCTTTATACATTTTTTCATTTTCAATAATATAATTTATTTTATCTGCGAGTTCTTTTTCATCCTTTTCTCTAACAAGAAGCCCTGTCACTCTATCCTCTATTATATCAACTATTCCTCCAACATTCGTGCCTATTGAAACAGTTCCGTTAACGATCGCTTCAACGAGAACCATACCAAGTCCTTCTGTATCACCATTTCTGTCATGGATTGCAGGAAGAACAAATATTTTACTTTTTCGATAATATTCGATCAAATCCTTATCACCTACAAAACCAAGGAATTTTACACGCTCTGAAAGTTTTTCTTTTTTTACTAGTTTTTCAAGTTCACTTTTTTTATACCCATCACCAACAATATAAAGTTTATAATCAGTTTTTACAAACTTCATCGCTTTGATAAGATAATCCACCCCTTTTCTCTCAACCAACCTTCCAACAAAAAGAATTATGTTCTCTTTTTCTGAAAAATTGATTTTTTCTTCAATCCGAACACCATAGGGAATAACCTCTATACTATATTTTTTGTTGCAAGTAATCTCTTCTATCTGTTTTTTTGTATATGAAGAGATAGCAACTATTTTATAAGAATTCTTCAAAATCAAATTGAGGATAATTTTTTTACCAAAAAAACTTTTTTTGAAAAGTTTTAATTCAGCCCCGTAGAATACAGAAATTATTTTCTTTTTAAAAAATAGTTTTGCAGGAAAAGAGATAAAAAAAAGTGGAAATGGCCAATGCACAAATATAAAATCTATCTTTTCATTTTTTAAAATTTTTAAATTTTCAATTATTCCCGTTAAAAAAAATAATGGTAAAAGAAAGAATGCCTTTTTGTTAAATTTTAAATAATCCATTATAGTATAATCATGAGTAATTTTCATGAGGTTGTTTGGCGCATAGTTGAATCTAAAAATTTTAATTTTTTTATATTTCTGTTTTTTGGATACATTTTTATAACCTGAGGTTAAAACAAAAACCTTATTCGTTTTTGATTGTTCTTCCAGAAGATCAACAAGCCATGGAGTTATTATATCTTCTTTATTCCTTTTAAATGCGGTTGTTATATGGAGTAATTTCATATCAGTTCAAAAAACCTATTTTTAAAATTGTATAAAAGGTTCTAATCGCATCTTTTATTCTGATTTTTTTACCCTCTTTGTAACTTCTCGGATAATAGTTGATCGGGATCTCTTTAATCTTTACTCCCATCCTTTTCAATTTCATCGTTATCTCTGGATCTATTCCAAATCCTTTTGAAGTAATTTCAATTTTTTTAAAATAATCACTTCTTACCATCTTATAACATGTTTCCATATCCTCTATTCTCTGCCCAAGAAAAAAAGATGTTGAGAAAGTCATAATCATATTTCCCAGAAATTGTAGGAAAGTTAATTTTTTTATGTTTTGTTTAGTGAACCTGTTACCATAACAAGCAATACTTTTTCCTTCAACGATCGGTTTAATGAGTTTTAGAAGATCGTTTGGATCATATTCAAGATCAGCATCCTGAATAACAACCACATCTCCTGTAACAAATTTCTGTCCCGTTTTTATTGCTCCCGCTTTACCAACATTTTTATCATGGAATCTAACTTTGACGACATCATCTTTTAAATCTCTTAAAATCTCTCTTGTGCCATCGGTAGACATATCGTCAACAACAATTATCTCTTTATCTAATGGTACACTTTTCACTTTTTCTATTATCTTTAAAATATAATCTTTTTCATTATAAACTGGAATAATAACGGAGAGTTTCATAACTTTTTTTTCAACTCTTCGATATCCTCAATAACTATCGATAAAAGTTCAGAAACAAAACCAAGAATGAACATCAAAAGACCTGAAATTATTAAAAGTATCACAAGATATAGAATTGGCCTAAAACCAAAACCAAAAAATAATCTAACGATCAAAGCAATAATACCTATTAAAAAACCAAGTATAAAAAGAATACCTCCACTTATTCCAAAAAATATCATCGGTTTTTTCAAAAATGTTGTTAAAAATTTAACAGTCAAAAGATCAAAAAATCCTATCAGGATTCTGAAGGAATTTGAATATTTTGAAACACCGTGTTTTCTTGGGTAAAGGGTCACTTTTTCCTCGGTCACAGAGAACCCTTTTTCAATTGCAAGAGATACAATATATCTGTGCCAATCTCTTCTTAAATGTATAGAATCAAGAACCTCTTTCTTGAACGCTTTAAGTCCATTCTGATCATGTATTGGAAGATTAAAAAATTTTCTTGAAAGATAGTTATAAATCTTTGAGACGAATGCTTTTTTATATTTACCCTGCTTCCAACCAGTACAGATATCAAAATCATCATTTTCTATTCTCTTCACGAGTTTAAGACAATCATCAAAAGAATATTGCATATCAGCATCATAGATTACAAAAATTTCTCCTGCAGAGATTTCTTTCGCTGTTAAAATACCGGCTGTTTTTCCAAGATTTTTTTTATGTTTTAAAACTTTTATGTTCTGGAATTTTTTTGACAATTCAAAAGCTTTTTTGTAAGTCCCATCATTCGAACCATCATCCACAAAAACAAGTTCCCATAAATAATTTTGACTTTGATTGAACTTGTCGAAAGTTTCAAAAAGTTCATCAACATTTTCAACTTCATTGTACGCTGAACATAAAACCGATACCTTTATCATTTTATCCTCAACACTTTATCAACTATTTCTTGATATCCGTTTTTAAACTTAATATAGTAAACACCTTGCGGAAGTTTATCATCGATAACTATTTCAGTTTTTTCATTCAAATTAAATTTTCTGTTGATCACTTTTTGTCCCAAAGCATTGATAACATCCATTTCAACTTTTCCAGTGCCTTCTAAAAAAACTCTGTATGGATTTTTTTCAGACCAGTAAAAACTGTTCGTATAGAGTATCATTTCATTCCCAAAAGAATCGATATTTACGCTTCCTACTTTAATCTTTAAACCACTCGTTCTTATCAAAAATAGATTATATGTGCCACCATCAACATTTTTATGAACAAATCTATTGTTATTCTTCTCACTTTTAAAAATTTCTTTTTCATTAAATTCAATTGAAATTTTAGAAAAATATGGATCCTCGATTTGATACTCGATTATCACATTTTCACCATCCCTTCTTGAAGTTATGTCTATATTTTCAAGTTTTGTATCAACTGAAAAAGTGCCTGTTCCACCTGCTTCTTTATACCTTGCAACAAACTCCTGTAAAAACATTTCAGCAAAATATTTTGAATGCAATATAACACAGTTCTCATCGTTACCTGTTTCAGCAGCATCTGTCCAATTGTATGAGCCCGTAATCACTATTGGATTTGAATTCCAAAGATCAGCATCGATAAGCATATACTTGTGGTGTAAAAGATTCCCAGAAACATTATCTTTGAAAACATCGGCAGGTGGAGACCACGGGTTATTTGAAAATGAGCTGTTATAAAGCCCTCTCATATCAAGTGATTTTGAATAATCAGCATTCCAATATGTTGCGTCAAAAACTCCTCTCACAACAACTCCATTATCATATTTTGATTTCATTGCATCACATATACCCTGATGAGAAAAAGTAAATATACAAAAGTAAATCGATTTATTTGCAGTGGAAATTGCGTTTATTATTTTTGAGGCAACACCATCCGACGGTGACATATATACTTCAACAGTATCATTTGCAACAATAAATTTATGTGTAATATTATCGGTTTTTTGAGTTGAAAACTTTGATTTTGTAGAATCAGGTATCATCGTTGTAGAACCCCACATTTCTGAAAATTCTTTAATAAAATTTTCTGCAACCTGTCTATCTTTGATAATTATTGAATTGTTTGCATTCAGATCTGTACAGTTGTCAGTTACATTCCAAGACCCTGTAAATGTTATCGAACTATCGATAACACAAAATTTGTTATGCATAATATTTGAACCACCATAAGTTAAAGGATAATCATCGTCAATAACTTTAATGCCCGCACTTTCGAGTTGTGCAACCTCAGGTAAAGTTCTGTTATCTTTATCCGTTATAAATCTTATTTTCACTCCTCTATTATGTGCAGCAATAAGTGAATCAGCAACAATTCTTCTATCAAAATCATAGAAACAACAATCAATCGTTTTAGTTGCATTATGTATATAAACACAAAGAATGCTATCGAGTGATGAAGTATCCTCTGCAATATTGTATATCCCAAGTGTTTCCTCAACAGTTTTGTTAAAATGAACATCAAAAAAAGTATCAAGTGTATCTATAACTATATATCTATAATAATCTGTCGGGGCAAGTGGCGGTAGAAATCTTATTCTGTTTTTATCATCATAACCTTTAATATAATATCTTAAATCAGTATGTATAGGATAAGACGGAATGGTTTCAACATAAGTAGTATCATCTATCTTTGCCATTAGAATTGAATCTTTTGTATAAAAATTGTTTGTTGAATAAAATATTTTTAAATACTGAATCGTAGTATCAGAAAAAGCGTTACATGAGATAACAGTCTTATCGAGAAATGTTGGTGAGGATGGTGTCCTTATTTGATTTTTAAGAGAAAAATAAGATGGATTGAGTCCTCCTGTATCAGGACCTGATGTTGATTGTCCTGATGCTCTATTCCAGACATAAGACAATGATTCTGAAACCTCTCCATAATATTCAACACCTTCAAGATCCTCAGGCCATCTAATGTATGACAGATCGGTAACAGGTGTTACAGGTATAGGATACCAGACACTTTCAGGATTTGCGGTTGTATATTTTGTTATATAAGCAAAACAATCGATTATCGAATCGGAACTATTTTTTAAATATATCTGATCACCGGTATTGGCGAGTGCGAAACTACCATTGATTTGGAGCGCTCTTGTTCCACTTGTTCCAGGATATGCAGCGAAATCAGGATAAAAACCATACTGTTTGTAAAAAGAATCAGCATACATTGCAAGAGTTATTTTTCCTTTAGGATAAAGGTAATAGTTATTCGAAGGGATAGTCCAGATTCCCTCTCCATCTGTTATTTTCCATCCATCGATAAGAACCGGTGCGTCACTTTTATTAAAAATCTCTATCCATTCAGATCGATCTCCTCCTATACTTGGATCAACAAGAACTTCTGTTATCAAAGGATTATGTGAAAACAGAAAAACATAATAAATTAGAGAAATTACAAACAAAAATTTTTTTTTCATAATCAACATTTAAGATTTCGAAAGTTTTCTGTCCATCTCTCTTAACCTTCTGACAAGGGTTGTTATCAAAGCACCAAGGAGTGGATCCTCTTCAATCTGTTTTAGAAGCGATTTTCTATCAATAATGATAACAGTTGAATCCTCTAAAGCAGCAGCAGATGCAGATCTTGGCCTTCCGTCTATGATAGCCATTTCACCGAGAAATTCACCTTCGGTTACTATATTTAATCTCTTTTTACTTTCTCCTTCGTTTACAAAAATTTCAATTTTTCCACTTTTTACAAGGTAAACTTCATCCGGAGGATCCCCCTGTTTGAATAACAGTTCCCCTTTCAGAAAAGTTTTTTCAAATTTTTCTAAAATATTTTACCCCCTTTTTTTCGAAGGTTTCTTTATCTCCCAATCAAGAACAATAGGAGCAACTATAAAATCTGAAGAATATGTTCCAACCATTATTCCAATGAGTAAAGTAAAAGCAAAATCATTTAAAACTTTTCCTCCAAAAATAAAAAGCATAAAAACAACAAAAAGTGTAGTCAAAGATGTTATCAATGTTCTACCAAGTGTTTGATTCAATGATTTGTTCACTATAGTTAAAAAATTATCTTTTCTCATAAGTTTTAAATTTTCTCTTATTCTGTCCGAAACAATTATTGAATCGTTGATCGAGTATCCTATCAATGTTAAAAGTGCAGCTATTATTTGGACTGACATCTCTCTTCCAGTTATCGTTAAAAGACCAAGGGTTATTGTAACATCATGGAAAAGTGCTATCACCGATGCGACTCCAAATCTGAAAGTAAATCTAATCCACACATAAACCATTATTCCAAGAAGTCCAAGTAAAACAACCCATAATGACTTTAACTGTAACTCTTTTGACATTATCGCTCCAACAACTTCCTCCCTATCAACTCTTGGATTTTCCTGTGCAAATTTTTCTTTCAACGAGTTTATTATTTTTTCTGTTGGTGAAAGTTCAACTCCTTTACTGGAAACCTTAAAAAGTGTATCCTGCCAATCTGAAACGACTTGAACATTCTTTAAATTTGCATTTTTCGAACAAACAAAAATTTGTATCTCTTTTTCAATTCCTTTATTGTTTGTCCTGTCAACACCAAAAGCATAAAGTGTAACCAAAGAATCCTTCTTTAAATCATCTACGGAAAAGTTTAGAATACCCACTTCTTCTCTTGAATCGTAAATATCCGATGGAGTAAGTTCTTTTATTTCTTTAAAAATATCAGATCTCACAAAAATATTTTTTATTTGAGATTTTTCATCATAAACTTTTATTTTTACGGTTACATTTTTTTCACCCAAAGTCGGATTGGGATAAGTTGAAAAACCAACGACAACAGGACCGGTTGTATCCTGAACTTTCTCATAATTTTCTTGAACTTTTATCAAAAAATCATTTTCAGATCCATATTTTTGTATAACAGCATTTTTATACCCCAGAGAGTTCATAACCTCTCTTAATTGATCAATCTTAACCTCTTTATCAAAATGAACCTGTAAAACCATTCCACCTGTAAAATCAATCCCAAGGTTTAATCCTTTATTAAAAATTATCGTAAGTAAACTTCCGATTACAAGCACCAGTGAGATTATGTATGTTATTTTTCGTATTCCAACAAAATTTATCTCTGGAAGATTTATCTTCTTAAAATTCATCTTTCCTCCTATATGGACAATTTTTTAAAGTTTGGATTGGAAGTGATTATATCAAAAATGACTCTTGTAACGAATATCGCTGAGAAGAAACTTATAACAAGACCAAGTCCAAAAGTGACAGCAAAACCTTTTATAGGACCGGTTCCAAACCAATAAAGTATGATTGCAGTCACAAGTGATGTGAGGTTTGCGTCAAAAATCGTTGAAAATGCTTTTGAATAACCTGCTGAAATTGCTGTTTTAATGGTCTTTCCTGATGATAGTTCCTCTCTTATTCTTTCAAATATCAAAACATTTGCATCTATTGCTGTTCCAACAAGAAGTATCAAACCAGCCATCCCTGGAAGAGTAAGAGTTGCTCTGAATAAAGATAAAACGGCAAGAAGGATTATAAGATTTAAAATCATAGCAAAATCGGCTATCATTCCAGACAGACCATAATATATCGCCATGAAAATGAATACAACAATGACACCATATATAAGAGATCTTATTCCTTTTCTTATTGAATCTCCACCGAGTGTTGGTCCCACTGATCTTTCCTCAATTATTCTAACTGGAGCAGGTAAAGCACCAGCTTTCAAAATAACCGCAAGATCTTTTGCATCGTTTATTGTTGCATTTCCCATTGAGATTTCCGTATTTCCTGAAGGTATCCTTTCCCTCACAACTGGTGCTGAAACTATCACACTATCAAGTGAAAAAGCGATCCTTCTTCCAATGTTTGATCCAGTTATTGAAGCCCATTTGTTTTTGGCATTTTTATTCATAGTTAACTCAACTTTTACTCCATATGGATTATCACTCGTTCCTATTGCAGCTCTTGCATCAAGAATAGCATCACCTTTTAAAACAGGATTCTTTTCAACAAGGTAAAGTATCGTCTGGTTCACTCCATCCTTGTTTTTTTCCTTCCCCCACATAAAAACATAATCCGAAGGAATCAAATTTTTTATTTCTTCTTTTGAAAGGATGTTTTTTACAAGCGATATATTTTCAGGATATACAATAAAGTCGACTCCATTGTTATCAACAAGAGTTGATATTAGCACCGTATCCTTCATCTCTTCAAGTTTTTTATCTATATTTTCAAAAACTTTTTGAACAACAGCATTTTCAGCAACTATTCTAAACTCAAGTTGTGCTGTTTTTCCAATAAGATTTTTTGCCCTCTCTCTATCGACGACTCCAGGTAACTGTATACTTATTCTGTCGTTTCCCTGTTTTTCAACAAGTGGCTCAGTTACACCAAACTGATCAATCCTGTTTTTTAAAATTTCAAGTGCTCTATCAACAGCACCGTCAGATTCCTCTTTACTTAAAGAGGTCTTATCAACTTCAAGAATAAGGTTCATTCCACCTTGAAGATCAAGTCCAAGATGGAGTGATCTATTTCTTAAACTATTTATCTGTTCATAGGTCATGTTGATTTTATCTTTATCAGATAATGTATAGTAGCGAAATGTATAGTAGAGTTGATATAAAGAAAGAACTAAAATCACTACAACAATTAAAATTCTCCATCTAAGATCAAGTTTCATCAATCCTCCTTATAAATAAAATTTATTTACTCAATTTTAAAGGTTATCATATTTTAAAGATTTAGTCAATATTTGGAGTATTAATTCAAAATCTAAAACTCTCAATATTTATATATTTGCTTCCCCATGTATACGATAAACTCACTTCCAGAAAAAAAGCATAATCGGTTGCTCTCTCCTTTTGAAGAAGAAGCAGATCTTCATCTGTATATCCAGCTTTCTGAATGTTTCTTTTGTCTCTTGGGACAACAAAATCTCCATACAGATTAACAGAAAAACCTTTAAAAAAATATAATTTCATTCTTCCTTCAAGAGAGAGAGAATATTGATCAAAATACTGGATATAGTTAGATCCTAAAAGAGATAGAGAAATATTACCTTTTGGAAATAAAACATTATAAGACAATTTTATAATGTTTCGATGCAAAATCTCTCTTATCCTATCATAAACTGTAGTATCATAGTATATAATGAAGGATGGTTTAAATTCATAGGAAATTTTTAACAATCTCGTGTTTCCTTCAACATATGGAAATAAACTGTATTCTATTCCAATCGAAAGATCATTTTTCAATTTATAGTTTGAAAAAATTGAATTGTATCCATCAAGTTTCACTCTACTTGATATTCTATCATTTATCGCTTGAATATATTCAACTTCTGAGAAAATATTTCTATTAAAACTTGTTAAAATTCTATTTGAATCAAGGTAAAAATATTTTTTGTTCACAGAAAAAGATATATCAAGTTTTATCTGATCATCATTTATAAATCTGTTTCCACCGAGTTTAACTTTTAAAAGATTATTCTTATATTGATTTTCAGAATAGAGTTCAGTCAACCCTTCAAGATTAAAATTCCACCCATATACTTTTTTCTCTTCAACAATTTTTTCCGTCTCAGTTATTGAAACTTTTTCCAAATAATCCTGTTCAAAAAAATTCCCCAATAACATTACTATAAAACTTTTATAGAGATTCTGGTAAATATCGTATTCAGAAATATTTTTGTCGAAAAAAAGTTTAATAGTATCTGAAAGATTTTTATATTTGTTTTGTCCATACGAGAAAAGAGTAAACGAAATATTGGTTTCATTAACATCTCTTTTTAATACAAAAAAGACATCTGACTCTTCTTTTATATTTGAAAATTCAAAATTTTTAACTTTTGTCATCAGAAAACTTTTTAAATTTTGATCCTCACAATCAAGAAAAATTGTTAAACTCAATAAATATGAGTGAAAAGTTAAAAAGAAAAATGAAACAAAAAAAATTTTTTTCATAATATTCATCAATTTTTTGATTATATAAAAAAATTTCTTAAATTCAATGTTTACATTACATTAAACTCTTATATAATAGATTTATGAAGATCAGAAGTATTACACTTTTTTATAATTTTAAAGAATTTAAAATTAAAAAGAATCTCATCGAAAAAATTGAAAATATCAAGAAGATTTACAATGATGCAATAAGAAAGAATTTTACCGTTCAAACCCTAAGATTATCTACAAACATTGCTTCTTTAAATACAGATTTTCTTACAAAAATTTCAATAGTAAGAGATCTCCAAGAGATCTTGAAAGAACAGAAAATTGAATTTTTCAATGTAGGAAAAGTAAACACTTTGGAAATAAATAAAACCATGAAACTTTTTGAAAAATTTAATGTTTCCGCTTTTTTTGAAATCTGTACTGGATCTTTTGATGAAAAATCTGTTATCAAAGGAGCAAAATTAATAAAAGAACTGTCATACATAAGCCCTTTGAAAAATTTCAATTTTGGAATTTCATTCAATATCATATCTGGAACACCTTTCTTTCCATCATCATTTTCAATAAAGGATGGGTTTTCGATTGGATTTGAAAATGGTGATATCTTACAAAATATTTTTAAAAATGTGAAAAATTTTTCAGAACTTGAAAATACAATTGAAAAAAGTTTATATCAAGAATATAAAATTTTTGAAAATTTCTTTGAAAAGGAAGCAAAAAAAAGAAATCTTGAGTTTTTAGGTTTGGATTTATCTTTTGCTCCCGGGATAAAAAAGAGTGAATCGGTTTATGAAGCGTTTTACATTTTGAAAAGAAATATTAAAAGAAAAAATATAAACGATATCTCAATAGCGGGTGCTATCACTACCACTTTGAAAAATTTAAAAATTAAAAAAACTGGATACTGTGGGCTAATGCTCCCCTTATCTGAAGATTACAGGTTATCAAAAATGAGTTTTGATAACAACATAAGAATAAAAGATCTTTTACTTTTATCATCTGTTTGTGGCTGTGGAATTGATACTGTTCCAATAAGTACCGATTCAAAAAACGAATTCATTGAATCATTAATTATCGATTCCTATACAATATCAAGAAAGTGGAAAAAGCCATTACAACTAAGGATTTTACCAGTTCATAACCAAGAAATAGTCAAATTTAATTCAAAATATTTACTAAAAACAAAATTTTTGGAGTATTAAAATTTTGTTCCAATTTGAAAAAGGAAAATTGTTGGAATTTTATAGAATTCTTCTTTTGAATCTCCATAAGTTCCAACAACCGAAAACGAGGTTATCAGATTATTAACAGGAATATAGGAAATATTAAAAATTGATATTAGAGAAAGATCATCAAGGTTGAATATCGAGTTTATAGAAAAATTTAACCTATCATTAAGGTTCAAAAGAGAAGTCAAAAACATATAGTATCTACCCAAAAGAAAATCCCCATTCAGGTATTTATTTATTATGTTTATATCACTGTATGGGGCTTTGGGTGCTTTAAAGTTCGTATAAAATTCCTGACAGAGATAAAGTTTTTCAAAAAAAGTATAGTCCCAACCAAGAAGAAGATTCAAACCAAAATCATCATTCAATTTTAAAATGGTTATTTCATCATAAAAAGCGGGGCCAAAATATTCTGATAATAGTGATATACCAACAAGATAATTCTCAGTAGAATCTATCGAAAGAAGATTTTTTCTAACCTGAGAATATCTTGAGAAAAAAAACCGTGAATTTAAATAATCGTTTAAATATTCCAAAAAGAGGCCTTCTTTGGAAGAGAAAAAGTCATTGTTATCCTGATATATCAATGTAGAAGTGAAATTATTTTTTGAGTAAGAAAAAAGAATGTTTGATGGAAACTCTTTCAAAGATAGCATATCAAATGGAGAATTGAAGTAGAATATATCAACTGGTGAGTATATCTCAGAAAAACTCCATTTAACAGGGAATTTTCCTATTTTCACATTAATTCCATTTTTATACAGGGATAAGTAAAGTTGTGTAAACCTATATTGATTTGAAAGGTACATATACTTAGGCATTATACCTATCATTGAAAAATCTATATCAGGATATGGGATCTCATATTTTGCATCACCCTGATATATCCTTGCATCGAATTGCGCAAAAAATTTTAAAATTTCATTCGAGTTTTCAAGATCCAAAACAAGATCATGTGAAGAAAAGTAATTTATTTTATAGAAATAAAAATAACTGTAATTATAGTTGAAAGATAGGTTAAAAGAGTTTAACAGAAGAAAACTAAAAAAATATATAAAAAACAGAAATTTTTTCATCTTTCAAGATATGATTTTGTGAAATAATTTTCGGGAAGTTTATCTTTTATACTTATATCCGTATACTCAATCGTGGTAATATTCTTTTTCTGTAAAAGATCTTTCATAACAACTTTTTTAGGGAAGTATATATCTTTTATTTTTTCATACTCTTCAATATAAAATTCTTTCAACAACCTGTTTGATGACGAATAGATCTCTTCTTTATAAGGGAGATAAACATCTTTCCTCACATAACTCTTTTTGTATTTATAGGGTGCATCATTCACTTTTGCTTTCATTTCAAGTATATAAAATTTTTCATCCTCAACGAGTGATATATCATAAATATCTTTTAACCTCCTCCTTTCTGAAATATCCTCATAGGAAAAGGAACTTCCCATGAAACCTTCTTTAAGCATATGTCCCTTTATCAAAACGGACCTACCAGCTGAAGGTAAATAAAGCCACATCGAATTATCCTTTTTTAAAAATCTGCTCCTATTGCCGTCAGTTGAAGTAAGAACTTCAACATAAACGTTTTTTTCATCCTTTATATAGAGTAAAAGATCCATTTCTCTCGTGTTATCACTCTCTTCTATTTTCATTTTCGCTCTGTAAACAACATTTTTTACACTCAAATTCTTTTCAACTTTATCAATTATGCTTTCAAGAGTTTCGCCAAACACTAGGATTGTCAGAATCAGTGATAAAAACAAAAAAACTTTTTTTAACATTTTTACTCCCTCAATATTTCGACAGGATTAACACTTTTGACTCTTTTTACAAGGAAAAGTGATGATAAAGAAGATGTCAAAATTCCAAGAACAAAACCTATCAAAACGTTCATAAAAGATAAGGAAGGATATATAACTGGGACTATCGGTATCTGAATATCTTTTAAAGCAGCAGAATAATCGAATCCAATTTTTGAAAAAATAAACGTTATACTTGATCCAAGAATAACTCCCATTAAAGTCCCGATGATTCCGATAATCGTTGTTTCAAAAAAGAATATCAAAAATATTTTTCCAGATTTCAAACCAAGAGATTTCATCATTCCTATTTCCTTTTTCCTTTCATATAAAGCCATGACCATCGTATTTATTATTGCGATGGAAGCGAGAAAGAAAATTATCAAAAAAACTATACCCATAACCGAAAAAGAAACCTTTAACATACTTAAAAGTGTTTCACCTTCCTGCCAGTTTGAAAGAAAATAATCATCAGATAAAAAGTTTTTTATCTCTTTTGAAACTTTTAAAGAAGAACCTAAATCTTTGCAGTATATTAAAAGTTCTATCGCTTTTGTAGAATCCATAGCAAGCAGCCTTTGAGCATCATTTATATGAAGAAATACTATATTCGATGCGATATATTCAATATCCGTCTCATAAAAATCTTTTACAAGCAAAGAGATTCCATTAAGATAACCGTAAACTGTCTGAGTTATCAAAACAAGTGTATCATTCTTGTTTATGTTAAATTTATCAGCAAATTTTTTAGAAATTAGAATTTCTCCCCTATTTAAAGATTTACCCTTAAGTAAAACAAAATCTTTTTCCCTTTCAGGAAGGATAGAAAAACCGATAACTCCATCAGCTTCGTTATCACCTTTTGCGATCAATGTTCCAAATTTTATCCTTGGTCTTATAAGCTTTACATTTTTTATTCCTGATATTTTGTTTTCAAGTTCAATGTAGTTTAAAGTATAATTTATCGGCATCATTCTTTCTTTCTCTTTATATTCTTTTTTGACAATCTTTATATGCCCTGTCTCCATATCTGATATGTTTTGAATTATAGGAACGAATTCACCATCTATAAAAGATTTTCCAAATATTGTCGCTGCAACTGCAATTGTAATACCCAACGATGTTAAAAAAGTTCTTCTATGATTTCTAAAAATATTTTTGAAGGCAATCTTTAAAATAAAATTCATTTTAAAATCCTGATTATGTTTTCCCTGATAGCCCTTCTTGCAGGATAAAAAGAAGCCAAAACACCTATAAATGTTCCAAAAATACCTGCCTGTAAAATCGAGATCAAATTAAAGGAACCCCTAAAAATACTCTTTATCGGATAACCTATATCCATGTCTCCTATCACACTAGAAAAATCTAAACCAACCCTATAAAGGTAAAACGAAATCAATCCTCCTAAAACCATTCCAACAATTGATCCGATCAGACCTATCAATGCACCTTCAAATACAAACATCTTTAAAATCACATGGTTTGGGGCACCCATCGCTCGCATAGTTCCTATCTCTTTAAACCTCTCATAGATCGAAAGTAAAATTGTATTCGCTATACCAACACCACCAATTATAAGTATAACAAATATTACGATCCCTCCAGAGTATTTTTTAGCTGAATCTATAGCTTTTATCTCGAAAGCAAAATCCTCCCATGTTACCAGTTTTAAACCAGGGTATTTTGAAAGTACTCTATCAAACTTTTTAACAAAATCGTATAGTGAACCGTTCTTTTTTAACTTTATAGAAACATTTGAGACCTTCTTTTCTACATCCAAAAAATTTCTCGCTTGATCGATATTCACAAACACTGTTGTCCTGTCAATGTTTGGATTTCCTGTTGAAACACATCCTATCAATTTTGTATCAAAAGCATCAAAAGTACCGCCTGAAGTTCTCGATTGAATTATCAATAACGAATCTGTACTTACATCAAAATATTTTAAAATATCACTTCCAACAACTATACTTCCAGCGCTAAAATTTTCTATTCTGGAAAAACTCATATCAAAGGTTTTATATGTTTTTATATATGAGTTAAAATCTATACCTTTTATAAGAACAGGTAATTTGTTCAAACCATCCGAAAGATTTCCAATAAAAACTATTTCATAAGTAAAACTTTCTACCATGTCTGAATTGATCAAAAAACTAATTATCTCTTCAGGGACTATAAATCCTATCTCATTTATATCCATTTTTTTATCACTCAATGAAAAGTTCTTTGAAACCAATTTCAAACTTGCAGTTTCAAAGTTTATTAAATTGTTTATTGAATCCCTGTTCAAACCATCAAGTAGAGAAAACATTGTAATAAGAAGCATCACCCCAAAAACTACAGGGATAAGTGTAAGTATCGTTCTTTGTTTGCTTCTAAAAATATTTTTGAATGCAAGTTTTATCCAGAATACCATATCAAACCTTCTCAACTATTTTTCCATCCCTTAAGAATATAACATTATCTGCATAATCCATAACAAGTTTATCATGGGTTGAAAAAATGAATGTTGTGTTCAAATCTTTGTTCATCTTTCTCATTATTTCCATAACATTTTTTGCGTTTTCAGAATCAAGGTTTGCTGTTGGTTCATCAGCAAGAACAAGAATCGGTTTCTTCACGAGAGCTCTTGCAATAGCAACTCTCTGCTTCTGTCCCCCCGATAACTCTTTTGGAAATCTGTTTTTGAGTTCAAGTATTCCAACCATTTCAAGTATCTCTTCAACAAGTTTTTTATGATTTTTGTTAAATTTTGGATTTATTGCAAGAGAAAATTCAACATTTTCGTATACTGTTAAAACAGGAATAAGATTGAAATCTTGAAAGATAAAACCTATATTTTGATTCCTAAAATATGTTAATCTGTTATCATCATATCCGACAACATTTTCCTTGTCAAAGTAAAGATTACCTGATGTGGGCTGATCGAGACAACCTATGATGTTCAAAAGCGTAGTCTTTCCACTTCCTGAAGGACCAGCAATAGATATAAAAGAGCCCTTTGTTATTTCGAGGGAAACAGAATTTAAAGCCCTTACAACAACATCTCCAACTCTATAATCTTTAACAATATTCTCAACTTTTATATCCTGCATTATCCCTCCATCCAACTTTTTTTTGAATTTTTAAAAAATAAACAACCAGAAAATCCTTCAACAGATCACCTGGAAGAAAAGGAAAAACTCCAATATACAAAATTTTTCTAAGATTCACATTCTTATGTAAAACAAAAGAAAAAAATGTAAACAGATACAATGTGCCGGTAACATATATCAAAAAATTACAAAAAATAAGAAGAAGTATCAAATTCTTATTAAAAGATTCTTTAAGATTCACAATTAAAAATGAAGAAATAAAAAAACCAATTATATAGCCATAGGTCGGAGAAAAGATTGAGAAAGTTGGATTGGTTGCGAACAACGGAATTCCAAAAATTCCCAACATCACATATAAAAATACCGAAATAACTGCTTCTTTACCAAAAAGAAGTGAAATAAGAAATAATCCAAAAGTTTGACCTGTAATTGGAACAGGTGAAAATGGAAGGAAAATTTTTATTTTAGAAGTTAATGTCAAAAAAATAAGAGAGAATAGAATTTTTAAAACCTTGCTTGTTGTTGATTTTTCAATGATGAAAGTTTTATTTATAAAATACATAAAAACTCCTTAATTTTCCTATTTTTAATGAATTTTAAACTTTTAAAAATTCAAGTCAAGTTTAAACTGAAAATTTTCAATTGACTATTGAATATATACAAATATAATTATGAAAAACAAAATAAGGAGTTTATATGTTAAATTATCTAATTTTTAACCAAACAGCAACTCAACAGGCAAATCCTCTTGTTTCACTTTTACCTTTAATAATAATGTTTGCTGCATTATATCTTTTATTTATTTTGCCACAACAAAAAGCTGAGAAAAAGCATAAGGAGATGTTAAACTCACTGAACAAGGGTGATAAAGTTATATTATCTTCAGGAATAATAGGAACTATCACCAATATTAAAGAAGATATTATCTTTCTCGAAATTTCACCAAAAGTCGAAATAAAAGTTTTAAAATCCACTGTTACAAAAAAGATAGAGGATGATTCTGAAGTAAAAAATGGATAGTTTTGTTTTTATTGGAAACGATAACATATCTTTGAAATTCCTCGAAAAAATTATAGACAAAAAAAGACCAGAATATATAATAACAGGTCACGATAGAATATCGGGTAGAGGGAGAAAATTAACTCCCTCACCATTGGTTGAAATCGCAAAAAAAAATTCGATAGAGTTATTGAAAACCGATAATCCAAACTCTAAAGATTTTTTAAAACTGCTAAGAGAAAAAAAAATACCAGATTTCTTTCTTCTATTTTCTTTCGGTTATATACTCAACAAAGAATTTCTTGAAATACCAAAAAGGATGAGTGTTAACATACATCCTTCTCTTCTTCCCAAATATAGAGGAGCTGCACCGATCAATAGAGTAATAATTAATGGAGAAAAAAGAAGTGGTGTAACATTTTTTAAAATGGATGAAACTCTTGATGGTGGAGATATTATTTTTCAGGAAGATTTTGGTCTTGAACCTTACATTGATTCTATAGAACTAAAAGAAAAAATAATCGAAGTTTCCTCAAAAATGTTTTTAACCTTTGATTGGTCACACGATTTTAAACTCTATAAACAGGATGAAAGTCAGGCGACCTATGCAAAAAAAATAAAAAAGGAAGAACTGGTTCTTGATCTTAACAAAAATGCCTTGAATTTAACAAACCATATAAATGGCCTTGCAGAATATGGAATAAAATGTAGAATTGGTAAATATAATGTAAAAATTAGAAAAGTTGTTCCATCAGAAATAAAGGTTGAAAAAGGGAATTTAAAAATTTCTGAAAAAAAAGAACTACTTTTAGGTTGCGATGATGGATCAGTATCGGTTTTAAAAATACAACCCGAAGGTAAAAACATAATGGATTCAAAAAGTTTTATAAATGGATACAAAATAAAAGATGGAGAGAAAATATGTGTGGAATCTTTGGAATCATAGGATCAAAAAACGCTTTCATAGATATATACAAAGGGTTAAAAATGATCCAGCACAGAGGACAGGACACATGTGGGATCGTAACATTTTCAAATAAATTCAACATCAAACTCGCTGAGGGACTTGTAACAAACGCTTTTGATGAAAATGATATCAACAAACTTTCAGGATATACAGGTATAGGACATGTCCGTTACCCAACAATAGGAAAAGGAGGTTTGGAAAACGCTCAACCTGTATACACAAATACTCCCTATGGAATAGTTATGGCTCACAATGGAAACGTTGTAAACTATTTCAGTTTAAAAAACAAACTGATCAAGGAATATCATAGATATATAAATTCAGAGGTAGATGTTCAAATAATATTAAATGTTTTTGCATACTATTTGAGTTTTGAAAAAAATTTTAACTTTGACTCTCTCTGTAAATCTGTTGAAAAAGTTTTTGATGAGGTTAAAGGGAGTTATTCTGTTATAGCATATATTGCAGGTCAAGGTTTTCTTGCATTCAGAGATCCTGTTGGTTACAGACCATTGGTATTTGGAACAGATGGTGAAAGATATGCATTCTCTTCTGAATCGGTATCACTTGAAAGTATTGGAATAGATAATTTTGAAGATGTAAAACCTGGTGAGGTTATATTTATTTCAGATAAAGGAAAAATTAACAGAAAAATAGTAAAAAAATCAGAGCATAAGGCTTGTATTTTTGAATGGGTGTATTTTGCAAGACCTGATTCCATAATCGATGGTATAGATGTTTACAACGCAAGATACCGTTTAGGGGAAAAACTTGCAGAAGTTTTACAAAACAGAAGAAAAGATTTTGATGTGGTTATACCTGTTCCAGATACTTCAAGAACAGCAGCACTTGCACTCGCGACAAAATTAAACCTTCCATACAGAGAAGGATTGATCAAAAACAGATATGTTGGAAGAACATTCATAATGCCAGGGCAGAAAAAAAGAATAGATGCTGTAAGAGAAAAATTGCATCCAATAAAAATTGAACTTCAAAACAAAAGGGTCTTACTCGTTGATGATTCTATCGTAAGAGGGAATACTTCAAAAAGCATTGTAAAACTTGTTAGAGAGGCGAAAGCAAAAGAGGTACATTTTGCGGTTTATTCACCACCTTTAAAATTTCCGTGCTACTTTGGTATCGACATCCAGAAAACTGACGAATTCATTGCAAATAAAACAAGTTTTGAAAAAATTGCTGACGAGATAGGCGCTGATTCTTTAACCTATCTTCCCCTTGAGAAGTTGATAGAAGGTGTTGGAATAAACAGAATAGATTTTTGTACTTCATGTTTCAGTGGTAAATACGATATATCTCTTGATCAAAAGGATATCGATGATATTAAGAAAGATAGAACAAACTCTTTTTAATTTAATTTTTGGTAATGTTTTGTTTTAAAACTTTTTACCTTTTACTTTTTTTCTATTTTCAACCCGATACTGTTAAACTTGAAAAAGCATACGACTTTTATGTTTTTGAAAATCCCATATATAAAAACTCTTTACAGATACTATCAGAAAAGAAACTCTTAAAAGAAAATGAAGATTTTTATTTTGATGGAAAAAGGATCAAGTTTACAAAGAATTTTAAAGATGTTGAGATAATCTTTTTAAAAGTGGATGAACAAATCAAAACCGAAAATTTTAAATACAAAGATCAACTACAAAAAGAGGAAATTTTTGAGAAAAAAGATGAATCAACAAAAAGTGTCTATATAACAGGCGTGAAAGGTTTCAATGTCTTAAACCAAAACAATAGAATCGATATAGAACAGGTAACAGATTTTTCAATAAACGGAAAAATTGATTCATTCTGGAGTGTCGAAGGTTACATAAACGATAACTCTTCTACAAACGACATCGGACTAAATGCTCCAATCTATCAGATTGAAAATTTGAAATTCTCTTTGTACAATACATCCGGAACAAAATTTTTTCTTGGAAATTCGAAATTAGAGAATAAATGGTCAAAATTTTTAAACCTCAATAAAGATATTTTTGGACTTGGATTTTCTACGAGTTTAAAAAAATATCCTTTATCGTTTTCTTATGCGGCTGAAAAAGGAAATTTTAAATCATCATCCTTTTTCTGTATCGATGGTATTCTTGGACCATATAGGATAGTAGAAGAAAGAAACCTGTTCGATTATACGATAACTCCCGGAAGTGAAAAAGTTTATCTAAACGGCCAACTGTTGGAAAACGGAGAGGACAAAGATTATACTATCGATTATTACACCGGTGAATTAACTTTTACAAACAAACATATCGTTGATCAAAACTCGTATGTTTATATTGAGTTTCAACAGTTTGATATAATTTCTTTAAACTCTGGATACTATATTTCTTTAGGAGATGAAAAAAATGATCTAAAAATGTTTTATTCCAGTGAAGGAAACCAGATAAATGATCAAAAATTGAAAGAAGAACTTTCTTTGTATCCTTCAGATTCATCCTACATTCTTCTTAAATCGTATGAATTTGTTGGTGAAAACAGAGGTGATTATTTTTTACAGGATTCGATTTTTGTTTTCGCTGGAGAAGGAAAAGGGGACTATAAGGTTGAATTTTATTATGTTGGATATGGAAAAGGAGATTATCTGTACTCACCTTCCAATTTTTCCTTTGTATATGTCGGTAAAAACAATGGTAATTATTCCCCTTTCAGAAGAGTTTCCCTTCCATTTTTTTACCATCTTCTCGATATTTCATTTACAAAAAATATAAAGTATGGTGGTTTTGATCTGGAAATATTAACAGGCCTTTACAAAAACAATAGATACAATTTACAATCCCAGTTTTTAAAAGATTTTTCGTATTATCTATCTTACAATACAAAAAGATTTTTATTTAAAAATTTTTCATCCTCATTCTTGTTTCAATACAGAGAGAACGATACCATATACAAAACAAGATGGAACAAAATGGTTAGTTTCGAATACATAAAAAATGATACAACTTTTAAAACACCTTTTCGAGAGTTCACTTTTTCGTTTGATCCATCTTTCGAAAATATTTTCAATTCGAACCTTTCCATTTCTAAAATTGACTCCTTCAACACTGTTAAAACTATTATAAATACGGATACATTTTTCAACTATTCTGCAGATTTTAGAACAATCTATTTTATTTTAAAAGATTCTATTTACTATAAAAATGAGTTCATTTCATTAACAAAAAAATTTAAAATATCAAATTTTTCTGTTTTCATAGAAAATGAAAGTAGAACTCTTTTTTCATATAAGAGAGGTTTAAAAATATTTTCAGACAATAGAAATTTTCTCATGGAATATAGAAACGAAAAAATTTTTGAAGACAGTTTAAAAATTAAAAATATTGATGTATTTAAATTAGAAACGAACAAATCTGAACGAGAAAATTTTTTAGCACTATTTTCTGGAGAATATAAAGTTTTTGACTACAACGATACAAAAAGGAATATAGTTGCTATAAATACAGTTTACAAAAAAATATTCACAAATGTTTATGAATATTTTTTAGATACATACATAACATCTCTTTCTTTATACAATATAGTTGAAACTTATGTTTATGTCGGTAAAGGCAAAGGTGATTATGTTTACGATCCTATAACTAATTCATACATTTATGATAAAATATATGGTGATTATGTACTCATAAAGGAAAACAAACTATCCAACGACCCCTATTCGAAAAGAATGATCAAAACCTCTTTAAGATTATATCAATTTGAAACTTTTATTAACTTAAACTATTCAGACCTATCAAAAAATCTATTAGAAACAAAACAAAATAATTTAAATGAAACAAATTTAAACTTTAAATTTTTTATAGACAAAATCCTAAACAGAAAATTAACTCCTTTTATGGGGTTAACATATGAAAAAATATATTACAAAAATCTATCTTCATTTAAAAATTTTTCTTTGGACTTAGGGATTAAAAACTTACTTGATATTAACTATTCACTTCTCTATAGAAACGAAAATGAAAAAAGAGAAGAAATTACAGGAAAATATGATTTGAATTCAAACTCTATCATTTTTGAATTCAATTTGGGCGGGTTAAAACAAAACTACAAATTCAAATTCTCTTATGGTTACTTCTATGGATTTTATGATTACGATGAAATAAATTTTTCACCATTAAAAGGAACAAAAGTAGAATTCTTTTCAGATATAGAACAAAAAATTATTTCAAATTTTTCTTTCAATCTTATTCCAAAAATCTCATACACATTCTATAATGAAGGAGATGACCTTCCACTGAGTATAAATTATAAATACCCTAAAGGGATATTCTTTGAAAATACTCTCTCTATAGTTTTTATTAACGATTTTATTAACTCAAGGATATCCTATATTTTGGATTATTCTTTAAGAAATTCTTTAAGACAGAGGGTTCTATTCTCTCTATTTACCTATTTTTAAAAAATCAAGTTCCTTTGAAATATCTTTTTTTACTTTAAATGGAAAAATATTTTTTCCATATTTTGTTTTTACCTGTATTTCTCCTTCAACATCAACAACGAGTTTCCCTTCTTTTATTTTTTCAATTATATCTGTTGAAAGTATTGAATATTTGATTTTTAAATTCGTAGAATAAACCCCAGAAGAATTTTTTTTCAAAAGAAAAGTTTTTTCAGAGATTCCTTCTCCAACATTTTTGGTATCGATATAAATTTTATAAACAACTCTTTCAAAATTTATATCAACTTTATTCGGGTTAAAAACTTTTAAATTAAGATCAAAATTCACACCAGTCAAATCAAACGATTTGTATTCGAATGACTCAACTTCATACTCAAGACTTTTCAGTGTTTTAACTTGATTAATATAAGAACAGTTTGACAGAGTACTCAAAAATATAACAATAGTATTAAAGATCAAAATTTTTTTAACCATCTTTGTAAATCCTTTTTATAGCGCTTTGGATCAACATCTATCCTGTTAAGTTTTTCTTCAACAGCACATTTTAAAACAGCAAAAGATTCTTCAACAAAAACTCTTCTATCAAAAGGTTTTGGTATAAAATATTTTCTTGAAAATTTCAAATCCTCTTTGTATAATTTTTTTATATATTCTGGAACATCCTTTTTTGCAAGACATGCAAGTGATCTTGCTGCTTCAAGTTTCATATTTTCACTTATCTTCCTTGCACCGCAATCAAGAACACCTCTGAAAATATATGGGAATCCAAGAACATTGTTGATCTGATTCGGATAATCGGATCTTCCTGTTGCCATAATTATATCCTTTCGCGTATTAACAGCTTCATAATAATCTATTTCAGGATCAGGATTCGCAAGTGCAAAAACTATTGGATCTTTTGCCATCTTTTTTAACATCTCTTTTTTCAAAACACCTTTGACCGATAATCCAAGGAACATATCGGCATCTTCTATTGCTTCTTCGATTTTTAACTCTTTTTCTTTTGCAAAAATTTTGTTATATTTATTTAAATCTTTTCTTTTTTTACAAAGCATTCCAAACTTGTCGAACACAAAAATTTTTTCTAAGGAAGCCCCAACTTTTAAAAACATCTTTAAAACAGGAATCGCAGCAGCACCAGCACCGGATACAACTATCTTTAAATCATGGATATTCTTTTCAACAAGTTCACACGCATTCATAAGACCTGCTGTTGCAATTATTGCTGTTCCATGTTGATCATCATGGAACACAGGTATATCCATCATCTCTATCAACTTTTCTTCAATATAAAAACATTCAGGGCCTTTTATATCCTCTAAATTTATTCCACCAAAGGTTGGCTCTAAAGATTTCACTATCCGAACAAATTCATCTGGATCCTTTTCATCAACCTCTATATCAAAAGCATCTATGAATGCAAACTTCTTAAAAAGAACTGCTTTTCCTTCCATGACAGGTTTTGAAGCGTATGAACCTATGTCTCCAAGACCCAAAACTGCTGTTCCATTTGAAATAACTCCAACAAGATTTTTTCTATTTGTATATTTGAATGATAAATTTTTATCTTTTGAAATTTCAATTGATGGGAATGCAACTCCTGGAGTGTATGCTAAAGAAAGATCCTCTTTTGACAGACACCGTTTTTTAACTTTTATCTCAATTTTACCACCTGTTGGAAAAGAGTGGTATTTGAGTGATTTAGATTTTAAATCGTTTTTCTTCATAATAAAAAAGTATATTAAATAAATCTTAAAATTCAACAAAAATTTATGATTGACTATATTTTGAAGTTTTATATAATAACTAAAAAAGGAGAGAGGATGAAAAAAGTTACCATTTTAATTTTAGTTTTTGTTCTTGTTTTTAATATTTCAGTTTTTTCCCAGAACTTACAACAACAAAAACCTTCTTATGAAGAGGGAAGAGAAGCAGGAAGAATCGCTGCTTCTTCTGAAAATTCTTTGATCTGGGGACTTATCGGATGCGGAGCTACTTGTTTTTTCGAAGGTTTAGGATGTCTTGGTGCAACTTTAGCCGGTTATCTTATTGAACCAACTGCTCCCTATGTTTCTTCTGAAAAAGGCGACGATTATATAAGGGGTTTCAGAGAAAGTTACTCCGCTGAAGTTAAAAAGAAAAGGGCAACAAGTGCTTTTGTTGGAGGGTGTTTGTCAACCGTCGGTCAATTAATAGTATATATACCTGTTTATATTATTTATGGTGCATGGATAACAGCAATGTTAGCATCAATTTTTACAACACAATAAAAAAGGAAAGCATTGTTAACAAAGATTTACGATTCTTCATATAATATTGTCGGTTATATCCATGATAAGACTATTGAAGATGGTTCAGGTGCTCCTATAGGTTTCTTTGAAAGTGATAGAATCCTTGATCAACATTACAATATTATAGGATACTACCATTATGGGAGATATGAGGATGCTTCTGGAACTATCCTTGCGTATCTTGAAGGAGATACTTTAACAGATAGTTCACATTCTCCAATAGCATATATTTTGAGTGAAAGAATAGAAGATTCTTCGCATAACACCATAGGTTATATTCATAACAATCTTGATAAAGCTCAAGTCGGAACTCTTATAGTTTTTGGATTCGTTTCATTGATATGAAAAAAAGATTTTATTTGTTTTTTTTAGCATCACTATTCCTTATTTCAAATTCATCAGAATTAAAATTTGCCATAATCTCAGATATTCATCTTTATGATACAACTCTTGGTTATAAAGGAAGAGAGTTTGAAAATTATATTGAAAATGATAGAAAACTTTTAAAGGAAAGTTCTTTTCTGCTTGATCAGTTTTTTGAGGATGTAAAAAATTACAATATCGATTTTATATTTATTCCAGGTGATATTACAAAAGATGGAGAACTTGTAAACCATAAACTTTTCCTTGAAAAAAGTTCTGAAATTTTAAACAAAGGTATCAAAATTTTTATAGTTCCAGGCAACCACGATATAAACAATTTCGATAGTTATAAATATGAAGATGATAAAAAGATTCGAGTTGAAACTGTTGATAGAGAAAATTTTTTATCACTCTATAAAAATTATGGTTTCAATAACTCCTATTCAAAAGATGAAAACTCTTTTAGTTATATTGCAGATTTGAATGGAGAATACTTTCTTGTTGCACTTGATGGCTGTAAATATTTTTTAAACGATGAAAAAAATCCTTCAACAGTTTCAGGTAAAATAGGCAAAAAAACCTTAAACTGGTTGAAAGAAAATCTTGAAAAGTTAAAATCTCAAAACAAAAAGTTTATAGTTTTAATACATCATAATTTGATTGAACATTTTAAAGGACAAAAGAAAGGTTACCCTGAATATGTGCTTGAAAACAATGAAGAACTTTTAAAAGTTCTCGCTGATTATAATGTAAAAATGATTTTCACAGGACATTTTCATGCAAACGATATTGCAAAGATAAACTTGAAAAATGGATATATTTTTGAAATCGAGACAGGTTCTCCTGTAACCTTTCCATCCCCATACAGGATAGTAGAAATTTCTAACGATACTCTTGTAAAAGTTGAAACTTTTTCTCTTTTAAAATATCCAGAGTTATACTCGTACAGCAAAGAATATACAGAAAATGGAATTTACAAAATAGCTTATAGAATAATAAAGAGTTTTAAAATATCTGATAAAGAATCTGATATACTTGCTAAAAAGATCTCTTTTTCCATGGTTTCACATTATCAGGGAGATGAAATTCTACCCGAAAAATTTTTTGATACAAAAGATTTTTCACTGAAATCAAAATTTATAATGTTTTTAAAAAGGGATATGTTCAAAAATCTTCTTGTTGACACTACACCTGATAACAATGTCTTGATAAATCTTTATTCAGGGGAAATTTCCAAAATCAAATAATTTTGCGTCACCGGGGAATCGAACCCCGAACCTACTGATTAAGAGTCAGTTGCTCTACCATTTGAGCTAGTGACGCTTATAAATAAAGAATGCGCCTGACAGGAATCGAACCTGTAACCTACGGATTAGAAATCCGTTGCTCTATCCAATTGAGCTACAGGCGCTTGTTTTATTTTATTTGGGGTGAGTGAGGGGACTCGAACCCCCAACGGCTGGAACCACAATCCAGAGCTCTAACCAATTGAACTACACTCACCATAAAAATCGGGGCAGCTGGATTTGAACCAGCGACTTCCTGCTCCCAAAACAGGCGCGCTAAACCGGACTGCGCTATGCCCCGAAATATTCTTTTTCCAAAAAATCTATAAACTTGCTTACAGCTTTCGCTCTGTGTGAGATCCGATTCTTTATGGATTCATCCAGTTGAGCAAAAGTTTTTTCAAAACCATCAGGTATAAAAACCGGATCGTAACCAAAACCTTTATCTCCTTCTGGCCTATATGCGATCCTTCCATTGCATAAACCTTCAAACTGCTCCATAAAATCTGATGTTTTGAATGTTATCACAGTTTTAAAATACGCTCTTCTTTCATAATCCTCTTTAAATTTTTCCATCTTTTTCAATAACAACATATAGTTGTCTTGGTAGGAAGGATTCTTTCCAGCATACCTTGATGTGAAAACTCCAGGTTCGCCATTCAAGGATTCGACAAAAAGACCAGTATCCTCAGCAAAAGTGTCCAACTTTGTAAAGCAATATCCGTTTAAAACTTTAATGATAGAGTTTTCTTCAAGAGTTTTACCGGTCTCTTCAACTTCAGGATAATCTGGAAAATCTTCTATGTAAAGAACTTTTATTTTTTTAGAAGTTAAAATATACTCAATTTCTCTCTTTTTGTCAAGATTATGAGTTGCAAAAAAAATCTTCAACTCTCTCATGGAATAACTGTAAAAGCATCAGAGTATCCTTTATCCTTAACAAGATCTCTGAATCTGTCAGCATCCTCTTTTGTTTTAAAGTGTCCTATTCTGACTTTATAGTATGGTGGAATATACTCAACATAAACATCTTCTGCAAATTTCGTTTTAGCTTCATCTCTGACTTTATAAGCTTTTGCTTCATCGTAAGTTGCAAAAATCTGTACTTTGTACTCACTAACCTTTGTTTGCTGAGTAATAGGAGTTTCTGCTGGTTTTTCCTCTACAATTTCAAGTTGTGGTTGCTTAACTTTTGGTTCTTCCTCTATAACAACCACTGATGGCTGCTGGGTTGGTTGTGTAGTTTTTGCTTTTTTTGTACATCCAGTAAAAATAAGAGAAGAAAATAGAACTAAAATGATCAACTTTTTTAACATTTTAACCCTCCTTAAAGGTATTTTTTATATTTTTCATCTTTTTCAAGAATTTTTAGAAGATTTTTTATTTCCCCAGTTTCGTTCTTTTTACACACAAGTGTTTCATTTTCAGTTCGAACTATTATAAGATCAGATACACCTATAACAGTAACAAGTCCCGAATCAGAGATTATTATACTATTTTTTGAATTTAAAGAAACAACCTCCCCTTCAATTATATTTCCATCTTTATCCTTGTTTTTTATCCTTTCAAGTGCATTCCAATCACCAACATCATCCCAGTTAAACTGTGCTCTAACTATAACAATATTTTCTGCCTGTTCCATAACTCCAAAATCGATAGATGTTGCAGGAGAATTCTGATAGAGTTTTAAAATACTCTCTTTCTCATCATCCTTTCCTATATGCTTTTCATATTCAATAAGTTCTTTATACATATCAGGTAAATATTTTTGGATACCTTCAAGAAGTGTTTCAGTTTTCCACAAAAATATTCCACTGTTCCAGAGAGTATTGCCTTTTTTAAGGTATGAGATAGCTCTTTTCACATTCGGTTTTTCTTTGAAAGATTTTATTTTGTAAACTTTATCATCGAGCAACGCTTCACCGAGTTCAATGTATCCATAACCTTCATCAGGTCTTGTTGGTGTTATACCAAAAGTTACAAGATTACCTTTCAAAGCGAACTCGTATCCTATTTCTATGGTTTTCTGAAAATCCTTATCAGGGAAAATACTGTGATCAGCAGGACAAATGAGCATAACAGAGTTTTTGTCAATACTTCTTAACTTCATAGCTCCAAAACCTATAGCAAGTGCTGTGTTCTTTCCAAATGGCTCATAAAGTAAATTCTGTTTATTAAAAATTTCAAAAGAATCTATTGACTCTTTCAAAATTTCAGTACCTATGATAAATATTCTATCTTTTTCAATAAAGTTGTTCAACCTCAAAAACGTCTCTTCAAGCATAGTTTTTTTTGATATAACTGGAAGAAGTTGTTTAGGTTTTGTTTTCTTTGACCTTGGCCAAAACCTTTCTCCTCTTCCACCTGCAAGTATAACTGCATATAAATTCTTGTTCATAAATTTTGTCCTGTTTTTCTCTATTATATATATTTTACCTTTATAGTCAATTATATTCGATTTTTCTTTTCATCATTTTGAATTCTAAAGATTCCGCTGATTCAATAACTTTATTAGCAAACGAAAGAAAAAGTGTTTTGTATTCTAAATTTTTTGTTTCTTTAAACAAAAAATAGAACAATCTTGCTTTGTTTTCTAAATTTTCATTTTCGTCAACCATTTTTCTTAATCTTTTTTCAATATCCATTTCACCTTTTCTTAAAAGAAACAGATTATTATAAAGGTCGTATACGAATTTCTTTTCTTTATCCTCTTGTTTTTCTAAATAATTTTCTAATTCTTTCAATTTGATCTCTAGATTTTCCATATCGCCAACCTCATAAAAATATTGAATAAGAAGAATAACAGAAGCGGCAATCTCATCGTCAAGATTCAGTTTCAAAGCCATATTATAACTTTTTTCAGCAAAATTTTTCATCTGATCAAGATCATCTTTGTAAAAGTTTATTTTTGACATTTCATAGAGAGCAAGATGTAAAGCCCAATAATTTTTTATCTCTTCAAAAATCGAAGCAGCTATTAAATAGTACTCCTGTGCTGTATCGAACTCTTCTAAAGCGGAATAGATGTTACCGATATTTCCAAGGTTTATCCCCATAAAATATTTGTTTCCAATCTCCTCATTAATCGTAAACGCTTCCTGATAACATTTTAACGCTTCGTCATACTTTTTTTGGAAATAATAGATCATACCTATATTACTTATTGAAGCGGACATAGAATACCTATCACCCTGTTCTTTTGCAACATTTAAAATTTCTTGAAAAATTTTAAGTGCTTTATCAAGTTCTCCTTTCCTCCACAACATCAAACCAAGATTTCCCATAGCATAGCACATCTCTCTTTTTTTATTGTTTTTTCTATCGTATTCAATTTTTTTGTTTAAAAGTTTTATCCCTTCATCATATTCACCAGTTTCAAAATAGTATAAAGCCATACTTCCCAAGATATCATGTTCCAACTGATCAAATTTTGCCTCTTTCGCTTTTTTTAAAGATTCTTTAAAATAAGCCAAGGATTTTTCATACTGATTCATATCATAATATATCTTACCTATATTTTTAATCGATCGAATCTCCTCCTTCAGGTTATTATTCTTCTTAAATATTTCATAAGCACGATTTGCATTTTCGAGAGCATTATCATAATCGGATAACCTTATCTGTAATTCTATCATAACATTAAGATATTCTGCATATATTTCAGATTCTTTATCTTTGATGATTTTAAATATTTCATTTAAAAAATCTTCCTCTTGCTTGTATTGTGAAAGATAAAACAAACTATGAGCTATAAGAATACCTGTTTTTAATTTTTCGAAATTATCTTTTTGTATATTAAAAAGTTTTTGATTTAATCTTAAAGCATCCTCTTCCCTATACTCTTTTTTTGCGAATTCAGCTGCCTTTTTTAAATATTCTTCATATTTTTCATAGTTTTTACTCTTTTCATAATGAAAGGCAAGATCAGCAAAATAAACTGGATTATTCTTGTATTTTTCCTCTATCGATAAAGCAGCAAGTTTGTGTAATTCTATTAGATCTTCTTCTAGTTGCATCTCGTATGCAGCATCCTTGATAAGTGAATGCGAAAAAATATATTTCATCTCACCTGAAGGGTACCAGATATTTTGTTCTGTTCCCTCAACAAGTTCTACCTCAATATCTTTCATACCTGCCATTTTATTTAAAATTTCTATATCAAATTCTTTCCCCAACACGGATGCATGCTGGACCAATCTCTTCAATTTTTTACTTAACCGATCGAGACGTGCGATTATTATTGAGTTTATGCCTGAAAAAATATCTATATCAATTTTTTCAATATCAAAACCATTATTATCATATTTTATATAACCATTTTCATTCAAAAATAAAAGAATCTGTTCAAGAAAAAAAGGATTTCCTTCAGATTTGGTTTCAAGAAAATTTAAAAGTTTATCCTTTATCGGTCCTTTGAGTATAGTTTCCATCATCAGTTTCACATTTTCCCTTTCAAATCTTTGTAGTTGGAAAGATTTAGCATTTTTAAGATTGGAATACAAATTTTTTATCCTCTCATCATCCCTTGACAAAATTATTAAACCAAAAGGATAATCTGAGACATTTGTCATAAGTTCAGGAATGAATTTTAAAGATACTTCATCCAACCATTGGGAATCATCAAAAATTAAAATTAAAGGCTTTAAAGAGGATTTAATTTTTACAAACTCTTTTATTGCGATCTTTATATTATCCAGAATTACTTTATCATCATAATTTTTATTAAGATCGGTATCAAAACCCAAAAAACTTTTTAAAAAATTTTTTGTTCTTTTAAACTCTTCCACTGGAACATTTTTTTCGTTTTCAACTTTATTTAAAAGTTCATAAAAAACAGTTTCAAAATTTTTTTCATTCTGTTTGTTATTTTTATAAAAATCAATTTTAAAATTTTTAGCCAAAAATTTCCTGAACACTTCAAGAAAATCTTTAATTATCTCATCAGTTTGTTCCCAAAAAATATCAACATCGTTATCAAGCGATTTTAGTGACTCTTCCACAAACCTTGTTTTTCCGATACCTGCCTGTCCAAAAACAAAAAGAATTCCCATATTTTTATCTTTCCCTTTAAAGATCTCAGTTAATCTTTTTAACTCTTCTTCTCTTCCAATAAATCTGTTGATATATTTTTTTTCAAAAACAATTTTTTCACCAAGTTTAAATACTTGTCTTTCTCCAACAATACCTTTAAATTTAAAAAAACCTTTAGATTGAAGATCAAAATTCTTTTGTAACTTGTTCGCATAAACAGAATCACACCAAATTTCACCCCACAATGCCCTCATCGCAATCCTTGCAGCAAGGTTAACAACCGATGATATTGATGTATAAGCATATTTTTTTTCACTTCCAATTTTTCCAAAATATACGCTTCCAAAAGTAATTCCTATCCTCACATCTTTCCCTAACACGAAAACCAACTCTTTGACAAAATCAGATGATTTGCTGATATCGTTCTCAAAAGCTATTGGTGCACCAAAAATGATATAGCATAAAAGGCCTTTATCTGAATACTCAACCATACTTAAAAAACCACCATATTTTTCTTTTAGTTTTAAAAGATTTTCAACATAAAACCTAACATTTTTTTCATTTGAAGAATTTTTAAAATTTATAAATATAGAGATAACATTCCGAAATTCACCTTTAAGATCAGAACGATAAACTTCATCAACAAAAAAAGTATCATCATTTTGATAATCGTCTGTTTTTTCTTTGACACTGCATCTTTTTGGCGATACATGTAAAATTTTATAAAACTCCTCTTTTTTTTCAAATTTAGCAATTTCAACTAAATTCTCATAAGTTTTATTATCACACAAAATCTCATTCTCTTCACATATATCCTGCATTTTATGAATCTTTTTTATCGGACTCCCTTTCAAAAGAAAGATTTTCTTTTTTTCACCTATGAAAAGAATTTTGAAACGACCTGAAACTATACTTATTTTAACAGAAAGTTTTATTTCTTCATTTGGTAGGCCAAAATTTTTATTTTCTATTTTTTTTATTATATTGTAAGCGGAAACTGCACAACAAAAATTTTTCTTACCATCAAAAACTGCAGTGAAAGCATCTCCTGCAAATGTTGTTACAAATCCATCGTTTTTGTATATTTCATCAATTATGTCGTTGTAAAAAAAGTTTATAATTTTTGAAAGTGTTTCTGCACCACTTTTACCAGATTTCATAAGGTTTTCTGTCAAAGAGGTAAAACCTTTAATATCAAGGAACAGAATCGATCCTTCAAAATTCTTTTCAAAATTGTTTTTATCATACCATTTTAAAATTTTTGATGGAACAGTTTCCAAGATTCCTCCCTTTCATTCTATTTCTATCTATTCTATTTCTATTATTTTTGAATCGGTATGTCCAAAAATTTCAGGATCATACATTTCAAAAACTGAGGCAGGTGGGACACCAAATCTTCCAGATACTGTTGCTTTGACAAAATATGTGAAAACATGTTCTCCTTCGTAAAGGTATATAGAACTTGTTAAAACTTTATCCCTATAGAACTCTTCATGATAAAAATCCCCCCACCATGAATTTTTGAAATTAAAGCCTGCAAGGTTCAAGAATTCTGTTAGAAACTCCCTCTTTACTATTTCAAAACCTGCAGGAATGTTGTCTTCAAGAACAACAAAAGTTCTTGGTTTATCTGTTGTAATTTTTAGTTTGATCTTATAGAATTCTCCCTTTTTGAAACTTTTTACTGGTTCATCGTTAATATTTAAATATTCCCTTTCAATTGTAAAACCATTAAACAGTTTTTTTTCTATTTCTGTTTTTGTATATCTGTATTTTAATGTGTAATAAAATCTGCCTTTTCCTTTTTTTTCAAACTTTAATATATTGATACTATCGTTAAAATTCTTTCCCTCTAAAATATAAGTTGAACCATTATCTCTTTTTCCCTTAAAACTCTTTTTATAAAATGTTTTATCATTAAACTTCAAAAATATTTTAAAATCTGTTGGTTCTTTTTCATATATTTTATAGTACTCGTTCAGAGCCTCAAGAACCAAAGATGTTGTATGTGTATTCAACCAGAATCCATTTTTTAAGTTTTTAAAAATATAGTTAACAACAAACTGTGCATATTCATAATTACCTTCTGTTTTTAAAATTGAAGTAAGAAATGTTGCAGTTGCCTTTAAATTGTTGTTAAAAAACCACCAATCTGAAAATTTTTCCTCAAAGAAAAGATAATCTGATTCAAATTTTGCGTTTGATTTTATTTCAGATAGAAGAGTCTTTTGTTCATTTATTAAAGAATAATTTTTTAGTGTTTCAACCAATCTCGCCTTTTCTGCAAGATACAGTTTGTCTCTGTTGGTAAATATTTCCTTGATTTTCTCGCGATGGTTCAATCTTCCATATAATGATAAAACATAAAGAGAAAATGCTTCCAATGAATATTTTGCATTTAAACTGTATCCCCATAAACTATTATGATTTTCTTCCAACAAACTCTCTAAATAGTTTAAACCTTTTTCTTTTACTTTGTCACTAATCATATACCCTTTAGCAATTGCATGATAGATAACATACATCGTATACACTGAAAGATACTCATTTTCATAAACATCACTTTCAAAATATTTGAAACCGCCATTCTCAGATTGAAAAGTTCCTATATCCTTTAAAATTGAAGCAACGAATTTTCGTAAAGTCGTTCCTTTCAATTCTGATAGACTATAAAGGTTTATAATATCCTCACCTACAATCAGTGGAAAAATTCTTGAAAGTTTTTGTTCCAAACACAGGTACTGATAATCTTTAAGATAATCAAATGGAAGAATCATTCCACCTATTAAAGTAGAATTTAGATTTATTTTTATAGAACTTTTACTTTTGTTAACACCTTTTGAAACATTGAAATACTCTATCACTTCAGAACTATCAGAAGAAGAAAATAACGAAGAATACTCATAAAGATTATGGTTTATTATTGGCAGATTTAAAACCATTCCATCAGTTATCGAATCTTTCTCAACCTTTATATATATTTTGGCACTATCTTCGAAAAGCACATTTCCTTTAAAATCCACTAAAATCTTTTGGTCTGAACCGTTAAATTTTTTGGTCTTCTCTAAAAATTCTATCTCTTTTGAAAAAATCGTTGCTTTAACATCCCCCTTTTTGTTAGAATTATCAAGTACAACAAACGAAAAATCCACTTCATCAAAAGGTCTCAAGAATAATGGGAAAGAAGGACTAACAATAATTTCTTTATCAACTCTTATACTTTTTTCTTTTATATTAAATTTTTCTTCATCAAAAGTAATACACACGATTCTGAATTTTCCCATATTATCAGGTAACTTAAACTTTATTTTCAGATCTTTTCTATTCGAAAACTCAATATCCTTTTTGTAAAAAACAAGTGATTTAAAATCTTTTCTAAATTTTATATCCATTTCTTTTTCAAAATATTCTTCTGTTTTTATATCGGATGATACATCTAAATTTTCCGTGTACTTTTTATCTTTGTAAGATACAGAACTCAACTCCTCTGAATGATACCCGTCCATCATCTTAGAACCATAATATCGAAAAATCGATGGAGGATAAAAATTGTCAGAGTTAACGAAACTCACATCGTTTGAATAATATGAATAAAAAATATTTAAAGGATCATTATAATTATAACCAGTTAACATGAGAACAGATTCATCAACAACAAAAAGAACAGCATTACACTTCTTTTTTTCATCCGTCTTGAGTTCAACTGTAACAGAATCACCAGGCGAATATTTTTCTCTATCTGTTAACATTTCAAACTTCAATCTTTTCGATTCACTTGAAACATCTATAAAATGTGTTGTTATCTTTGGATTGTTGTACAAAGAATCAGATTTTAAATTAAAAATTGAAAAGTAAAATCCTCCATAAAAATTTTCTTCAACAGGTATTTTCAAAAGCAGAGTATCATTATCTTTAAAAGAAAGATTGTCAAACTTAAAGATAGAATCTTTATTTATATAGTAGTAATGTTCAACATCCTTATCATTTGAAGTGATTTTCAAAATCACTGTATCTCCAACATTATATTTATCTTTATTTTTTAAAACATGAATTCCACTATCATCGTCATCATAATAAAAAAATCCCTTATAAAACCTATCTACTATTCTGTCACCGTCATAAAGTAATTCCACTTTATAATATGAATTTTTTGGAAGTTTTATCCAGAAAGAATCAACCTTCTGATCTGTAAAAAATTGAAAACTTTTTATTGTATCATGTAACGAATCGTTGTATGTAAAAGGTTTAAAAATATTCAAAATAATTTTTTCTCCTTTAACAGGCAAATCATATTCATCAACTACCACAACCTCTATAAGACAAGAATCATCATTTTCAGATATATGAGATATTTTAAGTCCAGCATACCTATCTTTTATATTTTTTGTAAACGATATATTTTTTGAAACCATTTCCTTATTCAAATCTTTCACAGTTGCAATAAAATTTATAGAAACAGGATTTTTTCTCTTTTCTATTGGAATCTTTTCTTTGAACAAAAATTTACCATCACGATCAAGAACATATCTTTTTTCGAAAATATTTTTTTGTTCTTTATCAATTTCAGAATAAATATAAAAATTAAAATCGTAAAATTTTTGTGAAAAGAATGGAACTTCTGTTATCTGAAGATAACAGAATAAAGAATCGTTTGCCATTTGAAAACCTGAAAGATATTTTGCCTCGATAGAAACTTCTACATCGTCATCATATAAAAATTTATTTTTTGAATTTACAATAACTTCAAACTTGGGCTCTTTAAACTCCTGAACCATAAAAGATGTTTGACCCACAAAAATCTCTTTAGAATAAAAATTAACATAATAGTAGCCGGTCTTAAAAGTATCCTCTATGCTAAAATTCAATAGAAAAGATCCGTTTTTATCAAGTTTTATGGATCCTTCTTTTATCTGCTTATATTCTGGATTTAAAATGAAATATTCAATATTCTTTATTTTGGGTAAAAAAATTCTATTCCCTTTAGATTCTCTTATTATTCCAGTTATCAGAACACTATCGTTTAAAGTGTAAAGATTTCTATCAGTAAACAGATAACCTTTGTAAAAATTCTCACTTTTTTCAAAATATAATGGAAAAATTAAATTTTTGCTTCCATTTTCCACATAGATAAACCTTGCTGTTTCAGAATTATTTTTTTGAAAAAATTTTATCTCATTATTTTTTAACTGAAAGATTCCATCTTTTAGATTCTTACTGAATCTTTCTTTACCATTTTGATCAAATATTTTCAGTTTTACATTACCTTTAAATGTTTGGTTCGATTCATAATCTGAAACAACAAGAAAACCATTTTTGTTTGATAAAACCCCACTAACTTTTAATGGCGTTTTTTGATAAATAAACTCAAATCCATAATCGTTATTATCCAAATAGTATTCAAGATAACCAAAACCAATGTTCTCTTTCAACGAAAATTCTTTTAAAAGATCTATACTATCCGTATATAGAAAATTTTTATTTACATCAAATTCAAATTTTTTATTTTTCCAGCTTTTGTAATCATTAGCATAATTTAAATTTATAAAATCTTGGATGAATTCTCGTTTGGTTCTTTCTTTTACATATACTTTAATATTGTTAAGATTCATCAATGAAAAATTCAACATCAAATTGTTACTTTTTCTTAAATAACTTTGGTTGAAAAGAACAAAAGGTTGATAATCTTTTACAAATATTTTATATTTACCAGGATTTTTTATTTTTTGATTGAAAATGTCTTTCAAATTACCATTGATCTTTAGAAAATACTCTCCGTCAGGTTTTAGTTCCTTGGTCAGATAAAATATCGTCGACTCATCATGGTAAAAATAATCCAAAATATTTTCTTCTTTGCCATCTGAGACGAATTTTACATTTTTAATGATTTCATCAACCTTTACCGGTGTAGAAAACTCTATATAAAAAGAGGTTTTTTGATTGAAAATCGGTAAACAGGAATCAGATTTATGAACAAATTTGAAATCATCATATATTGAAAATCTCAAAACAATCTTTTCTCTCATGAATTCTTCATTGAAGATTTCCAAAGAATAATCTTTTGCCTTTTTAAAACCTCCCTTTTCTTTTACCCTAACACAATAAAAAGAGGATGTATCATTTTTACTATAAAAATATTCATAATTGTAATATGTTTCTTTACCTGTTCTTTTTGATTCTTCAATAATCTTTTCAACCGCTTTATCCCCACATTTCAATATAATACTTTTACTCAAAATCTCAAAAGGAATCTTATAGTTAAAAATTATATAAAAGAAAGAATCTGAATGGATCTTGTAGTATGAGGTTTTTACGATATTCAAACTCACAGGTCTGATTGTTAAATTAAAATCTTCTGAAAGAACAGAAGAATCCAAAGATAAAACACCTTTCTCCAGAATAAATCTATAAGATTGTGATGGTATGAAAGAATCAGTATAAAAAACTATACTATTTTTTCCTTTACTTTTAAAAACACCTTTTAAAGGTGGATCACATTTATATTTTACATTCAAACTTTCAACATCCTGTAAAGGAAGAATATCCTTTGAAAAAGTAAAAACTATCTCCTTTATTCTTTCATCAACAAAAACATTACTCTCTGGGATTGTTGAAACAACCTCAATTTTTCCATAATTTGATTCAAAATGACTTATTTTATCTGTATAAACAATGTCATTGAACGAAAATAAATTCAACGGTAAAGATATAAAAATAAAAGTGAAAAAATAATAAATCATCATATTTTTATTTTAATATAAAAAATTTACAGGTATGACTTTCATCACCGTCCTTTAATATTATAAAATAAGTTCCAGCTTTTAAACCTTTCAAATTTATTGTGTTAGATCCTATTTTTAATCTCTTCATTCTTTTTACAATTTTTCCTGAAATATCATAGATAAAAAATCCATTATCACTTTTTGAGATATTTATTATCATTTCTCCTTTTAAAAATTCTACTTTTGAGTTTTTATTAATTCTTTTTTCGATTGGACCTGAGAAAGTTGATTGTAAAATGTAAAACTCTTGACATGCGAGATAAACTTTATCAGATTTGACATCTAAACCCATAGAGTTACCAATAGGTCTTGAGTAGGCAATCTCTTTTATATTCGTTACATCAGATACATCAAGAATTCTTATACCGTTGTAATAATCGCAAGCATACAAATTGTTTCCAGATTTTACCAACTCAAAAAAATCACCTGTTGTAGGATAGTAATTTGTTTCTATTGGGAAAGATGGATTTGAAATATCAATAATTCTTAAACCTTCAGTTCCATCAGCAATGTATGCATAGAAACCATCAGTTAAAACATCGTAAGCATAACCCGATGTGTTGAAACTTCCAGTAACAAATGGTGAAGAAATGTTTGATATATCAAGTATGATGAGTCCTTCATTGTATGCCGCAACATAAGCAAAATTATCTTTTACAAAAATATCATATATTGGGAAAGAAAATTTATATTCTCCAACCTTTGAAATATTGTTTAAATCTGAAAGATCATATATAAAAACACCGGAATCATAATCTGCAACATAAAGATAGTTATTCTCTAAATAAATTCCATTAGAATTTGATACAGGGGGTATGTATGCAATCTGAACAGGATTTGATGAATCAGCAATATTTAAAATATAAACACCCGAATAGCCAGCTGACAAAAAAAGTAAGGTATCAGCGAGATTCATTTCAATAATATTTGAAGGTAGAATAAACTCTGAAATATATTTCATATTCGATGGATCCGAAATATCATAAACCTTCAAACCATCATTTCTTCTCGATAAAAACCCAATATTCCCTCTGACTTTAACTTCATTCACTTCATCAAAGGTAAAATATGAGTAAGTTTCAATGGGATCGTTTACATCAGAAATATTTATGACTCTGATGCCACCATTGTATGTTGATATGAAAGCAAAAGTGTTAATTACAAATGATCTGTAAAAAGAAATATTATTATTTGAGGGTAATGAAAATCCTATTTCTTTAAAATCTGATGGGTCAGATATATCAATTATCCTAAGGCCCTTCAAATCTGCGCAAGCGAAAAGTGTATCACCTTTTAAAACAAGATCTGTAAAAAATCCATCAGTTTCTAAAGTATCATAAAGAACAGGGTTTGTTTTATCCGAAATATCTATAACAGATAAACCTTCACCACCATTTGCAAGAAAAGCATAATCACCCTTTACAACTACATCATACAACCCATCACCTTTTGTAATTGAGCCAACCAAAGCAGGGTTTGAAGGATCTGTTATATCGAAAATAAACATTCCTGAAAGCCAACCAGCTAAATATGCATAATTTCCTTCAACAAAAATTCCCATAAGAAAATTGTAAGGTATTGAGTATTCGCTAACTTTTGTTGGATTAAATGGATCAGATACATCCATAATCGTTAATCCAACTAAACTGTTCGCAAGATAAAGATAATTACCTGAAACCACCATATCAATAACTGGAGAAGTCGGATAGAATACTGAAACGAGTTTCATATCATAAGGATCAGAAATATCATATATAAAAACCTTTGCTTCCATTGTTGAAACAAGGGCATAATTCCCTGAAATGGTTATGCATTGTGGTGATTCAATAAGAATTTCATTTAAAACAACAAATTTATTCCTATCTCTTATATCAAAAGAAACAAAAGAGTTTGTAAAAAGTGCAAAAGCAAAACTATCTTTTACAAAAATATCAGTTGAGTGTTTATGGTAATACAACTTACCAAGAGATCTCATATTTAAACTGTCAACAAGAAATTTTGAAGAATTTGCATCAAATTTCGACAATGGAAACAAAGAAAAAGATATATAAATTATAAGCGAGAACAGAAAAAATTTTTTCATAATACCTCCTAATTTTATTTTACGATTAACTATATTTTTTTCAATGAAAAAAAATTTTTATTATTGAAGTTTGTTTATTTTAGAGTATAATCACTCTGTGAATTCATATAGAAAATCACAAAAAGAAATTCAAAGTTTTGGCATCGACAAAAAAAGCGAAAAAATAATATTCGGATTACCTTTATACCACATCTCTTTTGGTATAGATGAAAACAAAAAGATAAGAAAAGCAAGAGGATTTTTTGCTTTAGGTCAATATGCTTCTGGTTATATAGTTGTTGCACAATTCGGCTATGCATACCTTTTCGGTTTAGGACAATTTATCACAGCACCAATCTCAATTGGTCAATTTTCATTTGGATTATTATCTGTTGGACAATTCGCTATTGGTGTTATTTCGATAGGACAAATAGCTTTTGGTCTTTATTCAATTGGGTTAACTGCGATTGGGAAATATGTATATTCAAATATTAGAAAAGACCATGAAGTGATAGAATTATTTTCAAGCATGGTTAAATTTTTAAAACTACTGGTAAAATTCTAAATAGATTCTCTTATTCTTTTCATCAACCTGATGTAATAGTTTATATTGTGTTCTGTTGCTAAAATACCTGCAAGCATTTCTTCTGCCTTAAAAAGATGATGTAGATAAGCTCTTGAATAGTTTTTACAAAGATGGCAATTGCATCCACTCTCAACAGGTGAAAAATCATGTTTATATTTTGCATTTTTTATTAAAATTTTTCCCTTTTCAGTAAAGAGAGCACCATTTCTTGCATTTCTTGTTGGAACAACACAATCAAAAATATCAAATCCATTTTCAACTGCATAAACAATATCATCCTCTTCTCCTACACCCATAAGATATCTTGGTTTATCTTCTGGCATTATTGATTGACCCATATCGATAACTTTTCTTATATATTCTTTTGATTCACCTATAGCAACACCACCCATAGCGTAACCATCAAAACCAATTTCCTGAAGTTTTTCTGAACAATAGTTTCTAAGGTTTTCAAAAATAGACCCCTGTATTATTCCAAATTGATATTGTTTATACCCATAAAGAGGAGTTGTTTTAAAAAATTGTTCTCTTGCTCTTTTTGCCCAATCGAGTGTTCTTTTAACTGAATGTTTTGCATATTCATAAGTTACAGGGAATTCCATACATTCATCGAGAACCATCATAATGTCGGTTCCAAGAACCCTTTGCATATCAACATTGTTTTCAGGTGTAAACTCATGGTATGAACCGTCAATATGTGATTGAAAGACAACTCCATTATCCTTAAATTTTCTCAACTTTGAAAGTGAAAATATTTGAAATCCTCCAGAATCTGAAAACAATGTTCTTTCCCATCCCATAAACTTATGTATCCCACCCGCTTCTTTTATTATTTCGAGACCTGGTCTGAGATAAAGATGGTATGTATTTGTGATCAAAAATTGAACTCCCCAATCGATAAGATCTTTTGCCGACATCGCCTTCACACTCGCCTGAGTGGCAACAAACATCAAATTGGGGGTCTCAACAACTCCATGTGAAGTTTTTAAAAGTCCCAACCGTTTTTTACCATTTCTTTTTTTTATTTCAAACAACTCACTCATAATATCACCATAGCATCACCATAAGAGAAAAATCTAAATTTTTTTTCTATAGCAAACTTATACGATTCAAGAATAAGATCTCTACCAGCAAAAGCTGAAACAAGCATAAACAGAGTAGATTTTGGAAGATGGAAATTTGTTATGAGTATATCTGTAGATTTTATTTCGTAGGGAGGGTATATAAAAATATCTGTAAAACCTTTTTTAGGTAAGAATTTTTCTCCATCAAAACTCGTTTCAAGAGTTCTTAAACTTGTGGTTCCAACAGCAACGATTTTTCTTTTCTTTTTCTTCGAATCATTCAGTATGTTCACAACTTCTTCGTTTATTTCAATATATTCACTATGCATTTTATGTTTTCTTATATCTTCAACTTTAACCGGTTGAAAAGTCCCCAAACCTATATGTAAAAGAATATCAACTATTTCAATACCTTTGTTTTTCAACGAGTTCAAAATTTCGTCTGTAAAATGTAAACCTGCAGTTGGAGCAGCAGATGAACCGAGTGTTTTAGCATAACATGTTTGATAATTAAAAATATCATCCTTTTCATCTTTCCTTTTAATATATGGTGGTAATGGAACATGTCCATATTTTTCAAAAAACAGATCTTTATCTTCAAACGGTATTTTAATCTTATACTCTTCATTTTCCTTTGATTCTATCTCAATAAAGAGGTTATCATCTAAAAAAATCTTTTCTTTTTCTTTCAATTTTTTTCTTGTTTTTATAATTGCTTTGAAAATTTTTCCCTGAGAGAATGGTTCTGTTATAAGGATTTCAACTTTACCACCTGTTTCTTTTTTTCCAAAAATTCTTGCTTTTGCAACCTTTGTTATGTTTCTTACAAGAATTGAATTCGGTGGGATTATATTGGTTATATCTGAAAAATTTTTTTCAAAAAAATTTTTTCTATTCCTATCAACAACAAGTAATCTACTTTTTCCCTTTTCAGGAGGATGAAAAGCGATAAGTTCTTTTGGCAACTGAAAGTCATAATCAGAGATATTAAAACTCATCTTTTGAAGATTTTTAGAACAATGTTTAAAATTATTGTTAAGATTATAGACACCAATATCGATGTTCCAAGTGGAAAATAAAATTTAAAGTTTTCCTTTTCTATTTTAAAATCTAAAGGATTTTTAAAATTTATTTTTTCAAAAATAAAAAATATAATTCCTGTTATCAAAAAGAAAAAGGATAACAAGAAAAGGATTCTATATATCAAAGAGTCCTCCTTCATACTTGAATCCAAGATGTTCAAAAGCCAATTTTGTTGCAACTCTTCCCCTTTGTGTCCTCTTCAACAATCCTTTCATAATCAAAAATGGTTCGTAGACCTCTTCAAGAGTTTCAGCAGTTTCTCCAACAGATATTGCAAGAGTTGATATACCTACAGGACCTCCACTGTATTTTTCAATTATCGTTTTTAATATTGTAACACTCAGTTCATCCAAACCGAGTTCATCAACATCAAACATTTTCATAGCACTTATAACAGTTTCTTTATCAATAATACCTTTACTTTTGACGATAGCAAAATCTCTTACTCTTTTTAAAAGTCTATTAGCTATTCTTGGAGTTCCTCTTGATCTTTTCGCTATCTCTGATAGCCCCTCATCGTTTGAATTTATTCCCAATATCTTTGCTGATCTTTTCAATATATTCTTCAAGTCATCATCAGTATAAAAATCAAGCCTATGGCTCATTCCAAATCTTGATCTTAACGGTGAAGTTAAAAGTCCACTCCTTGTCGTTGCACCTATAAGAGTAAAGGGTTTTATCTTTATCTTTATGCTCCTTGCCGAAGGTCCAGAATCAAGCATTATATCAAGGACAAAATCTTCCATCGCAGGATAAAGATACTCTTCCACTACTCTATTCACACGGTGTATCTCATCTATGAATAGAACATCTCCCTTCTCAAGTTTTGTTAGAATTCCCGCAAGATCTCCTGGTCTTTCAAGTATTGGACCACTTGTTGAATATATCTTTACACCAAGTTCGTTTGCTATAATATAGGACAAAGTTGTCTTTCCAAGTCCAGGAGGTCCAAAAAAGAGTATATGATCCAAAACATCGTTTCTTATTTTTGCTGACTCTATAGAAATTTTAAGATTTTCCTTTAATTTCTCCTGTCCAATAAATGAATCAAGGATTTTTGGCCTTAAACTTTCCTCAATCTCGTTATCTTCATTCAACCTATCAGAAGAGATTATCTCTTTATTCATCCTAACCTCTTTAGAACTTCTTTAATTATTTCCTCAACATTCTCCGAATCACCAACATTTTTTAAAACATCATTTAAAACGGGAGATATATCTTTATCAGAAAACCCAAGTGATTTTAGTGCATCGTAAGCATCTTTTGCTATACCTTTTTTATCAAAAGAAATTTTTCCTGAAAGTTCAAGAATTATTGATTCTGCGAGTTTCTTACTCACATTTTTTGCTCTTGCAAGAATTTTAGGATCAGAGTTATTAACAGCATTTTCAAACTCTTCAACAGAAAGAGTATTGAATATTGATATTGCTGTTTTTGGACCGATTTTTGGAATTTCAATCAATTTTAAAAACATATCCCTTTCTTTAGAAGAGGAAAAACCAAAAATTTCAAACTCTTCATTTTTCAACGAAAGATATGTAAAAATTTTAACCTCTTTACCAATATCAGGGAGAGATGAAAATGTTGTAAAAGATACCCTTAATTTGTATCCTACCCCATTATTTTCAACGACGATGAACGGAAGTATTTTTTCAGTTAAAATTCCTTTAATGTACCAGTTCATAATCCTTTCTATTCAAAAAAGTATAAGTGACAGCAAGTGCATCTGAAACATCGTAAGGTAAATCTTTTTCTATTTTGAAAATATACTTTACCATAAATTGAACCTGTTCTTTTGTTGAATGTCCCTTACCGGTAATAGACTTTTTTATGAGATTTGGAGAAAAGAATCTAATCTTTATCCCATTTTTTACACACGATACTATCAAGGCAGAACGAACCATAGAGAGTATTGAAGTTGTTTTTACATTCTTATGGTAAAAAGATTCTTCAAAAACAGCAAAATCAGGTTGAAACTTTTGGAGAATAGAGTCGGACTCAAAAAATATTTCATACAACCTGTTTTCCAATTTTTCTTCAGAATCTGTTTTAATAATTCCTGCTGTTATGATTTTAAAAGTATCGTTTACTATCGCATAACCTGTCTGTTTTAAACTTGGATCAAATCCAATAACTTTCACTTGCTCAACTTCTCCATAAGTTCATCTGATATATCGAAGTTTGAATATACATTTTGAACATCATCATGATCCTCAAGTGCATCTATAAGTTTTAGCATAACTGATGCATCATTTTCGTTGAGTTGGACAGTTGATTGTGCTTTTTTCGTGAGTGTCACATTTGTAGTTTCAATTTTTTTATCATCAAAAACTTTTTTAACTTTGTAAAGATCCTCAGGGGCAGTATAGACCTGAATAACATCACCCGTTGTTACCACATCCTCTCCTCCAGCATCTATAGCGATTTCCATTATATCATCGAATTTATATTTGTTTCCGTCGATTTCAATGAGTCCCTTCTTTTCAAACATCCATGACACTGAACTAACATCTCCCAACTCTTTTCCAAATCTTGTAAATATGTGTCTGAGTTCTCCAGTTGTTCTATTCTTGTTGTCTGTTACAACATCTATTAGTATAGCTGCTCCACCTGGACCATAACCTCCGTATACAACCTCTTCATATGTTGTTCCAGGTAATTCTCCTGTCCCTTTTTTTATCGCTCTATCAATATTATCAGCAGGCATATTCGCTTTTTTAGCAGCAGCAATTGCAGCCCTCAATCTTGCGTTCAGTTCAGGATCTCCACCACCCTCTCTTGCAGCAAGTGTTATTTCTTTTATAAGTTTTGTAAAGATTTGACCTCTTTTGTTATCCTCTACTGCTTTTTTCCTTCTTATCGTACTCCACTTATTATGTCCTGACATATATCCTCCTTATCTTTTTCCACCTGGTCTTATTAAAATTTCTTTCTTTTCACATAAAGGACAATTTTCTGGAACATAGGTTTTCGCCTCAACCTTCATTCCATAAAACAATGGATATTCAAAAGTGATATTATCACTTCTATCGATAAGAACCGCTATCGAAAGAATGTTGCCTTTAAAACCTTTAACAGCATCTATCATTTGATTGATCGATTTTCCGGTTGTTAAAACATCATCAACGAGAAGGATTCGATCGTTTGGAGTTATTGGAGTATCTCTAAAGAGTCCAAGTTTGTCATCCCTTTTTTCAAGATATGCTGCTTTACATTTCAACTGTCTTGCAAACTCATACGAAACAACGATACCTCCAACAACAGGGCCTAAAACATAATCAAAATCTTTACCTTTTAATTTTTTTACAACAGTTGAAACAAGTTCAGATAACAACTTGGGATTTTCAAGAATTCTGAACTTTTCAAAATATGTGTCTGAATGAAGCCCGCTTGTTAAAAGAAAATGACCTTTTAAAACAACCTTTTCCTTCTCAAGTGTTTTTAAGTCCATCTTTTATCTCCCGTATAATATTTTTTACAACCTTTTTAGGATTATCAGATGCTGTAACCGGTCTTCCGACAACTATATAATCAGCACCATCTTTTATCGCATCATAAGGTGTAGCACTCCTCTGTTGGTCATTTTTTTCAGAACCCTTTGGTCTAATACCAGGAGTCAAAATCAAAAGTTCATTTCCACATTTTTTTCTTAACATTTTAACTTCAAGAGGAGAAGCAACAACTCCATCTATTCCAGCAGATCTCGCTGCCTGAGCGAGTATCAAAACTTCTTCCTCAACACTTCTTTTTGTTGCTCCTATAATATCCTGTAAAAAAGCACTGTCAAGAGATGTTAAAAGTGTAACAGCAAAAATTTTTGGTGTATGATTTTTTTTCTCTCTTCTCTGCCATATCAATTTTGCAACACTCTCCATCATATCAAAACCACCCATCGCATGAATAGTCAACATATCAACTCCATGTTCTAAAACAGAAGAGACAGCACCTACAACAGTGTTTGGGATATCGTGGAATTTAAGGTCTAAAAATATTTTTTTGTTTCTTTTTTTCAACATATTCAAAGATCTATAACCCTCTTTTGTAAAAAGTTGAAGACCAACTTTATATGTTGTTACATCATCTTCAAGAAGATCTACAAGTTTTTCCGCTTTTTTTAAAGAATCAAAATCGAGTGCTATTATAAGTCGATCTTTAGGATTCATAATCTCTCCTTGATACTACCTATAATCTCTTTAACACTTTTAATACGTTTTGTTTTCAGATACTTTTCAAGATCAATCGAAAGTTTTTCAAGAATATCAGGTTTTACTAAAACTCCACTTCCTACCTGAACAGCGGTCGCCCCAACGATCAAAAATTCAAGCAAATCATCCAAAGTTGTAATTCCACCTATTCCTATAACAGGAATTTTAACAGATTTAACCATTTTGTAAACATTGAAAAGAGATAACGGTTTAATAGCTGGTCCTGAAAAACCTGCCTGAATATTTTTAAAAACAAACTCTCTTTTTTCTATATCTACAGATGTGCCAATATATGTATTTGTAAAACTTATCCCATCGAACCCTTCACTTTCTGCAAATTTTGCAATTTCAAATGATTCGCTATAAGAAGGAGATAATTTTAAAAGTAATGTTTTTTCAGTTAAACCTCGAATATTTTTCAAAAGTTTTTTAGAATCATCAAAATTGGAATTAAAATTTATCTTCTTGTTAGTAATGTTTGGACAGGAAATATTTACCTCATATCCGTCAAAACCTTCATGTTTATCAAGTGATTCTATCATATTCACAAGATCATCTCTTGAAAAAGGCGCAAGGTTTAAAAATTTTACACATTTAAAATTTTTGATCTGGGGAAGAATCTTTTCTATAAAATAATCAACTCCATTATTTTCAAGTCCAATAGAATTCAAAATTCCACCATAGACCTCTTTGATCCTTGGAGTTTCATTTCCTATCTTTTTTTTCAATGTTATCGATTTTGTAATAAACCCACCAATTTTTTTAAAATCATTATATTTTGAAAGTTCAACTCCCCATCCAGAGCAACCACTCGCACCTATCACTGGAGTTTTTAAAACTGTTTTTCCAATTTTAACACTTAAATCAACCATAAAATATCCTGTTTCCATCAAGAATTGGACCTTCTGTACAAAGTTTTACAAAATCACCATCTTCCATCTTAACAGCACAACCATTGCAAAGGCCAACCCCACATCCCATAACTTCCTCATAGATGGCATAAAATCTTTTTTCGTTTTTAATACAATATTCTTTTATTGATTTTAACATTTCTTTTGGACCACAACCAATAATCATATCAAAATCATAATGATCTAAAAAATCTGTTGGATAACCTTTTACCTTACTCTTTTTTTCCGAGCAGTATAAACCTTTTAGAGAAAAATATTTTAAAACATTTTTGTATTCACCTTCTCTGTCTCCAAAAATAAGTTTGTAATACTTTTTCCCTTTTAAAAAGGGGATGAGTGCCGCAAGACCTATTCCTCCTCCAACAAAAAGAGTTTTCATGTAATCAATATCTCTATCAAAACCTTTTCCAAGTGGATAGAGGATATCAACATATTCTCCTTTTTTGAGTTGGCTGATATTTTCAGTTGAACTTCCAACAATTTTGATAAGAAAAGTTAAAGAACTTTTACCATCATTTACTATCGTAAATGGCCTTCTTAAAATTTTATCCTTAAGATCAGTTTTTATAGAACCAAATTGGCCTGGGAAAATATTCTGTTTAAAACTTTTAGATATTTCCAAAACAAACACATTCTCTGTTAAAAAAATTTTGTTTAAAACTTTTTCAATCATTTTTAAGTTCCTTTATTCTTTTTAAGGCACTAAGGTAAAATTCAGTTGAAGGATAATCGTTAACTATTTTTTCTAGAAACTCTATTGATTTCAAAGTATCGTTATAATCTTTTAAATAAATATAGGACAATGCAAATAAACTCTTTGGAGAATAGTAGGAAAGAGGGAAAGAATCAACTATATTTTTATATCCTTTTATAGCATCTTCAGTTTTTTCAAGGAAAAAATATTCGATTTCAGAAAGAAGAAATCTGTTTTTTACCTTTTCCTCATCACTCAACTCTAAGTTTTCATCCTGTAAAGAGAGTAAAAGTTGTAAAGATTTTGATTTCGCTTCTGCCTGATAAAAGAGAGGGGAGTTCTGTTGGATCTCGGTTAACATCCTGTAAGATTTTTCTGCATTTTTTATATCGTTAAAATATTTTTCATAAATATAACCTTTTTTAAACAAAAGTGAATCCATAAGGTATCTATCTCTTTTAGATAAAATATCATCTATCAGTTTTATTGATTTTTCATATTCTTTCTTTCTTTCGAGTATTTGAACTTTTAGGTAATAGAAAACATTCCTTTTATCATGGTTTTGAAATATATCTATCGCACGGTTGGTATATTTTTCTGCATTTTTAAAATCTTCAAGTTCAACATAACAACCTATAAGGTATCTATAATAATCGAAAATAAAATCTTTTGGTAAAGATTTTACATTTATTTTTAGAAGATTTTTTAACGCTGTATCGTACTCTTTTTTTAGATATTTAATCTTTCCCTTTAAAAAAATGTTTACAGGATTATTTTTTGTTTTATATGAAATATTTTCTATCAAACTATCAGCACTGTTAAAATCTTTTCTTTCTATATAAATGTTCACTATCTCTTTTAACACTTCATTTTGGAATTTCCCATTCTTTGAAATGACCTGGCTGAATATTGTTAAAGAGATGTTCGTATCCTGTTGCATCAGATATGTTTTGCCAAGGTAGAACAATGCTTCTTCAAAATATTTTGAATCTGGGAAATAATCTATTAGTTCCGTAAATTTTTTTATCGCTTTTGAATAATCACCTTTATACATATATGATTTACCTATAAGAATTAAGGCATCGTCTACATATTTTGAATTCTGGTGGAGTTGTAATATCTTAGAAGATTTTTCTATCGATTTATCAAGGTATGTTCTATCAACAGGTTTATCATCTTCAAGTGGTTTAATACCAAGTTTATAATATTTTTCAGCGTTATAAAATATATTGAAATATGCATTAAAATTTGCACATGAAAAAAACATCATCAATAATACTGTAAAAAAAAGTAAAAATGATTTTTTCATAATTTATGATTATATCAGATATACAAAAAAAATAAAGAAGGATTAAAACCTATTCTGTTTATATTGACTTTAACTATTTTTATCTATAATATTTTTTTATGTTTTCAATCTATGGAGAAACTTCAAAGAAAATAGATAAGGTTTGTCTTGAAAAATTTTTCATAAAACCAGAAATCTTAATGGAAAATGCAGCTATCGCTTCCTGTAATACTTTAATTTCGAATTTTAAATTTGAAAGACCTGTGATAGTTTGTTCAACCGGGAACAATGGCGGTGATGGTTTTGCGCTTGCGAGACACCTTTTAAATAAAAACTATGATGTTTCAACAATAGTTTTAGGAGACACTGAAAAATTATCCAACGAAAGTCAAACGAATCTTAAAATTTTAATGAAATTAAGTCGTAACATCATTTTTAACCCTTCTGAAAATAAATTTTCTAACATTTTGAAATCATCTGATCTAATTGTAGATGCTTTATTTGGAACAGGTTTTCATGGAGAATTCACACCTTTCTTCAGAAAATATGTAAAAAAAATCAACGGATCAAATAAAAAAATATTTTCACTCGACATACCTTCTGGGCTTGATTCAAATACTGGAATGTACGATGTAGATACGATACGGGCTTCTGCAACGATCACTTTTGGTTTTGTAAAAACAGGAATGTTGTGGGTTGATTCTAAAAAATTTACAGGTGATATATTTGTCGCTGACATATCGATTCCATACCAGATAATTTTCGATTATGATTTTCAAACGATAATAGAAAAAGATATAATTGTTGGATTTATAAAACATTTCAGGATAAAAAAGGAAAACTATTTTCATAAAAGACAGAAAGGTAATCTGTTTCTTATTGGTGGAAATAAGGGAATGGAAGGTTCTATACAGATAGCTGCGCTTGGAGCAATGAAAACTGGTGCGGGGATAGTTTATGTCAAACAACTTGGAAACGAAAAAATCAAATTTTTAAAAGAGGCAGTCTATATTGATAAATTTGAGGATGGAATTTTAAAGAGTGAAAACATAGTTATCGGTTGTGGATTTGGAAACGATCAGAAATCAAAAGAAACTTTTATTGAGATGATAAAAAAATTGGATCAAAAAAAAGTCATAATCGATGCTGATGGTATAAACATAATTGCACAACTTGATGAGAAAAACAAAAAAAGATTTTTAAAAAATAAAATCATAACTCCACATCCAGAAGAGTTTTTCAGGCTAACAAAAAAAAGGTTTTCAAACATCAAAGAAAAAATTAAATTTGCAGAAGAATTTTCAAAAAACTATTCAACTGTAACGGTATTGAAATCACCACCAACTGTTATAACTGATGGAGAGAACACTTTTATCCTTCCCAATTCAAATTTAAAACTTGCAACAGCAGGTTCAGGCGATCTTCTTGCAGGAATAATTGGCGCTTATGTTTCATTTGGATATGATCTTTTAACATCATCTCTTTTAGGTGTTTATACACATTTTAGATCAGCGGAAATATCAAAATCTAAAAACCCTCTTATAAGCGAGATCGCACAAAATATTGGTGAGGTGCAAAATGAGATTTTTTTATAAATTGACTTTTATTTCAACCATTTTCTTATTTTTCAATTCTTCTTTTTGTAATCAGAATATAATGTCTCCTGATTATGAAAACCTTTCTTATTTTTTAAATGTTCTTGATATTTCAGGTGATCTTGATAATATATATATTGCAACATCTTCTGGTATTTTAAAACTTGATAGATTCACCAATGAGGTAACAACTCTGCTCTCTTTTAGAAAATGGATGTACGATATCCCCTTTAAAAATCTTTTTCCAGATCCCATACATGGTAACAATCTATATTTTACAGGCAGAGATTTTTTATACCATTACGATATTTTTAACGACACAATAGAATACTCTAAAATTTTAGATTTCTCTGGAAAATCGGTTTCACTTATCGGTGTCACAGAAGAATCACTCTTTGTTAAGATCGACACTCTTGTATATTCATCATCGAAATATGGTTTGAAAACTGAAAACTGGGTTTTAAGTAAAAATGACAAGAAAATCAACTGGAATAAAATAAATAAAAATGTAAAAGATTATCCTCAACTGTTACCTCATAGTATATTTTATGGAAACAGGGAATACAATTTCACAACTGTATATGAGGACATCAACAATTATTATGTTGGAACAGATGGAATAGGTTTTTTGAAGATTGACAAAATAAGTTTAAAAAGAAAACATTTTCTTTATGGAACAGGTTCTCTGGATATCAGATCGATTTCCCTTGATTCTTTAAATAATCTATGGATCGCAGGATTAAACTGCATCAACATTACAAAATACGATATAAACAAAAGAATTTTCACCTATTACAATTTATCAAACATACCAGAAATACCAGATAACCAGATAAATATTATATCTTCCTCAAAAAAATATGTTCTCTTTTTAACTCAACTTGGTGGAATCTTTTATTATGATATTTCAAAAGATAGATTTTTCAACATCCCAAATTCTATAACAACAATATTTTTTAGAGCAAAACCCTTAAGAGATGGTCTTTTTATAGTATCAGGCGATAGAGGAATAGGATTTGTTGATATACAGGAGAAAAAATTTTATCAAAAATTTGATAACATCCAATCCGTAATAGATCTTGAAGTTTATAAAGATACCATATATTTCGTCTCACAGAATAAACTCTATAAAACTCATTTAAACGATTCTTCTTATTATCCTGTTCAGTTTGATTTTCCAACATTTTTTGTTTACCAGTTCTATAAAGATGATTCAACTGAAATTTTACTCGATAATGCTTATATACACATAAAAAATGGACAAGAAAAATATGTTTCATATCCGAACAACCTTTTTGGAGAATTTTATGATCTTGCAAAAAAAGGAACTCTTATATTTGCTGCAGCAACAGATGGTTTCGGTATATTTTCTCTAAAACAAAGAAAATGGGAAATATTCAATAAAAAAAGATACCCATTACCTTCAAATAGTTTCTACAATATAGTTTTATCAGATAAATATTTTTTTGTAACAACAAGATCATCACTTTTAAAAGTAAAATATGATATCATTGCACCAGAAAAATAGATTTTTATTTTTTATAATATTTCTTCTACCTTTTTTGATATCAAGTGAGAAAATTCAAGGAATATATGTTTCAAGATATGTTGCTTCATCAAATAGGTTCTATAATCTTTTAGAAAAATTGAAGGAAAACAGTTTCAATGCTGTTGTTATAGATATGAAATATGATTATGGTGATGTTGCAGTGAATCTTGATTCAACATATTCTCTTATAGGTTCATATCAAAAAATTAACCAACTTAAGGAGAAAATCGATACCCTCAAAAAACTCGGAATAAAACCTATAGCAAGAATCGTTTGTTTTAAGGATAATATTTTGGGAAAATATGACAATTATAAATATGCAGTTAAATATTCTGACGGTTCAATATATTATGATCTTTCGAAAGCGATTTGGGTTTCTCCTTATTCAAACTTTGTTCAGAATTACATAATAGATATAGCAAAAGAATGTGCAAAAATTGGTTTTTCTGAAATTCAGTTCGATTACATCAGATTTCCAACAGACGGAATAAAGGGAACTTTGGTTTTTCCTGAAAGAAACAGTTTAAACGGTTTTGAAACGATTATAAATTTTTTGAATAAAGCATATAACGAACTTAAACCTTATGGAGTTGATGTATCCTGTGATGTTTACGGATATACCGTCTGGTTTGATTCTTTAAACCTTGTTAACCAACATCTGGATGGTATGGCTGTGTATGCTGATGCTATATATCCTATGGTTTATCCATCACATTTTTCTGATTCACTTTATAGAAAATTGGGAAAAGAGGAAAGAACATATCAGATAATATATCAAAGTGGTGTTAAATCAAAAAAAAGGATTGAAAAATTTAATACTAAAACTATACTTTATCTCCAAGATTTTACATGGAAATCTTCACTTATGGGAAACGATTATGTTAACAACCAGATAAAAGCTGCAATAGATTCCGATGTTGAAGGGTTTATCTTGTGGAATCCATCTTCAAAATATTCATACTTTGAACTTCCAGAAAAAATCAATTTTTCAAATTATAAAAAGGACAAGAGATGAAAAAATTTTTTTCATATTTAAAAGATATCAAAAATTTTATTTTCAGAAAAGATTTTTTTACGGTAACTTTTTATACACTCTGGTCAGTTTTTCTTTTATATAATAGTGAATTTCTATATCCATTATCAATGTGGCTACTTTTTTCTTTGCTTGCACTTTTTCTTGTTCCAATATTTTTTTATATCACCGTGAATGAAGAGAAAGTGTTTTTAAAAACACTCTATACCTTTATATTTGTATCTTCAATAATTTTGTCATTTTACATTGTGAACCTTAAAGGTATAAAAAGAGATATAGGGAAAAATGAGTTTATCAATGGAATTTTAATCATATATTTTTTCTTTTTCATTTTATATTTTTATTTGAACAAAAAGTTCAGTTTAAAAAATTTTAACATAAGTTTTGGAGATAAAAAAAATTCTTTTATTTTAATAACGATTTCAATAATAATAATTACCCCAATCATTTTCATCGTTTCAAAAAATCCTCAGTTTAAATCTGTTTATCCTCTTTTCAAAGTAATGAAAAATTCAAGATATGATTTTATAAGATACGAATTCGCATTTTTATACTTTTTCTTTTTCTGGGAATTCTATTTTAGAGGAATAATGTTAAAATCTTTTAAAGAAATTTTCAAAGAAGATTTTATCGCTATAATTCTTCAATCACTTATTTTTACCTTTTTACATTTCGGAAAACCTGGCCTTGAAACTTTGTCTTCTTTTTTTGGGGGGTTTATTCTTGGATTTTTTTCTTTAAAACTCAATTCGATCTTTCCAGCATTCTTTTTACATTTTTATATCTCTTTTCTTATGGATATTTTATCGATATATTTCTAAGATTGGAGCATATTTCTTTTTTATTCTTTCGTTCAACAACTTTCCCAACTTTATATTTGCAATCTCTTCTTTTACTTTATCCTTTATCCCATTTAGCAAAGTATCAAGAATTTCTACCAATATCTGAAGATCATTTTCATAAAAAAGTCCAAGTGTATAGATATATTCATCCTGTTCATTTTTAAATTCAAGGTTTATCCTTATCTCTTTTTTGAATAGAACAAAAAAAACATTCTCTCTACAAAGATCCTCTATAATTTTTTTCTTTTCCTTTTCTTTCAAAATTAGAACCCATTCTCTTGAAATTCTGCTTTTTGAAATATTTTTAAAAAGTTCTTGTTCATTCAAAGATTTTTTTAAATCTGTTAGAGTATTTTCATCATAATTAAACTTAAATCTTTCTTTGTATTTAAAAAACCTAAAGATCCTTGTAGGATCCTCTATAAAAAGATTTTCTCTGTTTTCTCTTATAATTTTATTTTCAATATCTTTGATACCATTTAATGGATCTAAATAGTTATGCTCTTTTAAAGAATAGGCAATACTATTGATCGTAAAATCTCTCCTTTTGATATCATCAATTATTGTTCCTTTCGAAAGTTCAGGAAGCATACCATTTTCAGGATAATATTCTTTTCTTGTAAAAATAATATCGAAAGAAGAATCATCAAGAACAAATTTGTATGTTTTCAACTTTGATTTTGTTTCTTTTATAATCTTTTTTCCAAAATAGATTTTAAAGTATGAAATAAACTTCTCAATATCTCCCTCAACAGCAATATCTATATCGAAAAAATCATCCATACCAAGGAACTTATCCCTGATGACACCACCTATTAAATAAACATTAAAATCTTTTGATTTTGGAATATTGTTCAGGTGAGTTAAAATTTCATTAAATTTCATAAAAAAGGGGGAACTTTAATCCCCCTTCAAAAAATTTACAATCTTTTCTTTGCTTTATCTAAATATTTCTGCGCTTTTTCGTGTTTTGGATCTATTTTCAAAACAGCCTCAAATTTTGCAACAGCGGTCTTGTAGTCACCAGCAAGATACGCTGCATAACCTTCTTCGTAAAGTTTATTTGGATCAGCAGTTTGTTTTGTCTCTTTTGGTTTTTCAACAGTTTTTTGTTCTTCTTTCTGTTGTTGTTTTTTCAGTTCATCTATATGTTGGAGTGCCTCACTATTTTTTGGATCAAGAAGTAAAAGGTTGTTCCATTCAGAAATCGCTGATTTAGTCCATCCTTTTGCTTCATATGAAAGAGCATTCTCTCTATATGTTTTTATCATCTGTTGTTTTTTTGTATTTGCTTCCTGCATATAAGCAAGAACAGTTGGATCATCAGGTGCAAGTTTTATCGCTTCGTTCAGTTTTGACAGAGCACCAACAATATCTCCTTTGTTCAAAAGTGTTTTCGCATCCTTTGCAAGTTGTATAGCTTTATCGTGGTTTATCTTTTCTGTATCATCCTTTTTATTCAGTTTAACATTAAGTTCAGTTGTAACACCAGATGAAACTGTAAAAATTCTTTTTTGCCATTTGTATCCATTCGATTCAATCTTTAAGGTATATTTCCCGGGTTTTATCTGTAATTTTTTATATCCTCCTGTCAAACTTATCGGCTGAATATTTGTTTCCTCAAAAGTCAATGTTGCATCTAAAAGTTTATCATTCGAAGCATCAACAACATTTATTATCAAAGTACCTGTACTCTCTTTTTGAGGTCCACCAAAATTGATAGTATAATTTGCTCCGATTTCGATTCTCGGTTTTAAAGCAGGATCACCTGATGTGAAAAGTTCAGCATGTGTTAATCCAAAAACAACATTCAAATCTTTTAGATTATATTTCAAACCAAGATTAACATCCCTTCCTGTTACATCTCCAAGAAAACTCAACCCATAAACTATTGGTATCTCTGCACCACCAAAGAAACTGAACATAAACTCGTTTGCACCATTTTCAAGTGTCTGATCATCAAAAAGGATCGAAGTTGAAAGATATTTTCCTCTTCCATAACCAACAAATTCTCCTCTACCAAGACCCAAAGTGTATTTACCGAAATTTTTGAAATCTTTTGTTGCAACGATGTATAAAGAGAACCAGTCCTGTGACCTCAAACTATAATTATGATCTGAAAGACCTATAGCACTTGTGTCACCTCCCCCCCCTTCATCGATATATTTTCTATAGGTTATATTTCTTATACCTGCAGAAAGTGATGGAAGATTTCCTTTCGGTTTTAAAAAGTTGTATTGGAAATCTATCGTATAATCTTTATATGTAAGCATATTCAAAGTCACATCGAACATATCAAGAAGCCCATATGAGAAAAACAGATTATAGGTGAAAGGAACATTGTCATTTGTAAAAGCAGATGATAAAGAAAAATCTATCCCGAAAGAGAACTCACCATTTTTTTGTATTTCTGCTGTTGGAATATCTAAAAGTCCATTTGAGTTTGCAAATGGATAAAGAGCAACAAAAATTAAAAGTACTAATATTGATAATCCCCTCTTCATAAAAACTCCTTTTTTAAAATGATAAGATAAAAATAAAATTTGTCAATATTTTTATTCAATTAATGCAAATAGAACAAAGGGGTGTTTTTTACACCCCTTTTACTTTTGTTATCGCTTCATTATCACTATCTTCTTATCTATCTTTGTGTCTCCGTCTCTCAACCTCACAAATATATTCCACTTGGAACTCTATCCAGCTCATACATGTGCTCACCTTTCTTCATATTTGTACTATTGTATATAACCTTCCCCATCACATCATACACCTTTATCTCATTATCTCCACTATTCACTCTATACCTTATCCACCTATATCCGCATTCCAACTCACTCTTTATACCATCTACGTTCTTCACCTCTAGCAATTCCTCTATCCCACTCATCCCAAATGTCCCTCTCATCACAACTGGATAATGGCATCTGAATGAGTTCAATGTACCTATTATACTCATTGAATCAGGATATATAGTATCACCTACACTTATCGTTGGTTTGCTTATGTTTGTACTCAGTTGTATCATCAATATACTCTTCGATGGGTTCCAATACGCTGTTTCTATCATTCCAAATCCATCTGTCCATCTGTGTCCACTCGATAATCTCAATACATCATCTATATTTAATGATGTTATCCCAAATCCGTTCGTTGGCTGATTAAAATACAACACTACATAATCATCATCATCTATTCCACCTCCATATACACTTCCATCAAATGCTATCGCTGAATCTATCCTCAATGGCTTTCCAAAGTGTGCTCTCAACAACACCGTGTCTGCCTTTACATTGTATATGTTCGTATACACCCTCAAATTACCCTCTACCATACCTGTATCCACTGAAAATGCCTTCGTCCCATACCTAACACTATCTCCAGGATTTATTATTATTGGATATGTATATGCACTATCCCTCCAAAATGCATTGTTTTTATACTTCACTGAATCTACTTTTAATACACCATCTCCAACATTCCTGATGTATAAATCTCTCCAAATGTACATCCTGTTTGTTCATTGTCTTCGGGGACGGTGCTTGACTTTTTGACATTTTGGGGAAATGGTACTGTAAAAACAAAAATATATTTTCTATACCAACAAGAACAAAAAAGTTGCTAACAAAAAAAGAATGAAAAATATTTTACTCATATCTTTTAATTTTAAAGTTGGTTCTTCACTTGAAAATGATAGACCTGTTTCTAAAACTTCCTCTCTGTAATCAAAAATTTTTCTGTCAAAATCAACACTTTTTTTTGAAAAAAAATCGAGCATATAATTCAACAGAGGTAAAAATCCTGAAGTCAAAATAAAGTTTGAAAGATTTGTATCGAGAGGTAAAGAAACATAAAATTTTTCATCTGAAAATGAAACAAGTTTATTCCCTTCTTCATCAACGATTAAAGGTTCTTTGGGGATACTCGAAATTTTGTTATAGTAAAGGTTGTCAAATCCATTTTTTACAACTTCTTTTAGATTTTTATCCTTAAAAATTATTTCTTTTTTTCCTGGTGTTGAGTTTAACCTATATTCCTTTGAAAAAACAATACCTTTTTTTATATCATCTTTTTCAGAAATAAAAATATCACTTTTACCTGTTTCATATCCGAGTGTTTTGAGTGCTAACTTGATACTCTTTTCATTTATCAGGTTGTTTACTTTTTCATTTTTTAAAAATATCGTTTTTGAAAATTTTATCGAATCATTAAAAATTTTTAAAAAGGTTAAAGAATCAAACCTAATATCGAAAAAATTGATTCCTTTTTTAAGTAAAACCTTTTCTTGTTTATCATTTATAATCAGGGAAGCGATCTTTTCATCTTTTGAAAAAATTTTGATCACAGGAAAAATATCAACGATTAGAATATCAAAATCGTTATCAATTTTTATAAAATCAAAATCCTCTCTGAATTTTTCATAAACTCTATCTGAAATCAAAACTTTTTTTATTGATGGTGAATTTATTTTTTGAATCAGTTTAACAAAATTTCTAATCACATACTCTTTTTCTAAAAGTTCTCCAGAAAAAATTTTTTCTTTTTTGAATGGATAATCAATTTTTTCTTTGCTATCAAAAATCAAAATTTTCTCAAAATCGTTTTCTTTTTTAAATTTTTCAATTATACTATCAACTTTTTCACTTTTAAGATTTAAAAATGGAGTATTATCAATATATACAATGAGAAATTCAATTTTTTGTGATTTTATGTATGGTTTTGATAAAAAAAGTATCAAACATGAAAATGAAAACACAAAGAGAATTATTTTGAAAATGTATATGAAAACTTTTAAATCTTTTTTTATGATACTTTTCTCTTCTTCCTTAAAAACATCAACATAAGGATAATTCTTTACTTTTTTGAATTTTTTTGAAAATATCAATAGAAGCAGAAATAAAGGTAAAAGAGAAAAAAGTATAAGAATATACTCTCTATAGAAAAACACTCTTTCTCCTTAAAAAGAATTTTGAAAGTGGTTTTTCAAATCCTTCCTCTATCATTATATGGTTATAATCTATTCCATTTTCATAACAGATCTTTTTTATCCTTTCATTTCTCTGATTTAAAATTTTCAACCTGTCAAAAGACGAATCAAGAAAAATGGTTTTTCCTGTTTCCATATCTTTCAAATATACATTTTCAAAATTTTTTCTTTCAAATTCTTTTTTACTTTGAATATGGAAAACTATAGAATCATTTTTGAAAACTTTATATATAGAAATCGTTTTCATAATGTTTTCAAGATTCTCCCCAAAATCTGTGATAAAAATAACAAAAGTTGATTTTTTTACTTTTGAAAGAATTTCCTGCAAAACTCTTGCACCCTCTGTTTCTCCTTCCGGTTTTATCTTTTCAAGATCTTGGTAGATTTGAAAAATCAGGTTTTGCTTTTTTGATGGTTTATGAAAAATTCTTATTCTGTTGTTATAAAGTGAATAACCAAAGGAATCGTTCTGTTTTTTTGCAATTAAAGCGAAAACAAACAGTAATGTTTTTCCATATTCAAATTTGTTTGAAAATTGCATAGATTTTGAAGAATCAAGAAACACAAGAATATCAGTGTCCGACTCGCCTTCGTTTTCTCTTACAAAAAGTTTTTCACTTCTTAAAAAAACTTTCCAATCGATCTTTTTAAAATCATCACCCTGTATATACTCTCTATACTCAGAAAATTCAGATGAAAATCCTTTGTATGGAGTTTTATGTATACCTGAAAAATATCCTTTTAAAATATATTTTGATCTTAAAAAAAGGTTTTCTATACTGAAAATTTCTGAAAAATTTTTATTCATTTACTCTATAAATCTTTAAACTTTCATTTTGCAAAGATGTTCTGTATATAATTTGTGTTGAATCAAGAAATGATGGTTTATTACCATAATAAAAATAGTATGAGATTCTATATCTTTTTAAATCTTCAAAAAATTTATTCTCATCATCCGAGTAATAGAAAGTTCCATAATATTTCAAATTCAAATAATATGAAAGATATGTAGTGTTCTTTCTATTTGAATTTGATGCAACATTCCCTGAAATATCCAGATCTTTCAATTCTAATGAGAGGTTATAGAAATCTTTTCCAGAGTTAAGATCAGATTTCAACTCTTTTATAGGCATTACCAGAAAAGACAAAGAAATTAAGACAAAAGATGCAATTTTTAAATAATATTTAATTTTAAGATTCTCTAAAACAATCAAATACAAGGAAGCGATCAAATAAAAATTGATAAAGATATATCTCCTTTCAATTTCAACAGGTAGATATCCAATAAAAGATAGAATAGATGCAGAAAAGATTAGTAAGAGATTTTTTCTTTTTTTCTTTCTTATAAACAAATATATGGATAGAATAAAAAACAAAGGCAAAAATAAAGAAAATGAGAGTAAAAGTTTCAATATTCTTAATGTCTTTTTAGAAACTATTTTTAAATAATAATTCAAATTTTCAATTATCATCTTAATATTGATCTCAGGATGTTTAACATAAGAAGGATCATCCCAGAAAGATGTTGAAAGCGAATCTGGTGGTGGGAGTGGATGTGTATAGATCTCTTTCAGTTTTAAAGTGTCAATCGTTAAAACTGTATAGTTGAATTTTCCTGTTGTTCCAACTGTTGGATAACCATACTTTGCAGAGACAATAAAGATCCAAATTGATGATAGAATAATGAAAACGATTCCTGACAGAAGAAGATATTTTAGATTCTTAAAATTCTTTTTTATCAGGTTGATGAAGAATAGAATTATCAAAAGACCAAGGAAAAAGAAAAAACCGTATGTTTTTGCAAGATATGTCAAAAATCCTACAAATCCAAGTAAAATAAAGGAATATTTATTGTTGAAAAGATTTTCATCGACTAAAAATGATAATAAAAATAGGAAGAAGGTTGTAGTTATAAAATCTGATGTGATCGTTATAAGTGTAAAATGTGTTGTAAGAATTGGTGCAATGAATATTAAAAAAATTTTTTTATAGTTTGATTTTAATCCACTTTTTTTTAAAAATCTATCAAACGAGTATATTGAAAATAAACCTATAAAATAGGATAAAATTTTAAATGAAATCACACCTTCTTTAAAAACAACCAAAAAAGGAATAAGTAAAAAAGAGATTAAAGGAGACCAGTAGCCGTTTACAGCAAGTTTTAAATTTCCTGTTAAATATTTTTTTGCGATGTTTATTATTGAAATTCCATCAGGGTTGATCTGGTATTTGAAAAAAGGGAGAAAGAAAAAAAACAATATTGTGTAAATGATAAATGTTAACAAGAGATAATATTTTGAAATAAAATCTTTAACTTTTTGTTTCATGGTATGATTCTTCTGCATTGACATTCCAGATCGTTTCTTTACTCTTTTTGTTCTCAACGATTATCTCATAACATTCCTTGGCGCTGAGCATAGAATGATCCATATTGTTATATCTATGCATTCCATTTCTTCCAATTAAAAAAAGATTTTCGATTTTATCTGAAAACTCTTTAACAGTTTCAAAATCTCTATAAACACCAAAATATGCAGGATACGCTTTTTCTTCCCTTAAAATTACACTATCGAGAACATCTTCTTTTTTAAAGAATCCAATTTTTTCCATCTCTTCAAATGAAAAATTTTTTAAAAGATCATCTTCAAGATTCCAAATTTGGTCAAAGGTGTTTGCAAAATATTCTAAACCCATCCAGACAAGATTCAAATCTTTTACAAGGTATGGAGACCAGTTGTTAAAAATCTGTGCTCTTCCAACTTTAACATCCTTTTCCTGAATATAGATCCAATTGTCTGGGATTATATTGTTTACAGTTTTAATTTTCGTTTTATTTTCAAGTAAGAGTTTTTTTAATAAAACTCCAACAGTAAAAAAGTCCCGATATTGTAAATTCAACGCAACATTTTTAACTTTATCTGGAATTTTATCACCTTCCATACCTTCAAATAAATCCTTTATAGGAAGTGTTGAAATAAAGTAATCACAATCTATTTTTTCAATATTTTTGTTTTTATCTTCAATTTTAACAGAGACAATCTTATTATTTTCTAAAATTACTCCTACTATCCTCTTATTTTTTTCTATAATTGCTCCATTATTTTCAGCCAACTTTCCAACTTCTTCCCAGAACTGTCCTGGTCCATATTTAGGATACAAAAATTTTTCAATCAAACTCGTTTCAACTTCCTTCTGATCAATATTTCTACTTTTAAAATTTTTAGTTATTGCATGAATTATCGCTTTACCAATATCCAATCCTTTTACTCTCTGTCTTCCCCAACTTGCTTCAATATCTTTACACGAAACACCCCACACCTTTTCTGTATAATCCTTAAAAAATGTATCATAGAGTTCAAATCCAAATCTATTGATAAAAAAATCTTCAAGATTTTTTTCCTCTTTTATCGGTTTGATTTTGACTTTCAAATAATCCAAACCTATTTTTAAACTTTTTGTAATTCCAAGATTTTTTAATGTTTCAAATGATAAACTCACAGGATAACTGTAAAATTTTCTACCATAAAATATTCTTGACAATCTATCTCTTATCAAAAATACATTATCATCGATTTCTGGATCAACCTTTCTATCTTTTTTTTCAAAAGAGATCTCTTTATTCAAAATGATTTGATCTTTTGATCTTTCGGTCTGAATCGGGAAAATCGAAGTCCAAAAATCCATAACCCATGATGATTTTGAAAAGAATCTATGACCACCAAGATCTATTCTATTTCCATTATAATTTAATGTTTTTGCTATCCCCCCAAGATATTCTGATTTTTCAAAAAGTATAACTTTATAATTTTTGTTTTTTGTAAAAAGATATGCTGCTGTAAGCCCGGCAGGACCTCCACCACCAATAACTATAATTTTTCCCATATGGAATAGATTATATGTTAAATAAAAAATTTTTCAACAAATTAAAATTTGATAAATTTGAAATTTTTATTTATATTATTGTCTTTATAAACCACAAAGAAAATTCCACTTTTTCCTAAATCTTTTAAATCATTTTCTCCTTGATAAAGTGTTTTCAGAATTCTACCATTACAATCTACAAGTTTCGCAGAGTTTATATTTTCAAGGATTATTTTATTGCCAGAAAGATAAATTTTCCCTTTGCTTTCTTGTTGTTTTATAATAATATCTTTTCGCGAGTTTTCATTGGTTCTTGTTAGAGTAAATTCAAGATCGTAATCGAAAAAGTTTGAAAATGTTTCTTTTATCAATTGATCAAGATTTTTATAATCGATATATTCTATCGGAAAACCAAAGAATACAGATTTATGTGTTTTTGCAATATTGTTGACACCAACATATATTGGTGCCTTTGACTTACCAAGATAGTAATTCACGTTTACAAAAGTGTCTCTTGGAAAAGGCATAACATAGTCAACTTTGGATGAGGTCGCTTCAACTTGTTGAATTAAAGAAGTATATGGATTTAACGAATAAAAACTTGTTTTATCTGCTGTAAAGAAAACATCATCATATATACTTGACCTATAATCAATCCATAAGAAATATGCTAAAAAAGGAAATTCATCAGTTTGAACATTTTGTCCTGGAATTCCATATGACTGTGCAAGGTTTTCTCCAGAAACAAGAATGTTCCCTCCATAGGTAAGGTATCTTTGTAAATTGAATGTATCATCAGGCAAAATAAATGGTTCACCATATTCTCCTGTATAAAGTATAACCGTTGTAAATTTTGAAAGAAAAGTATAGTTTGGATATGTTGCAGTTGACTTTAAATTTATATAATAGTATTCAATTCCGTTATTATTAAGTGCTTTTAAAAGTTCATAAGTCGCTTTTGCCACCTGTCCATCATCCTGTATCACAAGAGTTCTACCTATCGAGAAGAATCTCAAAATGTCTCTTAAATAACTTGTTCTTATTAGGATATTCTTCATAGAATCTGGTATATCTTTACCCTGTTTATATGGAAAAGCATAAGCACCAAAATCTGTTGTTTGCATCACTGTTTTTCCAGGAAAATAGTAAGGTGCTTTCGATTCTGGTGGTGTATACGCTGTTGCAGTTGACCTATAAAGTTTTCCTTTTGCGTTGAAAACAAGGAAAGGATAATAGTAGGGTTCCCCAATTCCATAAAAGTTCCCAAGTTGGTCTATAGAATAATCAGGGGGAGTTCCCGCTGGGTAAACAAATTCATAATACCTGCAAAAGTTTGATGTTGTATCAGTGTAAACAGTTTCAACATAAGAATAGTTTGTACCACCACTATAAAGAAGATAATTGTTAAAATAGTAATTCAAAAAATTTTTATCAGTTCTATCAAGATAATCTGCAATGTTGTTACCTTCAAGGTATAGGCAACCACCACTGTCAAGATATTCTTTGAGTTTATCTATATCACTTTGGGAAATAATCGTAGTCAAAGCGAGACGAGGACCACATGTAACAAAAACTGCACCATACAGTAATAATTCTTCTATAGGTGGTAATGTGCTATTTATATCAAGATTATGAGAATCTTTTGAAAACCCAAGAATTGCGAAAGATTGTCTTAGATTTTCTTCATAACCTATATATTTATCAGGATTATCTGGATCTTGAAAAGTAAGTCCATTATCGTTATCCCACAAAAATATTCTCACATTACTGAAATTTTGAGAAAATAGTATTACAAAAATCACCAAAAAACTTAATAAAAATATAACGGATTTTTTCATAAAAACCCTCCTTTGTATATTTAGATTAAACCAAAAGTAGTTTGAAGTCAAGGAAAATTTAAAAAAACACCTTGACTTTTTGTAAAAAATTATATAAAATTTTACAAAAGGAGGAAATATGAAAAAATTTGTAAACTTTTTGATTTTACTCTTTTTTATTCAATTATTTTCTTACGAGTTAAGAAATGAACAAAATCAAAAAGATTTTGAGGTTCCATTTATTCCTTTTTCAAAAAAATTGATTTTCGACTATGAAAAAAATGTCCTTGTGGTTCATCAGAAAGATATAAAACCTGAAGGGTTAAATTTTATATTACTCTCTTTAGGATACCAATATTCCAACATTGTGAATGAAGACAACTCTTTTAGCACTGTTAAACATCTTATCGATTCAATTGAAAACATAAAAAAACTATGCTGTATAATCCTTATAGGCGATGAAAATAGAATCAATCCTTATAGAAACTGTTTAAATCCTTACACTTTAAAATATTTCTCATCAGACCTTTTATTTTCAAACCCATTTTATGATACTCTTTTTGTTCCTGTCTCGAGGATCCCTGTTTCAAATCAAGAACAACTAAACATTTATATTGAAAAATTGAAAAATTTTCTTTTTGATAACTCAACTGTTGATTTTATTTTTTCTTCTCCTTTTTATGATTACAATTCTGACTCAACAGAAGATTATCTTTATTTCACATATCCTTATTTCATAAATAAAGTTTTAAAAGGAAAGATATATGGAGAAACAAATTCTTCTTTTCCAAAATACACTTACACATATGAGAAATTACCTGATTCTTTAATGTTTCCTAAATACAACTGGATCTTCGAGTTAAACATGTTGAATCAGGAAACAGACAACTTCATCTTTACATATAGAGGTCATGGTAATACGATTTCAACAGTTCTTCCAGATTTTTCATTAAGTGATATCTACTCTTTAAATTTTTCAAAAAGTGGAATTTTTCTTTTCTTTTCCTGTCTTGTTGGTAGTTTTGATAAAACAAATTCAAACTATGAAAGATCTTTCTCTGAGTCACTTCTTGTTTCAGATTGTAATTCGATACTCACCTTTTCATCCTCATCAGAAACTTTTTACCAATATAACAATTATATGATGAACAAATTTTTTGATTTTTTTGACGATAACTGTTTTAAACTTGAAAAAACGGAAAATGAATCAATCTTTTTGGATCTGTACACCAAATTGGTTTTTTCGTTTTTAAATTACGCTGGTATAAACGATTATTCCATCTCCCAGATACTTTCATACAATATTTTTGGGGTTCCAATTTTGAACATGAAAAAATCTTCTACAAACAAACCCTATCTTATTTCAAACTATTACAAAATATCAGATTCTTTAATAGAAGTAAACATTCTACAACCCTGCAAAATAAACATTTTTTCAAAGGAAAAGATTCTTGATACTTTTTACTTCTCTGAACCTACGAAATTCTGCTACAGATTTTTCAACTTAAAACCTGAATCTTTCTACTATATTTCATCTTATAAAAATGGTGTTTTATTTATTGATTCGTTCTATCTGGATCGTGATTCTATTTACATAGATACAATCTTTTTTTCAGATAGTTTATCAAACAATAACGATATGATAGAGGAGGGTGAACCAATACAGATTTATTTCAAACTAAACTGTAACATCGATCAACAAAGGATAAGTATCATCTCAAACTCTTGTGAAATTATCGAAAATATAATTTTCGATAAAGAGTTTTATAAAGTAATAGTAAAACCTTTAAAAGGTATAAAGAGTTTAGATTTAAATATCATGATTGATTCGTTTAATTTTTATTTTTCCTTTCCTGTAAACATGTTCAGAATAGTTATCGATTCAATAATATCTAATGAAACTGTAATTTTTTATGAGAACCAGGAATATCAACTTGGAATTTTAATATCAAAAGTAAACGACTTTCCTTCAGAGAGTATTCAAATAAAATTTTTAAATAAGGGTTATAAAGTTTTAAAAGATACTTTTTGGATAAAAACTCCATTCGAAGAGGTTATTATATGGAACTATTTTACATTTTTTAATGACACAAATCAGATAACGATTGAATATTCTACCGGTTTTATAAATGATACAATTTCAATTAAGATTTTAACGAGCAAAAGATTTTCCATGTTTTTTTTCGATCCTTTAAACAACTATCAAAACTCAAACTTTTTAACATTTTTAAAAGATTCGATGAAGATTTTTGTAAACATTTCAAACAGAATCGATACATCGATCTTTTATTCTTCATACTTTTTCTCTTATGGAGTATATCCGAAGATATACCATATTACTTCGACTGAATCAAAATTCATCGAAAAGTTGGCTTCTTACAACATTCCTTTAATAGTCGAAGGAGGAGATGTTTTTGGATACGATAAAGAGGGAAAAAGGATCAAAGAACTTTTCAACATAAATGAATCATATGATGGGAATTATCTTTATAAAGGAAGCAATCTCAAGATCCTGCCTTTAAACTTAGATGTATTGTACGATACTACAAACAACTATATGGATTATTATATAACAGATCAACCTGTTCTTACTTATGAAAATAAAATTTTTGGGTCTTTGAAAGATAACAGAATAGCACAATCTCCACTTTTAAAAAACTTAAAATATCTTGACGAGAATATACTTTACTATCATTACACTTTATTTCTGTTCGATTTTCATGAGGGAATCTCTTTTAAAGAGACGATTGATATCTCAATAGATAAAATTTTTGAAATATGTTCAAATGTTGATAATCCTCAGTTAATCTTCTGTACTTCTCTAAGTAGTTTTATAGATTCAATTAAATTTGAAAATGGCAGGGTTATATATCCTTACTCTAAAAAAACAATAAAAATTTTTATAAAAAGGAATTCTCCTCCATTTTTCACAAAAATAGTTTTATCAACAGGATTTTCTGAATATACATTATTTTTAAAATACACTCCATACACCCAAACAAAAAAAGTAAAAGTAAAAGAAAAAGAAATATTGAAAAGTGAAGACAAAAAAATCTATTTCGACAGAATAGGAAGAAAAGTTTTCAAAAATGATTTGAAAACTTTTGATATCTATTTCACTGAAGATAAAAAGATATTAATTCTAAAAAAATAGTTTGACTTTATCATATCAATTTTTATAATTTTTTTTATGCGTATAATCATTTTAACATTTTTTTTACTTTTGTGTGAAAATCTATCTGGCTATACTATTAAAAAAAGTGATCTCGTACTTTATTATGATACTCTGACATTACAACAAAAAGTTTCTCAACTTTTCATAGTTTACAGAAACGACCTTAACTTCACAGAAAATACACCCGGTGGAATTATCCCATCAAGAAACCTTTTAAAGAAGATATATTACAAAAAAATTCCCGTCAACTCTTTAACAAAAAACTTTAAAGTTCCGCCTTTGATATGCATTGATCAGGAAGGGGGAAAGGTTGATAGATTATCATTCATAGAAAAAACTCCCTCTTTAAATTCGATTTTTCATGATTATGAAAGAAGAGAAATAATTATAAAAAATATGGTTTTAAACCAAAAAAGGTTAGGTATAAATTTAAATCTCTCACCTGTTCTTGATCTATCCTATCAACAAAAATCGATGATGCGAAGAACAGACCGAACGATTGTATCAACTGTTGATTCTATAAAAGAGTTCGTTGATTTATATATCTCTCTTCACAAAAGTATGAAAATATTAAACTGTGTAAAACATTTTCCAGGCTATGGAGAAACTTTCGATAATTCAGATGTAGTTATACCAAAATTTAAAGGTGATAAAGAACTGTTTGAGAAAAATATAAATCTATTTTACCATTTTTTTGATAAGGTTTCATTTGTGATGCTTTCAAACATAGTTTATCCATTTCTCGATACTCTACCTGCTATAAGATCACAAAAAATAGTAGAACTTGTTCGAGATAAGAATAAAGATATTGTTATAATTGCTGATGATATAGCATCAAAATCAAACAAAAATCCATTTTTAGTTTTAAAAGAATCTTTTAAAAGTGGAGTCGATATGTTTATTCTCATGAACGATACTCTTTTTGAATATATGGTAGATTCACTTTCTTTTTGGATCTCAAATGGAGAGATTTCCAAAAAAGATATCGACGAAAAACTTTTCAGAATAATGTTGAAAAAAGAATATCTTTTTAATTTTATAAAAAACCGAAGTTAGATTCCAATTATCGAAACATTGTTTACAAACTGGGTCATTATATCTCTTGCTTTTTTTAACTCTTCAGGTTTGTAAGGTTTAATCATTTTAAAATCATCATTTAAAGTTTTAATGTTTCTGAACTGCTGGATTATATATTTTTTTGCACCTGCGATTAAAACACCGATCTCCCTTATATCTTCGAGTGTTACAAGTTGTGGAACCATTGTAGTTCTGAATTCATAATCAATTTTGGAATTTAATAAGATATCAACAGAATTTTTTATCCTGTCAAAATCAAGGTTTATTCCAGAAGCAATTATATATTTTGAAGGAGATGTTTTTATATCCATAGCAACATAATCGACAAGATTTTTTGTTAAAATTTCTTCAAGAATTTTTGGAGTGTATCCGTTTGTATCAACCTTTATTGGAAGTTCAAACCTTTCCTTCAAATTTGCTATGAAATCAATAACATCTTTACTCATTAAAGGTTCACCACCTGTTATACTGATACCTTCAATAAAATTTTTTCTCTCATCAAGAAGAGAAAACAATTTATTTTCATCTATCGTCTGTATGATATCAAAATCTTTTACAAGTTCAGGATTATGACAGAAAGGGCACCTGAAATTACATCCAGCAAGAAAAATTGTGGATGAAACTTTCTCAGGGAAATCGAGTGTCGTTATCCCTTGAAACCCTTTTACAGTGACCATTTAAATAATTTTTAAAGTTTGAACTCTTTTCTATCTTTGAACTCTTCCCTTTTACCTTCATTCCAGTTGTTAACTGGTCTAAAATAACCAACTATTCTACTGTAAATTTCTGTTGGAATCACTTTTACTTTTTTAACATCTTTTTCTTCACCTTTTAAAACAACTTTTACCTCTTCCATTTACTCTCCTTTTTCAACATATATTTCAACACCAAATTTTTCAAGTTCTTCAGTCGTATGATCATAGGGACAATAGTTGTGTTCTCCGGGAATATATCCATGAACAGGACATATAGAAAATGTTGGGGTTATGGTAAAATATGGTAGATGGAAATTTTCCGCTATCTTTTTCACAAGTTTTTTACAAGCATTTGAAGAATATATTCTTTCCCCAATGAAACCATGCAACACTGTTCCGCCTGTATACTGACACTGAAGTTCATCCTGCAATTTTAATGCTTCAAAAAGATCATCTGTAAAACCAACTGGAAGTTGTGTAGAATTTGTATAATATGGAATATCTTTTCCTGCTGTTATGATATCCGGAAAACGTTTTTTGTCCTCTTTTGCAAGTCGGTATGATGTTCCCTCAGCCGGCGACGCTTCAAGGTTATACAGGTTTCCAGTTTCATCTGTAAATTTTTCAAGTTTTTCTCTCATAAATTTTAGAGTTTCAAGTGCAAACTCTCTTCCTTTACTTTGACCAATATTTTCTCCCATAAGCATTAAACATGCTTCATTCATTCCAACAAGTCCTATTGTAGAAAAATGGTTTGCCCAATATTTACCATTTGCTTTTTTTACCTCTTCAAGATAAACTTTAGAATATGGATAAAGATTTTCTTCTGTGAACTTTTCAAGAACTTTTCTTTTAATTTCAAGAGATTCTTTTGCTATTTCCATCATCTTTTCAAGTTTTGAAAAAAATTCCACTTTATTTTTACTGTTATAAGCTATCCTTGGAATGTTTATCGTTACAACACCTACAGAACCAGTCATCGGATTTGCACCAAAAAGACCTCCACTTCTTTTTGGATGTTTTTCCTGTTTATGTTCCTGCACAAAATTCTTGTTTGAAAGTAGATTCAATTGAATCTTTTCACTTCTTCTTTTTAACTCTCTGTTATCCAATCTCAACCTACAGCACATGCTCCTTGCATCTGATGGATCCATATCGGAATTAATGAAATTACTGAAATATGGTATACCATATTTTGCTGTCATCTCCCATATTTTTTCAAGATTTGGATTGTCCCAATCAAAATTTTTTGTTATGTTGTATGTTGGAATTGGAAATGTAAAAATTCTACCCTTTGCGTCTCCTTCCATCATAACTTCGGCAAACGCTTTGTTGAACATATCCATTTCTTGCTGAAATTCTTTATATGTTTCATTCATCCTATTTCCACCGATTATCACTCTCTCATCCTTTAATGTTTCAGGACAGACAAGATCCATGGTTACATTTGTGAACGGTGTTTGAAATCCAACTCTTGTTGGAACATTAACATTGAAAACAAACTCCTGCATCGCCTGTTTTACTTCTTCATATGTTAATTCATCATACCTTATAAATGGAGCAAGATATGTATCAAAATTTGAAAATGCCTGTGCTCCCGCTGCCTCTCCCTGTAATGTATAAAAAAAGTTAACTATCTGTCCAAGAGCGGTTCTGAAATGTTTTGCTGGTTTTGATTCTATTTTGCCTGAAACACCTCCTAAACCTTTAAGCAAAAGTAGTTCAAGATCCCATCCACAACAGTAAACTGAAAGCATTCCAAGATCATGTATATGTAAATCTCCCTCTCTGTGAGCATTTGCAACCTCTTTTGGATAAATTTTTTCAAGCCAATATGATGCCGAAATCGTTGAAGAGATATGGTTGTTAAGCCCCTGCAGAGAGTATGACATATTTGAATTTTCATTAACCCTCCAATCGATCCTTTCTATATACTCATCCATCAAATCGATACTATATTTCATCAACTCTTTACTCTTTCTTATCTGATTATGCTGCTCTCTGTAAAGTATATACGCTTTTGCGGTTTTAGCGTGTCCCGCTTCGATAAGCATCTTCTCAACAAGATCCTGCACATTCTCGACTGTTGGAATCCTTCCATCTTTATACAGAACTTCAAGAACAGCAACTATCTGATTCGTTATCTTTTTGGCTGGCTCAATATCTGTTCCACCAACAGCTTTCACCGCCTTAAAGATCGCTTCAGTTATTTTGTTTTCGTCAAATTTTTCCAGCCTACCATCTCTTTTTCTTATGTATTCAACCTTGGTCACCCATTCCTCCATTTTTTTCAAAAAATATTATCACTCACTTGAAAAATGTCAATAGACCCCACAAAATATAGTGGGGTCTTATTTTGTAAAATACAATATGTTGAAAAATAACAGAACTTAAGGTTTTAATTATTTTACAAACATTTCAGCAACCTTAAGAGGTATTTCATAGCTCAAAGAATCAACCAATGTAAGTTCTGAAAAATCAACAAGATACAATTTTCCAACATTTGTTGAAACAACCACTTTTCCTTTGAAATATTCAATATCTGAAGGTGATGGAATTTCAAGAGTTTTTATCAGGTTTAAATCCGTATCAAGAATGTATAACTTATTGAATATATCAGTTAAAAATAGTTTATCCTCAATAACTTTAATTTTTCCAAGAAAATTATCAAACTCTAAAGAATCAACATCAACACCATCTTTTACCTTTTTGATTTTACCTTTTATATCGTTATAGTTACCAACAAGAGAGACATAGATTTGATCGTTCTCATCAAGATCAAGGTAGGAAGGATTTGAACCTTTTGCAAGATCGGTTTCAACATTTTGAAAATCTTCAGATATTTTATAGATATGCCCATTCAAAGAGGTATTGTTCGATCCCACATATAAAAATCCATCTCTATAAACAACCTCCTGTGGTGCTGTAACTGATAATGAATCAACTATCAAAAAATTTTCTTTTTCTATTTTTAAAATAGAATTCGAAAGCCAATCGGTAACAAAAATATAATTTTGATTACCTTCAATGTATGCAGGTGAACTCAAATCTCCCCTTTCGATCTGTGAAATTTTGTTTCCAGAAAGATCAAACTTTTCGATCGTTGGTGTTCCACCAAAACCTGAATTTGTAATGTAAATGTTTTTATCGTCAACATATATGTCTGTAGGTGCTGAACCCGTTATCAAAAGTGGGGTTATTTGAAGCTGAAACAGAGAATCCACCGTATAAACCGATTCCTTTTCCCAATCAAGAATATAGATTGAACTTTCTACTTTTTCATTTTTAAACAGAGAACAGGAAATACTTAACAACAAAATCAATAAAACAGATAGAACAGCAAAAACTTTTTTCATCATACCTCCATTTTGAAGTTTAAAGAGAATTTTCTTCCTTCCTTAATATAACCTCTCACACTCTCAATTTTCAAATCGAACGGATTATCAATCGAAAGTGTAACATACAAACTCTTCAATCTGTAATCCAAACTCACTTCATCAAAACAAAAATAGGGGGGTAAATATTTTGTGTTTTCATTGTTTAAAAACCTTTTCGATCGATATTCAAAATAAAGAGAAAAAATTAAATTCTTAAACTCATAACTCAAAGAATAGTTCAAGTTTATAAAAGATGTGTATAAAAGTATCTTGAATCTGTCCAGATACATTGGAGATATTGTGAAGACGAGAGAGTTGTTAAAATTCAATATATTTTTGTTGTATTGAAAACCTATGTAAGGATTATAAGTTTTTAAAATGTTTTCTGGAGTATAAATTCCATTTATGTTTATCCATCTTATAAGGTCCTTGTAAAAGTTGAATCCACCCCAAAATTTTTTATCCTCTTTTGAAAAAGCAAAATGGTATGAATAAAGTTTTTCGTTTACAAGTTTTTCATTCCCTCGAGTAAAAATATCTCCAGTCCAGTAAAGTTCATTGAATGTCGGCCTTCTGGTTGAGATTTTCAAGGAGTGTGTTACAAGATATTCATTAAAATTGAACATTTTTAAAATCGAAAAACTGTATACAAAATTATTTTTAAAATTATCTTTTTTCCATGTAGATGAGATCGAAAATGAATTCGAAATTTCAAAAGATTTTATAACAAAATTTGAAAAGATTCCGTAAAAAAATTCATTTGAAAATAAAACTTTCGTTGATACTATCGAGTTATTTTGAAAAAATAATCCAAAATCATTTTTCAGATCATTATAATTCACAATTATATTATTAGAACTTGTTTTTGAAGTATCATAAATTATCAGATCTTTATTATCGTAAATATAAGTGTATAGGTTATGTGAATAGAGTATTTTTAGGTTTTTTGCGGTTAAAAATTTAAAGTTTATAATTCTATTTTTTTCATAAATTGTTGAGTTATAAAATCTATGTCCCAAAATTCCAGGATCCCCTGTTTTGATTTTACCATCGATCATTAAAGTTGAAAAAAAGTTGTTATTAAAATAAAGATAATTCAAATACCCTTTCTGATAGGAGTTCAAAATTTTTTCTCTTTCAGGGATAACCATATCACTTTTATCAAAAGTTTCGTTTCCAATTTTTAACCCTTTGAATGATAGAGTTAAATCAACATCATAAGATTTTTTGTCATCAAAATTAATATTAACTTTTGATCTATCAAGTTTCTCTATCTCAAAATTTATTCCCGATGAAAAAATATTTTCACCATAGAAATTTGATATGCCATTTTTATAAAAACTGATAGTTGAAAAAATATTTTTTGGTAAAAGGTTTATTGGGACCGTTCTTGACTGCTGGTTAACGATTGGAACTCCATCAACACAAATCTGGTTATCTTCATTTAAGAGTCCATCAACAGAAATCACATAGTTTCTGTTGTACTCTCTTATAGTTACAGAAGGAATTTTTTTTATAATAGAAACTGGATTTTTATTTTTTGTTTCCAATTTTAAAACTTCACCGTTTATCCTCTCTTTTTCGATTACAAGCGGTTTATATGTAAAAGGTTCAATTTCAAGATAGATCCTTAAAGTTTCTTCTAAGACTTTAAATGTTAAAGATCTGTATCCTAACGAGGAAACTGTTATTTCTTTTCCTTTTTCTATTTCGAATGGAGTTTTTGTTTGATAAGGTTTATTATCAGAAGATACTGTAACATAATATATTTTTTCACCACTATTTTTGTCATAAACATATACATAAGATGAAAATGATTTCATCAGGGAGAAAAAGATAAAGATAAATATAGCACACTTTTTCATCAATCCATCCTTGTAAGGACGGACCCTGTCATAGCAGGTTCCGAACATCAGGCAGGTTTCCTGGCTTGCGGCTTAAACCTCCTGCCACCTTCCCCGGAATGGGTGGTATTAGGCATTCGTATCCGCTTACAGTTGCTTGACAGCAGTGGATTTTCACCACTTTCCCTTTTACCTCAAAAGAGCACCTGACAGATAAGCATTATATACAATGAAAAAATTTGTCAACATCTTTCAACTTTTACAACCAATTTAATATTGACAATTTGTTTATTCTTTATATACTATAAAATTCTAAAAAAACAAAACCCATAGGAGGTTATGATGGTTAACATACATTTAAAAAGAATTGGGAAAAACAAAACTTCCTGTTACAGGATTGTTGTTGCTGATTCAAGATTTCCAAGAGATGGCAGATTTATCGATTGTATCGGTTCATATGATCCTAAAGGAAAAAATCTTTCAAAACTTGATCTTATGAAATACGATGCATGGATAAAAAAGGGAGCAAAGCCAACCAAAAGAGTTCAAATGATAGTTAAACTCTATAGAGAGAATAAACTTGAAGGAAAGGTAGAGAAAGATGAAATCACTTCTTGAGTATATAGTAAAATCACTTGTTGATAAACCTGATAAAGTGAAAATACATGTGTGTGAAGGTCAGAAGACAACACTTTATGAAATCGAAATAGATAAAGAGGATGTTGGAAAAGTTATAGGAAAAGATGGAGCAACACTTGAAGCGATCAACACTTTGGTGTCAGTTTCATCTGTAAAAAATAATAGAAAATCCGTTATCGAAATCATTGATTGATATGTTGTTTAAAGTTGGGAAAATATTAAAACCACATGGATTAAAAGGAAATTTGAAGATCCATTTTTATGATAAGGATCGTGAATTGCAGATTCCTGAATTTTTTTATATCAACGGTGAAAAATTTTTTGTAGAAAGTGCTGGAAGGATTGGATCAAATTTTATAATCAAATTTAAAGGAATAGATGACAGAACAGGTGCAGAAAAATTACAGAACCTTTACGTTGAGGTTGAAGAAAAAGATCTCGTAAAATTGAAAAAGAATCAGTACCATTCACATGAAATAGTCGGTTCAAAAATTTTTTCTAAAGATGGCTGTGAGATAGGAAAAGTCGTCAACATAATCTTTCTTGAAAATGGAGATGTACTCGAAGTTGAAGTAAAAGGAAAAAAGGAGACGATTCTTTTTAAAAAAGATTTTTTTTCACAAATAGATCCTGAAAATAAAATTTTAAAATTAAAATACGAAGAAGATTTCTATGCGTTTTAGTATTATAACTCTTTTTGGAGAGTTGATAAAACCGTTCTTTGAAACATCTTTATTGAAAAGGGCAATAGAAAAAAAACTTATCTCCATTGAAATAATAAATCTAAGAGATTTTGGAATTGGAAAACATAAAAAGGTTGATGATTATCCATACGGTTTATCTTCTGGAATGATACTCATGTGTGAACCGCTCAAAAAAGCTCTCGACTCAATCGATGGGGATAACAAATATGTTGTTTTGACTTCTCCTTCAGGTGTTCTTTTAAATCAGGAAATCGTTGAAAAAAATCTAGCTAAGAAAGATCATCTCGTTATAATAGCTGGAAGATATAAGGGAATAGATCAGCGATTCATTGATAAGTATGTTGATCTTGAAATATCCATAGGTGATTATATACTTCAAGGTGGAGAAATTCCAGCTTTGATAATAGTTGAAACAGTTAGCAGATTCGTTAATGGCTTTTTACATTCTATCGATTCTGCAGAGAATGACTCATTTTCAAAAGGTTTTCTTGATTCGCCTAAATATACAAGACCAAAGGTCTTTGAAGGTATGGAGGTCCCTGAAATATTACTTTCTGGAAACCATAAAAAGATAGAAGAGTATGAAGAATACCAATCTTTGAAACTCACATATAAAAGAAGAAAAGATCTATTAAAAAATAAGGACTTGACAAAGAGACAAAAAGAAATTATAAATAAATTAAAATTGGAGGAAAAGAATGGCAAAACTTAATATTGACAGAATAAAAAAAGATTTTGAAAAATCTTTTGAGAAAAACGAAAAATACGACTTCAATGTTGGAGACACAGTGGATGTGTCTGTAAAGATAGAAGAGAGTGGTAAAACAAGAACACAAAAATTCAGAGGTATAGTTATAGCAAAAAGAGGCACTTCAGTTGGACAAACAATAACTGTAAGAAAAATCTCTGAAGGTATAGGTGTTGAAAGGATATTTCCACTAAATTCTCCAAATGTAACAGATATTAAGGTCGTAAAGAAAGGTAAAGTTAGAAGAGCAAAACTTCACTATATGAGGGGAAGAACAGGAAAAGCTGCTACAAAAGTTGAATGAAAAAAAATTTAAGAAATTTCGAAGAAAAATGGTGGCGTAAAAATCGCTACTTTGTTGCAGGTGTCGATGAGGCAGGAAGAGGTCCAGTTGCAGGACCTGTTGTCTCTGCTGCTGTTATTTTCCCAGAAGATATTTATATAGAAGGTATAGATGATTCAAAAGAATTATCTCCCGAGGAAAGAGAAGATTTATTCCAAATAATAATGGAAAAAGCGCTTGCAGTCGGGGTCGCTTATACTGATAATGTGGTTATAGATAAGATTAACATTTTGCAAGCAACATATCTTTCGATGAAAAGATCTATAGCAAAATTGAATATTGTTCCAGATGTTGTTCTGGTTGATGGATATCCAATACCGGATCTTTTGTTAGAACAGGAATCGATAATAAAAGGTGATTCCAAGTCAATTTCGATAGCAGCAGCATCAATAGTTGCAAAAGTGCATAGAGATAGGATTATGGAATTTTATGGTATGGAGTATCCTGAGTACGATTTTGAAACAAATAAAGGTTACGCAACACCAAAACATATAGACATCATCATAAAAAAAGGTCCATGTGAAATACATAGAAAAACTTTTACCCCAGTAAAAGAGATTATCAAAAAAGTTTTTGGTGATAAAATCTAAAAATATTTCAAAAGGAAAAAGCGGAGAAATTCTCGCCATAAAATATCTAAGAAGAAAAGGTTTCCAGATCCTGGAGCAAAATTTCCGTTTCGGTAAAATCGGAGAAATTGATATTATCTGTAAAAAGGATGATACTCTTGTATTCGTTGAAGTAAAGTCAAGAGAAAAAATGGGAAAGGGAACTCCAAAGGAATCGATAACAGATTTAAAAAAAGAAAGAATTTTTAAGTGTGCAAAATTTTTTTTGATGAAACACCCTGAATTTTCAGATTCAAATTTTAGATTTGACTTTGTAGGTATAAAAATTACAAGTAATATTTTTAAAAGAGTTGAAATAGAACATATTGAAAATGTTTTCTTTTTTGATGAATTTTAAAGATTTTTTCTAAAAATCTCTTCAACGAGCTTATGACATTCTTTGTTTTCGTTTCTTGGTACATGTTCGATTCTAAAAGATTTCACCCTTGATAGAATCGATTTAACTTCTTCGTATATTTTTTTTAATTCAGGATCTTTTACTTTATAAATATTTAAAAGTTGTTTAACTACAAGTTCACTATCAGAAAATATTTCTATCTCCAGTTCATTTAAAGAGAATCTTTTTGAAACATCTTTTAACGCATAAAGTAAGCCAGACCATTCAGCACGATTGTTTGTTGAGTTATCGAAAAATCCCCCACCATCTATCTTTTTATCATCATAAGTTATTCTATATGCGTAAGCAGCCGGTCCTGGATTGTTTTTACAACCACCATCAAAACTTATCACTATTTTCATCTTTTTTGAATAGTATTATTCTTCCACAGTTGATACAGAATTCTATTTTTTTCATAGATTTCACTTTATCAAAAAGTTGTGCTGGTATGGAAGAATAACAACCAAGACAGTACGGTTCGTTGATCAGTATGACTGCTCTTTTTTTCTTCTTTTCATATATTTTTTGATATTTTTTTTGATATTCTTCAGGTAAAGATGAAACAAGTTTTTCCCTTTCAATATTAAGTTTCTCGTTTTCTTCTTCTATATCCTTTATTATATTGTTGATCTCATCTATCTCCTTTTTTATCTTTTCCATAGTCGAATTTTCCTGTTCAAGTTTTTTTATATCGTTTTCAAGTTTTTCAATTTCAGAAAGGTTTTTTAGAATTTTATCTTCACTCTGAGATATTATATCCTTTTTGTGTTTTATACCTTCAGATATCATCATGTATTCATCATTAGATTTTACATTTGACAGATATTTTTTATCCTCTTCTATTTTATCCCTTAAAACCAATATTTTCTGTTCTATTTCCTTGTTTTCCTGTATAAGTTTTTCTTTTTCCTTTTTAAGATTTTCGATTTTTGATATGATCGTATCGAGTTGTTCCATTAACTCTTTTCTTTTAAAAGGTTTATCTCCCATTTTTATCCTGTTGTTTTCGATCCTTTCTTCTATCTGCCCTATTTTTTGAAATATTTCATATACATCTTCCATCTTCACCTCCATAAAAAAGGGAGTGTTTTAAAACACTCCCTTTTAAATTTTATTGTTTCAAAATATATATTACTATCACTCACAAATCTTCCCTTGTTTATTTTTTTCAATTTTTTCCATACATACCTCTTTAATATGGGCGAAACAGGAGTCGAACCTGTGATCTCCGGTATGTGAGACCGGCGCTCTAACCAACTGAGCCATTCGCCCTAGAAAAAATAATTATAATTTTTTAAGTATTAAAGTCAAGTAATTTATAAAATATTGTTGACTTTTAAATTTTTTGTATGTAAAATTTTAAAAAAGGAGGAACCATGATGAAAAAAATTCTTTTTCTTATTATTGTATTTTCACTCATTTTAACATCCTGTTTTCTTTTACCACAAAAGGTGAGTGTGGATGACACAAAAACATTTTTAAACGATTTTGAAAACTCGATTAACGATCCAACATCACAGTATAATGGAGAAAATACAACTTTAAGTATGGCTGCTGCAAACGACTTTTTCAACAAAGGCGGAACATCAAAAGGCACATTTTTGTTCCCTTCAATTTCTTTCAGAAATCCATTTAGACCTGATGTGAAAAGTGTTCAACTGTTGTTTGATACTGTATATGGAACATATCAATATGATACATTAATAGATCCTTGGGGATATGAATATTATGATTTTGTTCTAGTTGATAACTCATACCCTGCTAATGGCTACCTTTTCAAATGGATCTTCATAGATTCACTTGGAACAAGTTATAATATGAGATTTTTGTTTGATTCTTTACAGTACTACTCAGGGGATCCATATGAACAGACACCAACAAAAATGTATGTTGAACTTTCAGCAAATAACAGCAGATTGATGTGGATGAGGATGAACGCACAGTATACAACTATTTCAGGCTACGATTATGACGAATATCAACCAACAAATTTACAAACACATTTTGAGATAACAAATGAAGTTGCATTCGAACTTGATTATGTTGGGCATGAGAGTGGAGACACAACAGTTATTATTGATTCTCTAAGAGCAAAAATAGAAGATTTTGTTAACGATGACTGGAATGAATACACTGTAAAGATGAATAGTGATGAAACAACTGATTTCACTATGGAGAATAAAGAGGGATGGTTCCTTGTGATAAATGCTGAAAAACCTGTTGAAGTTGATTCTGTTTACACAAAAACCGATTATACTGGAGAGTTAAAATTCAAAGGAACACATGCTGCAGATCTTGAAGGATACTTCTGGAATCCAGAGGATGTCAATCATCTTTCGATTATGGTTGCAACATACCCTGATGGTTCAACAGATACAATAATTTTAAATCCTCCGGTGCCTCAAACAAAAAGGTAAATTTTAAAGGGGAGTTTTAACTCCCCTTATCTTTATGAGGAACTTAGTACCTTCTTTTATAATAGATAAATTGAATTCAAATCTCACAAGAGGTAATTTTTTTGGTTATGTTGTAAGTGGGGATATCGAAAATTTTACACCGATGGTAGAAAATCTGATGAAAAAAGACAAAGAGGGAGCAGAGATACTTGGAAACATCTTGAACAGAACTCTTGGAAATGTGACCGATATTATATATAAAAACAATGGCTTTATAACATCGTTTTCAGGAGATGCATTCACCGCAATATTTTCAGATGAAAAATCGTTTGTTAATGTACTCCAGGTTTCAAAACAGATACTTGATATTTTTTCAAATCTTAACAGAAAAGGTGGGGTGAAACTCAACATAAGGTTGGGTATATCCTCAGGAAATATCGATTGGGCAATCTTTAACAATGAAAGATCAATATATTATTTTAGAGGTTGTGGTATAAACTCGGCGATAAGAATCCAACATGGTAATGAATCATCTGTTATCAAAGTTGATAAAAATCTTATTGAAAAAATAGATAAAAATTTTATTAAAGAAATAAAAGATGAATATTTTATAGTTGATGATCAAAAACTTGAACCATCCAAAAACTTGAATGAAAAAATTGAAATCATTCCATTTAAAAGTTTGAATTCAAAATTTTTTCCAGAGATCATTTCTGATCTAAAAATCGAAGGAGAATTCAGAAAGGTTATTCCAATTTTTATAAATTTCCCATTCGATCTTGATGATGAAAAATTGGATCTCTTTTTAAAAATACTCGATGAAAATTCAAAGAATTATAACGCATATTTGAACAAGGTAGAATTTGGAGATAAGGGGGGAATGGCACTTCTTATCTTTGGGGCTCCCTATACACAAGAGGATATGGTTGAAAGAGCGATCCTTTGCTCCACAGGCATATTTAACCACTTGAACGAAAAAGGAATAAAAGTAACGATCGGTCTTGATTATGGAACAACATATTCAGGTTTCATTGGAAGTACATTCTGGCAAGAGTATACGGTAATAGGTGACATAGTTAACACCTCGGCACGAATTGCAACATTAAATAAATTCAGCGTTATGATTTCCGAAAGGTTGGCAGGCGAAACAAAGAGGGTTGAATTTTCTGATGAAACAGAAATTTCCCTAAAAGGAAAAGAAAAAAAGATAAAAGTTCTAACTGTTAAAAATATAACACCGAAAAAAAATTTTGATTTTATATCCCCTTTTATAGAAAGAAAAAATGTAACAGAAAAACTTGAAAAGTTTTTAAAAAATATTGATCAGAAAAGGATAACCGGAATAGTCAACATCTCTGGCGAAAGTGGAACAGGAAAAACAAGAATCTCTTTTGAACTCTTTTCAAAACTTGGATATGAACCTCTTTACACAACTGCTGATCCTATAATAAAAGAACCGATGATGTCTATTAAAAATCTTTTTGCGAACATAATCGGAATCAACACATTTGATAAGGAAATCAAAAGAAAAGAGATTTTAAAAAAATTTTCACAAGATTTTGAAAAATTCTATGAAATCGAAAATGAGAGATTGTATTCTTTTTTACTTTATTTCTTTAACCATGACGAAACATATCTGATAAAAAATCTTCCAGCAAGAGAAAAATTAGAGGGCACATTTTTCACTCTAAAAAACATTCTCTTCAAAAATATTAAAGATAAAAAGATCGCATTGATTTTTGATGACTTTATGTGGGCTGATCAGGAGACGGTTGATTTTATAAACTATCTTTTGAGGGATCAGTATGAATTCAAAGGAGTTCCTTTTGTTTTTCTTTACAGAGAAGAAAACGAAAATATAAGAAGGTTAAAAAAATTAGGTTTTGAATCCATAGTTATAAAACTTGAGAATTTTAATTTTGAAAATGTTAAAACATTTCTGCAAAACTTTTTTAAAAGCGAGATCTCAAAAGAACTGTTAAACACTCTATGGCAAAAAAGTGAAGGTAATCCATTATTCCTTGAACAACTTTCGGTTCACCTTGTTAATAATGGATTATTGATAAATAAAGATGGTATGATAAGTTTAAAGGAAACAGAATACGAAATACCCTCAAATATCGATAGATTGATAGTGTCCCGACTCGATTCACTCTCAGCGATCACAAGAGATGGAGTTCAAAAAGCGTCTATTATTGGAAAAGAGTTTGAAATAATTTTGCTTTCATTTTTAATTGAAAAAAAACATCTCAATAAGATACTTTCTGAAGCTGAAAAAAATAAGATAATCACAATTATTTCTGATAAAACTGCACTTTTCAGACATATTCTTTTATATGAGATAACTTACAAAATGCAGTTTAAAAAAGTGGTAGAAAAATTACATAGAAGAATTGGTGAACTTTACGAAACACTTTTTAAAGAAAATCTCATAAATTACTATGAAACACTCTATTATCATTTTTCTAAGGCAAATGTTAAAAACAAAGCGATATATTATTTAAAAAAATCGATCGAAAAGGATATATCATCTTTTTCAAATGAGAATGCTATAAAACTTATAGACCAATATCTTCAATATAGAATAAAAAAAGATGAAAAGATTCTGTTTACCATTAAAAAAGCAGAAATACTATCACATATTGGAAAATATAAAGATTCAATAAAAGAGTATAAAAAAATTTTAAGAGAACAGAATCTTAAGTCAAAAACAAAAGCTATCGTTTTGAAAGGCATTGGGAATTCTTTCTGGGCGATGGGGGATTATAAAAAAGCATTATCAGAATATAAAAAGAGTTTAAAAATTGTTAACACTTTAAAAGACAACAAAGAGATTGCAGATATTTACGAAAAGATCGGGATCGTATATTACAACAGAGGCGATTATTTAAAATCAAAAGAAATGTTTAACATCGCATTAAAATATGCGAAAAAGGATATAGAAAAAAGATTTTCAATCTATTCAAACCTTGGACTTTTACTCTACAGACAGGGAAACTATGAAAAGGCGATGGAGTATTATACAAGATCACTCGATTATGCGAAGAAGAACAATAATCTTTCTGATCAGGCATTATTCCATCTTAGAATAGGACTTATTCATTATGAAAAACAGGAATATGATAAGGCACTTAAAAATTATTTTGTTTCCCTCGATCTTAATAGAAAAACCGGTAACAGAAGGAATGAGGGAGTCACTTTAGGAAACATTGGAACCGTTTACAACGAAATGGGTGAAACTGACAAAGCTTTAGATTATCTTTTTAAAGCGTTACAGATCGATAAAGAGATAAACAATCTTGAAAATGAATCAATAATTTTGGGTAACATTGCAAACATTTATGGATCAAAAGAGGACTGGGAATCATCCCTTAAATACTATAAGGAGGCACTTGAGGTTGATCGAAAAATAGGAAGCAAATGGTCAGAAGCAATAGATCTTGGAAACATCGGACAACTTTTCAAACTTCAGAAGAAATACAAAGAAGCTGATGAATATTTTAAAAAATGTATAAAAATAATAAAAGAGATGAACGCAAGATATCCTTTAAGTCATTTTTTGTACCATCGTGCCCTACTTTTATATGAGATGAAAAACTTTCAACTATCTTTAAAACTTTCCAAAGAATCACTAAAAATAGCAAAAGAATTGAAAAAAGAGAACCTTGTCAAAAGTTGTGAAGATCTGTTAAAGAAATTGGAGGAAAAAAATGTTAAAATGTAACAACACCAATGAATGTTCGTGCACTTATCCAGGTTGTTCAAGACATGGAAAATGTTGTGAATGTGTCGCATACCATAGAAAATATAACGAATTTCCAGGTTGCTTTTTTTCTAAAGATGGAGAAAAAACTTACGATAGATCTTTTGAAAATCTTGTAAAAGATAGAAGGAAAAATTAAATCTCTTGTCTTTTTAAATATTGATAATATAATAATATTTTTGATGGGCCAGTGGCTCAGTTGGGAGAGCGCATCCTTCGCAAGGATGAGGTCGGCGGTTCGACTCCGCTCTGGTCCATTTTAAAAAAGGAGAAAGATGATCAAAAGGATTGGAATTTTAACTGGTGGTGGTGACTGTCCAGGATTGAATGCTGTGATCAGAGCATCAGTTAAATCAGCTATTTTGCACTACGGCTGGGAAGTCCTTGGGATAATTGATGGTTTTGATGGATTGATAATGCCAGACAAAATTTTTAAAATGGATTTAAACACGATAAAAGGCATACTTCCAAAAGGGGGAACAATTCTTGGAACATCAAACAGAGGTAACCCTTTCAAATATCCTGTAAAAAAGAATGGTGAAATAGTAACTGAGGATAAATCTGATGAAATTTTAAAAAATATTTTGAAATTTGGAATCGATGGATTGATCGTTATAGGTGGAGATGGAACTTTAAATATTGCATACCAACTCTATAAAAAAGGTGCCAACATCGTTGGAGTACCTAAAACGATTGATAACGATCTTGCAAAGACCGACTATACATTTGGTTTCTTTACCGCTGTAAACACAGCAACAGATGCTATAGATAAACTACATACAACAGCAGAATCACATCACAGGATCATGATCGTTGAAGTAATGGGAAGAGACGCTGGATGGATAGCTTTAAATTCGGGTATAGCAGGTGGTGCTGACATAATACTCATTCCCGAAATACCTTTCAGCATCGACAAAATCATCGAAAAAATAAATGAGAGAAACTCAAGAGGATCACATTTTTCAATCATTGTTGTTGCCGAAGGTGCATACGAAAAAGGAAAAGATAAACATTATATAGAAAAGGCGAAAAATGAAGGCACATTACCAAGATATGGTGGAATAAGTAACTATATCGCCTCCCTCCTGAGTGAAAAAACAGATATGGAGATCAGAACAACAATTTTGGGACATATTCAGAGGGGTGGATCTCCTACAGCGTATGATAGAATCTTATCTTCAAGATTTGGTGTTGAGGTCTGCGATCTAATAGCACAGAAAAAGTTTGGATATATGGTCAGTTTGGTGGGAACAGAAATAGTTTCAAGACCAATCGAGGAGAGTATAAGTAAACAAAAACTTGTCGATCCATATGGACAACTCGTCGAAACAGCGAGAAGATTGCAGATTTCTTTGGGGGATTGAATATATGAGAGTTTTAATAGTTACTCCTTTTCCTTTGGTCGCATCTCAGAGTGGAATATATTCAAAAGATATAGCTACCTACCTTACAAATCAAGGTGATGAAGTTCTGGTCGTGAATTTTGATAACGAAGAAACAACCTATAACGAACAATTTAAAATCACAACTTTGTTTTTTGGAAACAATAAAATACCTTTTAAATTCCCCTGTTTCACAACACATCCACACACCGATAAAAATTTCTATCAGATGACTTTACAGGAAATAGAAATTTATGAAAAATATTTAAACATTGCATTATCAAAAATAATAGAATATTTTAAACCAGATATCATACATTCCCAATACCTTTGGATAAACACAAAGATTCTTGGAGAGATAAAAAATGGTATACCTCTTGTTTCGACAAGTTTTGGAAACGAGATACAGGTATCTTCTGAGGATATAAGATATGAAGAATATGTTAACAAAGCTGTTGAGTACTCACGATTTATAGTTGCACCATCAAAACAGATAGAGTTATTGTTGAGAGAAAAATTCAAACTCGATGCAGTAAAATTGAAATTGATCTATAAAGGATACGATGATGATCAGTTCAAATTTATAGATGATAACTTTGAAACATATAGGGAATATTTTGGAATAAGCGATGAGATAAAATATATTGTTCTTTTTCCTGAGAGTTTAAACTATATGAAAGGAGCTGATATTTCGATCGGTTGTGCAAAAAAAATTTTAGAAATTCGAAAAGATATATGTTTCATTTTTACAGGAAAAGGAGATTTTAGAAAAGAGATAGAGGATCTCGTAAAAACAGATCATAAACATTTTCTATATTTTCCCGATCTAACATATGAAGAGCGACCAACAGTGTTCCATATAGCTGATCTTGTTGTTCTACCTTTAAGATTTGAGCAGTTTGGAACAATCGCTCTACAATCTTTTGCGATGGGAACGCCAGTTTTATCTTCAGATGTTGGAGAATTACAATTTTTTGTTAACAATGAAAATGGAAAAGTATTAAAAGAGATCAATATCGAAAATTTTTACAAAGGTATCATAGAAATGATTGAAAAAAATTTTAAAAAGAAGTGTTCACTTTTCTGTCATCAGTACGCTTTCAGAAACTTTTCAAAAAATTCTGGACTCGCTTTATTAAAAAAGCTTTACGAGTATGCTCTTACTGAAAAATATTAGGAGGCAGGATGGAGATAAGAAAAGAATCTATCTGTGGTTCTGAAAATCCCAATGATGTTCTCATAAAAATTGAACCGGCTGAAAACGGTATAGACATTGAAGTTTCCTCAAACTCTGGAGAAGAGCAGTTCACAAAAATAAAAAATCTTGTTGATCAGATTCTCAATTTTTATGGTATAGTTAACGCAAAAATTACTATTAAAGATTTTGGAGCACCAGATTTTATAATCAAAGCGAGAATGGAAACCGTAATAAAAAGAGCGTCTCAGGAAATCGAAAAAAAGATCTATGTTGAAAAAATGGATTTGAGATATCAACCGATAAGATCAATCTTCAAAATCAATGTCAATAATCCAAAATATCTGAACGACTCTTTCAAATTAAAACCTGATGCGTATCTTTTAGATCTTTATAAAGGGATTCCTTTGAACGAAAAAGATAGTTCAAGAATTCTTGTTGGAAATTTTCTAAATGAAAAATTGAATGAAACAATATTTAGAATGGTAAAAATAAATCCCCTAGATCTCGGTGGTAATGATGATATAGATTATCTTACTCAGTTCTCTCCAGATTTTTTTGTATTGACTAAATGTGAAACAGAGTTCGATGTAAAGAAAACTTTGGAGTTGGTTGAAAAAGCAGAAAAAAAATATAAGATTTTTAACAGGACAATGCTAATCCCTTCAATTGAATCAGTTAAAGGATTGATAAACCTATATGAGATCTCTTCTGTTTCTGATAGAGTTTTCGGAGCGATCTTAAACATTAAAGAATATTTAACATCTCTTGCTCTTCCTTCTGACAACATTACAGACCATATCTATTTTGCTAAACTTGAATTCATAACAAAGGTAAAAGCAGCAAACATAATGGCTTTTGATACAACAACTTCCAAAATAGATAACAACGATGAGATTAAAGAGGAACTGAGAATTTCATGGGATATGGGTTTTGATGGAAAAATTGTAACGCATCCAAAAATAATAGAACTGGTAAACTCCATCTTTAAGATAGAAGGGAACATGGAAAAATATGAAAACATCACTTCATTGTATTCAAAAGCAAACGATATGGGTTCAGGACTCGTGTTGAATAACTCTTACCTTGTGGACAAATATGAAATCATAAAATCTATAAAATTCGTTCAACTCTCAAAAATAAATAGAGAAGAGACAAAGGAGTGAACATGTTCAAAATTGTTGCGATAAATCCTGGAGCAACTTCAACAAAGATCGGTTACTATGAAGATGAAAATGAAATTTTTACTGAATCTTTGAGACATCACAACGAGGATATTCAGAAGTTTAAAAAAACTATAGATCAACTCGATATGAGGGTTCAGGTTGTAAAGGACTTTTTAAAACAGAAAAATATCAAACTTGAAGAAATTGATGTCTTTGTGGCAAGAGGTGGACCATTCAAGCCTTTGAAATCAGGAACCTACTCTATAAACAAAAAAATGATCGACGATGTTTTGTCCGGAAATGTACTTGCTGATCATGTATCCAATCTTGCATGTCTCATAGCTGAAAAATTGGCTGTAAACACAAAACAAAAAAAATTCATAGTTGATCCAGTTTCCGTCGATGAATTCGATGACATTGCAAGAATTTCAGGTCTTGAAGGTATTGAAAGAAAATCTCTTTCCCATGCTTTGAATATGAAAATGATAGCAAAAAGATGGGCAAAGGAAAACAAGAAAGATTATTTTAAATCATCTCTTATAGTGGTTCATCTTGGAACCGGAATATCTGTTTCAGCCCATAAAAATGGAAGAATGATAGATGTGAACAATGCTAACGATGAAGGACCATTCTCTCCACAAAGAACTGGGACATTGCCAGTCACACAACTTTCAAAACTCATCATATCAAAAAAGATGGAATATGAGGATGTAAAAAAAATGTTGACAATGCAGGGCGGAGTTTACTCTTACTTTAAGAATGATAACATTTCAGAACTTGTAAAACTTATGAATGAAGGAGATAAAAAAGTTGAACTGATCCTTTCCGCAATGATGTATCAGGTTTCAAAAGAAATCGGAGCTATGGCTACAGTTCTTTATGGAAAAGTCGATGCGATACTTGTCACGGGTGGAATCGCATACAATAAATGTTTAACAGATATAATAGTTGAAAGAACAAAATTTATTGCACCCGTCATAGTTTATCCAGGAGAGGATGAAATACTCGCTCTCGTTTTGGGTGCATTAAGGGTTTTAAAAGGTGAAGAAAAGGAAATGGAATATTAAAAAATGAATAAAAAAATTTTTTGTTCAATTCTTTTGATTTTGATAGTCGTTTTTGTTTTTCCAGAAAAAGTTCCAATTCCAACAGATTATCCAACGATTTTTCCATCTGCAAGAATCAGAGGCCTAGGCGGTAATGGAACATCGATTATGGGAGATATCAGTTCAACATTTTATAATCCAGCTACACTTTCCGGTTTAAATTCTGGAGGAATATCTTTATCCTTTGAAACCGATCATTTCTCTTCTTATGCTGAATTCCTTCAAAAAGAACAATCTATTTATGGAAAAAATGTATCTTTTTTTACGATTTCAACCTATCAGGGTGGACTAAGTTATATGCCACTTTTCAAAATCTCTTATAGAGATTCATTTGTTGATTCTTTGAACATTGAGAGAGATTTTGAAATGAAACTTGACCAATACTGGTTGTCCTTAACAAGTTTCACAGGTTTTAATGAAAAATTTTCCTCTCCAATATATTTTGGAATCAACTTGAAATATCTTAATGGAAAAATCGCTGAAGCGAAATTATCTTATGATTCTTTAGGCAATATCATCGATGGTTTTGCTGATATATCTTACGGCAATGGGTATGGTATTGATGGAGGACTTATAGTATCATTATCGAATCTTTTTGTATCACTTGTTTTCAGAGATATTTTGACTCACATATATTGGGATTCTTATGATAAACAGATAATTCCAATGAATGGTAACCTCGGGGTATCTTTCGTTCCAATATCAAATCTTTTGTTCAACTTTAATGTTTCCAAATTTTTAAGAAATGAAACACCTTTTGTTTACACTTTGGGTGGTGAATATACATTTTTTGAAATCTCAGAAAAGACAAACTCTTTCTGGGACGATTTAAAAAAAGGATCACCAAGTATCAGAATCGGAACATCATTTAAAGAAATTCCAACACTCAGTACTGCAATAATAGATTTGGGATTAGGTTATAACTCTAATTCTGTTAGAGTCGATCTATGTTTTGAATCAACACTTGAAAGGTATTATATAGGAAAATTTGATTACTATTTAACTTTAACCATTCCAATAACAATTTAGGAGGAAAAATGTTGATATCACAGTTTTTAAAAAAAGAAAATGTGATTTTTGATCTAAAGAGTAAAACAAAAGATAAAGCACTTGAAGAAATGGTTGACAAAATGAAACTTTCAAAAGAAAAAAAAGACCTAATACTTCTTTCTTTAAAACAGAGGGAAATCCTTGGAACAACGGGTATAGGAAATGGAATAGCGATACCACATGCTAGATCTGTAGTTCTGGATAAACTCTGTCTCTATGTTGGTATTTCTCCAAAAGGTATAGAATATGAAGCACTTGATGGAAAAAATGTAAACATCATTTTTTTGATCATAGCACCTCCACTTGACTCTTCAAACCAGTATCTTATCCTCCTTGGAAAGATAGCTGCTCTTTCAAAGAAACTGATAAAGAAAAAAGATTATCTCAAAATAGATAACTATGAAGATTTTATTGAGTTGATAAAAAAAATGGAAGAAAGTATGGAGGATGAAATATGAACATTCAATTACAATATCTCATCCAGTTGAGTGATCTTGATACACAACTTGAGGAGTTAAAAAATGACAGGATAAGAACAAAGGAGGAATCCTTAGGTTTTAGAGTTCAGGCAAAAGAGAATGAAATAAATAAATTGAGAGAAAGTATCAGAAAAAAAATTGAACCTGATCTTTTAAACAAATATGACAAAATACAGAAAAGGTATAAAATGAGGGCTGTGGCTCAGGTTAATGATGGTGTTTGTTATGGATGTTTCACTGCTCTTCCGACAAGTTATGTTGCTGAAGGAGATAAAAACAACAAAATTATAACATGTCCTAATTGCGGGAGGATTCTATTTTGGATAGAATAGTTGAAAAAACGATCAAAAATTTAGAAAAACATTATTTCGAAGTTTTCTACTATCAAGATTTTGAACAACTGAAAGAAAAGGTAAAAGAATTTTTGAACACTTATGAAAGTTTTTCTTTGGGAGGTTCAACCACTCTCGTTCAAACGGGATTAAAAGATTTTATAATTCAACACGGAAAAAGATTTATTGAAAGAATAAGTGGTGACGATGAAGAAAAGAAAATTGAATCTGAAAGAGCAGCTTTACTTTCAGATATATACTTTATGTCAACAAATGCAATCTCATCAACTGGAGCATTGATAAATATAGACAAAAGGGGAAACAGAGTGGGTGCACTTTTGTTTGGTCCAAAAAAGGTTGTTGTGATAGCATCAACGAATAAAATTACAAAAGATATAGATTCTGCAATCGAAAGGGCTAAAAATGTTGCAGCTGTTTCGAATTGTAAAAGGTTCAATTTAACAACTCCATGTGTAAAACTTCAAAGATGTATAGATTGTGAGGATGAAAACACTATATGTTATTCAACGGTGATAACAAAAAGATCTTTTCCTCACAAAAGGATTTCGATTTTACTCTTTGAAGGAAACTATGGATTCTAAATATATTCCTTTTGCACAAAAATTTAGACCTGAAACACTTGATCAATTCGTTGGGCAAAAACATCTTGTTGGAGAAAATGGTGTTATAAGAAAATTTCTTGAAGATAAAATATTGATTTCCATGATCTTTGTTGGACCACCTGGTTCAGGAAAAACAACTCTTGCTAATATTTTAGCAAAAAATTATTCCTTACCAAAACTCTATATCAACGGGATAAATTTTTCGACCACAAATTTAAAAAAAATAATCGAAGAATCAAAATCATCAACTCTAATTATCATCATTGATGAGATCCATCGTATGAACCGAATACAACAAGATGCTCTTTTACCATATATTGAGGATGGAAATGTAATAATAATTGGAACAACAACAGAAAATCCTTCTTATGAACTAACTCCCGCATTACTTTCAAGAGTTACAGTTTTTAAATTCAACAGATTGGAAGAAGATGATTTAAAAAAAATAGCAGAAAATATCTTTAAAAATCTTAACATGGAAATTAAAGATGAAAAGATTTACCAGGTTTTGATATCTTTTTCTAACAACGATGCAAGACAACTTATAAATATTATTCAAAACTTTTATCAAGATCTAAAAACAACCATGGATGCCGAAGAATTAAAAAAATTGATAGTTTCAAAAAAATTGATCCAGTATGATAAAAAAGGAGATTACCATTATAATCTGATCTCAGCTTTTCACAAATCTATAAGAGGAAGTGATGTTAATGCATCGATTTACTATTTTGCAAGAATGATAGCCGGTGGAGAGGATCCTCTTTACATCGCAAGAAGAATGATCAGGATTGCATCCGAGGATATCGGGACTGCTGACCCAAATGCTTTGATCTTAGCAAACAATGCTTACGAAGCCTTTGAAAAATTGGGTTCACCTGAAGGAGAAATCGCTTTGTTACAATGTGCAATCTATCTCGCTCTATCACCAAAATCTGTTGCAGTTTACAACGCATATTCAAATTCTATAGATTATGCACAGAAAACATCTCATAAAGATGTTCCCCTGCGATTTAGAAACCCTGTTACAGAGTTTGATAGAAAAGAGGGAATCGGAAAAGGTTATAAGTATCCCCCAGAGTTCGAAAACAGTTTTGTTCTGGAGAACTACTTTCCAGATGGTGTTGAAGAAAAAATATTCTACTTTCCGGTAGAAAGGGGATTTGAAAGAGAGATGATAAAAAGGATAAATTATTATAAAAAATTGAAGGACAGATTAAAAAATGAAAAATAAAAAAATCTCTTCCATTCTACTTTTAACACTTATTAACCTCTTCTCATGTAGTGATTTAAAAAATAGAAACACAATTATCATTTCAACTCTGTATCCAATAAGTGCTTTTTATCAAAATCTTCTCGATTCCACAATCGTTAGTGTAAGTGTTCTCGAAAGGAATATGGATCCACATATTTCAGAAATTTCTCCTTCCAACTTCAAAAGAATTTCCGAATCGAAAATTTTTGTTTTTCTTGGATCAAAAATTGAGTTTGAGGAAAAAAATAAAAATCAGTTTTTGAAAGAATCAAAAAACTCCATAACTATAAACTTATCCAAAACACTCACAAAAGTTAACGATCCACATATCTGGCTTTCTCTTGATAATTTAAAAATATTCTCAAAAGTTCTTTATGATACACTATTATTCTACAATATTGTTGAAAAAGAAAACCTCAACAAAAAATTTTATACTTTAAATAGCAAAATCGATTCTTTAAAAGAATCTATTGAAAAAATAATAATGGAAAAACAGGTAAAAATTATTTTTACAGACCACAATGCCTTCTACTATTTTGCACAGGAATTTAATTTAGAAATAAAAACCATTTCCAATAATGAGGATGAAATTTCTGTAAGAGATTTGAAAAATATTTATGAAAAAATGTCAAAAGAAAAATTTAAAATCTTTTTCTATACAAACAAATCCTCAGAAAATTATGCTAAAAATTTTGAAAAAGAACTTAAAGCAAAAAGTTTATATATAGATCCTCTTGAAAATCCTCTAACAAATTTTGAGAAAATTTTAACATTTTTAAAATCTTTATGAATTCTGATTACATCTTAAAAATAAAAAACTTAGGATACACTTTAAACGGAACAGTTATTCTCGAGAATATTAATTTCAAGATAGAAGAGAATGAACTCGTTTCAATAATAGGTCCAAACGGTGGAGGGAAAACAACACTTTTAAAACTGATACTCGGTATAATGAAACCAACAACAGGAATAATTGAATTTTACAACAAAAATATTCCTATAGGTTATCTTCCTCAAAGAAAAACAGATCCTTTTGATTTTCCCATATCTGTTTATGATTTCATACTTCTTGCAAGATACAATGGGGTTTTTAGAAATTTCACCAGATATGATCACAAAAAAACAATCGAAACGATCGAGAAAATCGGTATAGAAAAACTTTTAAAGAAAAGATTATCAAACCTTTCAGGAGGAGAATTGCAAAAAGTTCTTCTAGCAAGGGCTATCGTGAACGATCCAAAACTGCTTATACTAGATGAACCAACTTCGTTTATAGATATAAAATCACAGAATGAATTTTATAACCTTTTATTTGAACTGAAGGAAAAAATGTCCATAATACTTGTAACACATGATCTCGGTGCGATTTCAACTAAAATAAAAAGAATAATCTGTTTAAATAAAAGTGTAAACTTTGATGGTGATATAAATAAAAACAGAGTTTTTGTAATGAACAATCTTTACGGATTCGATGTAAACATAATAGATCACAGTGATCATAAAAAATTATGATTTTTGAGTATAAATTTATTCAATTAAGTGTATTCTCTCTTATCCTTTATTCTCTTCTTGCCTCAATAATTGGAACATTTGTTGTTTTAAGAAAAACCACATATATTTCAGGTGGGATTTCACATGCCGCCTTTGGAGGCCTTGGACTTGGAATATTTCTTTCATTAAATCCTATTCTTGTTGCTATACCTTTTACTTTAATTTTTACATCCATTATGTTTTATCTTGGGAAAAAATTTAAAATTGAAAATGACTCAACAGTTTCGATAATATGGAGTTTGGGTATGTCCTTAGGGATAATACTTTTAAATTTTAAAAAAGGATATACAGGGTATATGCTTGGCTATCTTTTTGGAAATGTTCTATCGATAAACACATTTGATATTATTTTACTCTCTGTTGTTCTCTTTTTTACAATTCTAATTTTTTTCTTTTTTATGAAGGAATTTATTTTCATTTCACTCGATCAAGAATATTCAAAAATTGTTGGAATCAAATATAATCTATTCGATACCATTTTCTATCTTTTTGCAACTTTAGGCATTGTTGTTATGATAAAAATTTCAGGGGTTATAGTCAACATAATTTTTCTGACTATAGCCCCTTTGATAACAAAGAACATTTTTACAAACATCTATAAAATAATTTTCTTCAATTTCCTACTGAATGTATTCTTTTCACTTACAGGATTACTCCTTTCATACAATCTCGATTTTCCTTCTGGTCCTTCTATAGTTATTGTTTCCATAGTCACATTCATAATTTTCAAAATCTTTAAAAATTTATGATAGTTTGTGAACTATCAGTCCACTTCTGAGTTTTGGTTCAAACCAAGTCGATTTTGGAGGCATTACATTTCCAGAATCAGCAACAGTCATCAACTGTTCCATACTTGTAGGATAAAGAGCAAAAGCAACTTCATATTCTTTTGAATCGACCAACTTTTGAAGTTCTTCTATTCCTCTGATTCCACCTACAAAGTTTATCCTTTTATCCGTTCTTGGCTCTTTTATTCCAAGAAGTGGATTTAAAACATTATCCTGTAAAATTGAAACATCGAGAGATTTTATCGGATCATTTCTAAATATTATATCTTCCTTTGCCTCAAGTTTATACCACTTTTTATCTATGTACATGGAAAATGTATGAATCTTTTCAGGTTTTTGAGGTCTTTTCAATTCAACGATATTGAATTTCTTTTTTAACTGTTCAAAAAATTTTTCTTTAGTAAGACCATTTAAATCCTTTACCACTCTGTTGTAATCCATTATTTTCAGCTGATCATCAGGATAAATTACCGAGAGGAAAAAATTGAATTCCTCTTTACCTGTGTACTTTTTAAGATTTTCTCTTCTTTTCCTGGCTACTCTTACAGCAGCTGCAGATCTATGATGTCCATCAGCAACATACAGATTTTCTATATTGGCAAAAAGTTTTACCAATTTTTCAATTATCTTCTTATCCTTCACAACAAAAAGTATATGTCTCACGTTCAACTCATCTTTGAAGTCATACTCAGGATCATTTTTTTCTATAAAATTTTTAACTATATCATCTATCTCTTTTTCTTTTCTATAAGTAAGAAAAACTGGACCTGTGTTCGCATCTATGATATCAACATGCATCGCTCTTTCGATTTCTTTATCCTCTCTTGTATGTTCATGTTTTTTGATCACATCAGATATATAATCATCAACCGATGCACAAGCAACAATTCCAGTTTGCTCATGTTTTCCCATTATCTGTTTATAGATGTAAAGGTAATCATCCTTATCCTGAAATAAAACCTTATCCTTAAGAAACTTTTCAAAATTCTCTTTTCCTTTCAAGAATATCCTTTCATCATGAACATTCCAATCATCAGGACATTCGATTTCAGATTTTTCAATCTTCAAAAAAGAATATTTTTTATCCTTAACATACTCTCTTGCTTCCTTAACTGAGACAACATCATACGGTGGTGCCGCTACTTCTGCTACTTTTTCTTTAACAGGTCTTATACCTTTAAAAGGTTTTATCACTGCCATATATTCTTCCTCCTTACCATGCAAAAAGTTTAAAGTGTGAAGTGAACTTCTTCACTTCATCTCTGATTTTATTTATCTCTTCTTCGTTTTCTATATTTGTTAAAACCCTATCTATAAAGGACGCTATCTTTTTCATCTCATCCTCTTTCATCCCTCTCGTTGTCATCGCAGGGGTTCCCAACCTGATTCCACTTGTAACAAAAGGTTTTTCAGGATCAAATGGAATCGTATTTTTATTTACAGTGATACCCGCTTTATCGAGTGCTTTTTCTGCAACTTTTCCAGTCAATTTTTTACTTCTCAAGTCAACAAGCATAAGATGTGTATCCGTTCCGCCTGACACAAGCCTATATCCTTTTTCTTTTAAAGATTCTGCGAGTTGTTTTGCGTTCTTCAAAACCTGTTCCTGATACTTTACAAAAGATGGTGATAACGCTTCTTTGAAAGCAACGGCTTTCGCAGCAATGACATGCATCAACGGTCCACCCTGTATCCCAGGGAACAAGGTTTTATCGATCAAAGCTGCATGCTCCTCTTTACATAAAACCAATCCACCTCTTGGTCCCCTTAAAGTTTTATGAGTTGTCGAAGTAACTACATCAGCGTATGGTACAGGTGATGGATGGAGGCCCGCTGCAACAAGCCCAGCGATATGCGCTATATCAACAACCAGTTTTGCTCCAACTTCATCTGCTATCTCTCTAAATTTAGGAAAATCAAAAAATCTTGGATAAGCACTCGCACCCGTTATTATCATCTTCGGTTTAACCTCTTTTGCAAGTTCTCTTAATTTCCCATAATCGATAACCTCCGTATCCTTCTCAACTCCATAGTGAACTGCATTGTAAAGAATCCCTGAAAAACTTATCGGATGTCCATGTGTTAGATGTCCACCATGTGAAAGATCCAACCCCATAAATGTATCGTTTGGTTTCAAAAAGGCAAGGTATGCTACCATGTTTGCCTGTGAACCACAATGTGGTTGAACATTTGCATGATCGGCTTTAAAGAGTTGTTTTGCTCTTTCCCTTGCTAAATTTTCTGCAACATCAACGAATTCACATCCACCATAATACCTTTTTCCAGGATATCCTTCAGCATATTTGTTTGTCATAACACTTCCCAATGCTTCAAGAACAGCATCGGAAACAAAATTTTCAGATGCGATAAGTTCTATCTTTTCCGTTTGTCTTCTTTTTTCATTCTCTATTGCTTCGAAAATTTCAAGATCGATTTTTTTTAAATTTTCTTTTTCCATAATCACTCCTTATGTTTCAGTTCTATACTTTGTGTTGGGAAAGCAAAATTTATCCCTTCTTTATCGAAATTATATTTTACAAGATAGTGAAAGTCCTCTTTTATCTGTGCTATGTTCTGGGATCTATTTACTGCAAAATTCACATAAAGATTCACCGAGTACTGGTCAAATTTGTAAAACCCAATATTTATTGAGTTTTTATCTTCAATCCTGTTATCATCGTTCAGGATTTTTGTAACTATATCAGAAGCTTTCTTTATGGTTTCAACAGGTGTTCTGTATTCGAGTTGTAAAACATAGGAGATTTTTACAACATTGTTCTCCATATGGTTTATAATTTTACTTTTTGCAACAAGGCTATTAGGAAAAATTACGATCTTGTTATCATACCTTTTCAATTTTGTTGTTCTTAATCCAATATTTATGATATACCCCAACTCATCATTTATTTCTACAAGGTCTCCAACATTTAAAACTTTCGAGAAAAATATCGTCATTCCACCTATAACGTTTGATAAAAGGTCCTGGGCTGCAAGTGCTATTGCAGCACTTCCTATTCCAAGTCCTGTGATTATAGACAGAACATTGACTCCAAGAATACTTAAAATAAAAGTTAACGCCACGATCAATGAAAATACGAGTACAGTTTTTTTCAGAAGAGATTCTATCTGTAGCGAAAGATGAATATGTTGCCTCAGGATATCATCTCTGTAAATTCTCTCGATAAAAAAATTCATAATAGATATGAAAAGGAATGTAAATGTTAAAACATATAATATCTTTGTTATATCAACCAATATGTTGAACACCTGTGTATACTTCGTAAAGAAAGATACAGAGATATGAAACGAGATCGAATACAAAAGGAAAATTGTGAACCAGAAAAATCTTTTGAAAAATTTATATTTTTTCTCTTTGAAAAAAATTATCAAGAACAATGTTATCGATGTAGAGATCAAAATGAGAAATATCAAAAGAATGTATGAACTTATTTTGTTTTCAAAGATTAACCTGTCCATCATCCTTTCCTTCGGTTATACTCTTTTATTCCAAGAGAAAGAATTTTTATAGCATCTTCAAGTTCTTTAGTGTTCAAAACATAAGCTATCCTTATCTCATCTTTTCCCTTATCAGGTGAAGCGTAGAATCCATTTGCTGGAGCAACCATAACAGTTTTTCCATCAACTTCAAAATCTGTTAACATCCATTTAGCAAAATTATCTGCATCATCCACAGGAAGTTTTACAACAACATAAAACGCACCTTCAGGTTTTCTTGTAAAAACGCCTTCAACTTTCATCAGATTCTCATAAACAACATCCCTTCTTTTCTGATACTCTTCGATCATTTCTTTCATAAAACTTTTCATATGTTTATAACCCTCTATCATTCCTATCTGTTCAATCGTTGGGGGACATAATCTTGCTTGTCCCAATTTCAAAACGCCATTCATTATATTTTTGTTTTTTGAAACGAGATATCCAATCCTTGCTCCACAAGCTGAAAACCTTTTTGAAATCGAATCAAGCATTATCGAATTCTCCTGTGTTCCCTCGATTTCAAGGATCGAAGTGTGTTTTTTGTTATCAAAAACAAACTCTCTGTAAACTTCATCAGAAAGAATGAAAAGATTATGTTTCTTTGCAATTCTTACAATCATTTCCATTTCCTCTCTGGTAAAAATCGTTCCAGTTGGATTGTTCGGGGTACAGATCAGAATCGCTTTTGTTTTCGGTGTTATCAACTTTTCAAATTCTTTTTCTTCTGGCAAATGAAAACCTGTTTCAACTCTCGTTAGCAATGGAACAACTTTCAAGCCAGCCATTGAAGCAAAACCGTTGTAGTTAGTGTAAAATGGTTCAGGGATTATTATCTCATCACCATGATCCGCAACAGTCATCATCGCAAATATTATTGCTTCTGATCCACCTGTTGTTATAAAAACCTCATTTGGATTAACATCATAACCTATTCCCGAAAGATATTCTGCCACAGTTTCCCTTGCAACCTTTAACCCTTGTGAAGGACCGTAAGCTAAAACATGTTCAGAATAGTTTTTTATAGCATCGTAAATATAGGTCGGTGTTGGTATATCAGGTTGTCCAATGTTCAGGTGGTAAACTTTTATTCCCCTGCTTTTTGCATCATCAGAGTATGATAAAAGTTTTCTAATCGGTGATTCCTGCATATTAATTATTCTTTCCGAGATCTTCATTCAATTCCTCCATTTTTTCTTTTCTTTCTTTCCCCAACCTCCGAATTTCATCGAGAACTTCCTGCTTCTTCAAAATGTGTTTACTTTCAAGAACATTAACTAAAGCTTCTATTGAAAGCGCATTCGTGTAAAACATTTCGGCTGGAGAAAGATTGATTTTTAAAAGTTTAGTATCTTTTTTCTTCTTTTTTTTGAACAGATTCATTTTAACCTCACTATAGAATAACCTATTCCTATTCCAATAAAATCGTAAATAAGATCTTTGTAAGAGACAGTTCCATCTGAAAAATTGTCATAAATTTCTTTTCCGAATGAAAATAGAACAGGAACACTTATTGAAAAAGTTATATTTTCAAATTCAGAACGATCTTTCATAAAACTTTTAACAAAAAGTGTCGTCGATGCTGTTATTGCAAAAGTTGTAAACAGATGATCGATTTTATCTTTTGAAAAAAAAGGATCCGGAAAAACATTTATAAAGAAGATTGTTAACAATAAGAGAATTAAAAGTTTACGCATTTTTCTGGTCTCCTCTTTTCAACAAGTACTTCTACTATCGATCTGGCACATATCATTGCCATTTTTTCTCTTGTTTCTTCGGTTGCACTTCCGATATGTGGTAACAAAACAACATTGTTCATTTCTAAAAGTTCTTCTTCAACTATAGGTTCATTCTCATAAACATCGAGTCCTGCCCCTTTTATTATGTTATTTTTTAGAGCATATACAAGATCCTTTTCTTTTATAAGTTTCCCTCTCGCCGTATTTATAATAATAACATCATTTTTCATCTTTTTAAATACATCGATGTCAAACTTATAAAGAGTTCTATCGTTCAAAGGTGCGTTGATCGAGATAAAATCAGATTCTTCTATCAATCTTTCGAAACTTACTTTTTTACCTATTCCATCTTCCTGAACAATTTCATCGGTAAAGATTATTTTCATCCCAAAACCTTTAGCCCTTCGCGCGACAGCTTTTCCAATCCTTCCGTAACCAAAGATTCCAAGAGTTTTACCAAAAAGATCTTTCCCTAAAAGAAGATCCGGCTTCCATCCTTTGAACCCACCTTTTCTTACCAAATTATCGCCTTCAACTATTCTTCTTGTGACAGCAAGAAGTAAAGCAAAAGCTATATCAGCTGTTGCTTCAGTTAAAACATCGGGTGTATTTGTTACAAAAATATTTTTTTCCTTCGCATACAAAACATCTATGTTATCGTACCCAACAGCATAGTTTGCCACTATTTTTAAGTTTTTCCCTTTATCTAAAATATTTTTATCTACTCTATCACTCAAAAGACATAAGAGTCCATCGTAATCTCCTATAAGATTTTCAAATCTTTCATAAGAGATTCCATTTTCGAATATATCAACATCAATTCCATATCCTCCTAAAAAATTTTTCGTATCAAAAGGTAATCTATGGGTTTGTAAGACTTTCATAGTCCTAAATCCTCCGAAATGGATTTCATCGATTCAAGACAAATATTAATAAAATCTTCCAATTTTAAACCTGTTTCTTCTATCATCTGTATTTGTTCTCTGTTCGCACCAGCAGCAAATCTTTTCTCCTTAAATCTTCTGAGTACAAACTCTGTATCGATCTTACTTATCTTCTTTTCAGGATGCATCAAAGCGGCGGCAACGATCAATCCTGTTAAGGGATCAACAGAAAAAAGAACCTTTTCTATAAGTTTTTCTCTCTCTTTATGACCAGGATGAGCTAGTATCGAATCAAGAATGTTTTTTGTAACATCAAGGTCTTTCAACTTTTCAACTGTAATAAAACCATGTTTTTGAGGATCCTTGAAGGTCTCTTTATAATCCAAATCATGTAGAAGTCCCGCGAGCGCCCATTCTTCTTGATCCTCTTTAAAATGTTTTGCTAGTTCTTTCATACAAACTTCACAAGCGAGCATATGTTTTATAAGATTCTGGTTATCAACATTCTCTTTAACGAGTTTTAAAGCTTCATCTCTTGAGATCATTTACACTCCTTCATTTTTGTTCGCTTTTGTTTTTCCTTTTAACAATGTCGTTGTAAAGGTTCATATACTTAAAAATGGAATCGTTCAATCCTATTTTATAATAATATTTTACGATCCTATCGTAAGCATCAAAATTCGTCGAATCTATCGATATAACCTTTTTAAGAATCTCTAATCCTTTTTTTTCGTTTTTTGATTTCATATTCAACTCTGCATAATTCATCAAAAGTTGGCAATCAGATGAATCAATTGTAAGTCCATCTTCATAATATTTTTTTGCATTTTCTATATTCCCCTGAAGAAATTCTATATTACCTAAGAATTTATACGCTTCTACATTTTTACTTTCTATCTTAAGAGATTTTAGAAGAAAATCTTTCGCTTTAACGAGATCATTTTTTCTTACAAAAACCTTTCCTAAAAGAAGATATACTTTAAAATTTTCAGGTGAAAAATGTTCCGCTTTTTTTAAATAGTATTCACAAGAGTCATATTCTCCTTTTTTATAAAGTGATAAAGAATAGTTATAGTACAATGTTCCAACGACCTTTTCTATACCTGTAAAATCACCTTTTAAATCTTCATACCTTTTCGTATTTATGACCGCTCTTTTGGTATCATAAAGTTTTTCATCTAAAAGAAAAATTATATCAGCAAGTGTTTTTTTATCTGGTTTGATTTTAAAATTTTCCTCAGCAATTTTCAAAGCATTCTTATAATCACCTCTTTCCATATACGATCTATAATCTTTCCGTGAACATGACAAAAAGATTAACAAAAACAAAAGGAAGAATTTAAAGTATCTTTTCATAACGATTCCCATTTTTTATCAACAAACTTTCAAATCGAACACCATATTTCAATGGTATAAATATCGATGAAGTCAATTTAAAAATTTCTCCATCCTTTACAGTTCTATCAGTAACGAAAGTGTTTATTTCACCAGTTCCAGCACATGAAACATAAGAAAAACCGTATTCTATTGACATCTTTTCAAGCTTATGACTTTTCAGATAATCCCTATAATTCATTTCACACTCTTTGATACTTCCTCTCTTTGCAAGACCAGCGAATAAAACATCTATTCCATCTTTTGCTATATTGAAAATTTTTTCTTTATTGCTGGATAGTTTTCCAAAAGGAAAACTTCTCGAAAAAGAAAAACCAACCCCACCTTTCATAACTCCGATATCAAGAACCACTATTCTGTTTTCTTTCAAAATATCTCCGTTTAGAGTTGGATATATCGTTTTAACATCAAATCCAACATAAGTTGGTAAATATCTTTTGAATCCATCTTCATAGATCAAAAGATCTACAGCATTTCTGAGCTGAACATCCAAGATTCCAACCTTCAACATTTTTTCAACTTTTTCAAAGATGACTTCCATCCTTTCTGCGATCTTTTTGATCTTTGAAATTTCATTTTTACTTTTTAAAGTTCCCAGAGTTTTTGAAGGTGAAACAAATTTAAATGTTACAAAATCTTTAAAATATAGAGAAAAGGAAGTGTTTACAAGTCCCACTCTTGTAATACTGTTTTCTTTTAAAATGTTCAACCATTCTTTAAGAAACAATCTACCATTTTTCAGATAATTTATAGTATCACCTTTTACGACCTCTACTGAATCAAAATTTTTCACCCTTGGATATAGAAGATAATCAACAATAAGATAAACTTTCTTTTTACCGATGAAGAGATTTGCATCGTACTCACCATAGTTGAAAGAGAGATCTTTTTCAAGAAGATCAAAAACCTGCTCAGGATCATCGATAAAGATCATCTCTTTATCCTTTAAAAGATTCTGAATTATTTTTATTTTATTTTCCATAATTTTTCAACTCTTCATAAAAAATCTTTAAAATTTCTTCGATAGGCCCCGTTTTAACTATCTTTCCTTTTTTAAAAAGAACTCCAGTTCCATGTCCACCAGTTATACCAAGATCAGCATCCTTCGCTTCTCCAGGCCCATTGACAACACATCCCATAACTGCGACCTTTATCTTGGTGTTCACATTTTCAAGTATTTTTTCAACTTCTTTTTGAACTGAAATAACATCAAAGGTTGTTCTACTACATGTTGGACATGCTATAACATCGGGTACATTTGAATTTATATGTAATGAGGATAAAATTATTTTCGCCACATCAACCTCATAGAGTGGAGATTCTGAAAGTGATACTCTTATAGTATCACCCACTCCATTCAAAAGGAGATATGATATACCTATAGAATTTTTTATCGAACCTCTCAAAAGTCCTCCAGCTTCAGTTACCCCAAGATGTATGGGAAAATCCAATTCTTTCATTTTCATATTAGCATCTATCATTTCAAAAACATCTGATGATTTAACAGAAAGAACAAGATTATCAAAATCGTTATCGAGAAAGAAATCAACCGATTTTTTTATAGATTCAAAAAGAGCATCGGCATTAGGATAATTATACTTTTTCAAAATTTCTTTTTCAAGTGATCCACCATTTACACCTATTCTGATAGGGATATTCCTTTCTTTTGCAACTTTAATTATTTTGAGCAAATTCCTTTTTGATATATTTCCAGGGTTTATCCTTATTTTCGCACAACCGATTTCCATCGCTGATATTGCAAGCTTATAATCAAAATGTATATCAGCTATAATAGGGCATGGAGAATTTTTCACGATCTTTTTCAAAGTATCTTTGCACTTTATATCTGGATACGAAACACGAACGATCTGGGCACCTCTTCTATGAAGATCTTCTATTTGTCTTATGGTGGTTTCATAATCCTCTGTTTTTGTATTCGTCATCGATTGGATAACAACAGGATTTTTACCACCTATCGGGACCTTTCCAACATATACAGTTTTTTTTGAGTTCATTCTTCAACCCTTTTGATCTTCGCACCTATTTTTCTCAACTTCTTTTCTATAGATTCGTATCCTCTGTCAATATGATATATCCTCTTTATCTCACTTTCACCTTCTGCTGCAAGAGCTGCGATTACAAGTGCTGCAGATGCTCGAAGATCCGAAGCCATAACTGGTGCACCCAAAAGTTTTTTTACCCCTTTGATTATCGCCTTGTTTGAATCAATTTTTATATCAGCTCCCATCCTTAAGAGTTCTGGTACATGCATAAACCTTTTTTCAAAAATGTTTTCAGAAACTATTGATATTCCATCAACAAGTGAAAGCAAAGAAACAAACTGTGCTTGCATGTCTGTCGGAAAGAAAGGATACGGTAAAACATCTATGTTGACAGGTTTCAAATTCTTTGTTGACTTTATATAAATTTCGCTTTCTCCCACAGAGAGTTTGTATCCGATTTCTTTCAGTTTTCTTAAAACAGCGTCCATATGCTTCGGATTACATTTTTTCAGAACAAGTTCCCCACCTGTTATAACAGCAGAGACAAGTAGAGTTCCTGCTTCAATTCTATCAGGTATAACTGTATATTCAACAGGATTAAGTTTTTCAACACCATCGATCGTTAGAACAGGTGTATCTATACCTGTTATTCTTGCTCCCATACTATTTAAAAAATTTGCGACATCTGAAACTTCTGGTTCTAAAGCAGCACCTTTTATTATGGTTTTTCCATCCGCTTTAACCGCAGCCATCATAACATTTATTGTGGCTCCAACAGATGTTCCCTTACTACCTTCAAGGAACATTTCCTTACCTTTTAACTTTTTACATCTTGCTTTTATATATCCCTTTTCAAGTTTTATTTTACATCCTAGTTCTTCAAAACCCTTTAAATGTAAATCTATCGGTCTTTCACCAATTGCACATCCACCAGGTAAAGATGCATCAACTTTTCCCTGCCTTCCAATCAATGCACCCATAACATAGTAAGATGCTCTCATCTTTCTCACAAAATCGTATGGAGCCATAAATCCAACCTTTGATGGAACATCTATTACAAGAGTATTTTTATCGAATTTAATCTTTGCTCCTATGTATTCCAGAACTTTGATCATATGTTTCACATCATCAACATCGGGAACATTTCTGATCACACTTTTTCCAGTTGTGAGAAGAGTTGCAACCATTATCGGAAGAACTGAATTTTTTGATCCAGAAGTGTTCAATTCTCCTGAAAGTTTTACTCCCCCTTTGATTATAAACTTATCCATATTACTCCCTTTTTATGAATGGATCAAAATTTGAATAAAACTGGATGTAACCCTTATCATAGAAAAAATATTTGCCACCTTTTTGAATATCTCTGTAATCGGTTTCAAATCCTTTTCTGGCTATAAGATAAGAATTTTCACCCAACCTGATCTTTAAACTCAAAATAAATCTTGTTTGAAATGAATTGTAAGAAACTGTATCACTATCAAATCTTTTTATATTTGAAATCAACTGACCACCACTGATATCAAAAATATTTTTTGAAAAGGTATAACCAAAATATAAAAGATCCGTTTCTTTTTCAAAAACTTGTTCAAGTTCCCGATAACCTTTTTCATAAAAAAAGCTCAATCTGTTAACATTTTTTTTGTATGAAAAATAAAATGAAAGATATATTCTTGAATCGAGTTCTTCTATTGTATCTGTAAAATCAAAAAATGAACTTGATAAGTTTAACATTGTCAATCTAAATCCGGTTGACAACAGATTTTTTTCTTTTTTATCATTATAAAATATTTGAGAAAAGATATAATCATAACTTGTATCAACTGAAAAAATGTACAAAAAGGAATCTAAAACTTCATCATAAAAATAATGTTTTTCTCGTGTAAAAAGTTTTTTTCTGTAAAATGTTAAAAATTCAATTTTTTTCAATTCTCCTTTAGAATAAAGAGATAATATGTATGGATTGTTCTCATATATCCTTGGTCTATCTATAATATTTTCGTTCCAGTTTTTATGGGAATAGTTGTTATCAAAATTTTCAAGTGTTAACGAAAATCTGTTTTCAGTGTTAAACCCTTTAAAATCGAAATGGAAAGTTAGATCTGAATCCTTTTTATAAAAAGTTGGGTTTGCTAAAAACCCTAAACCAAAAAAATCTCGGAACCTGTAGGTTAAACCGTATTCTAAAATTTTATTGTGGAATTCAAAATCATCGTAATAAAAGTTGAAAAGTTCAAAATTCAAAGATTTCATCAAAGGAATTTTTAAACCTAAAAAAGATTTGATCGAAAGTTGCTCAACGTTGTAACAACCACCCGAGATCATAACAAAATTATCTTTCTTTATAAGATCGTTAAAAATGTTTATATCAAAATCTGAACAAAATTGATCAACAATATATTCAGAATCATATGACTCAGGCAGGATATAAGCGAAAACGAAAAGGGGTAAAAGAAGAAAAACTAAAAAAATTCTTTTTTTATTCAATTTTAAAATCCTCTGCTTTTCCATAAACGTTATCGATTTTAAGTAAATAGATCCTTAAAGTGTCCTTTTTGTCTGGATCAACTTTTATGTCTTTTAAGATTTTTACAAGATGCTCAACCTGCTCTTTATCCTCAACTGTTGAAAAAATTATTTTTGAGTATTTATCAGAATCTTTCAAACGATATTTCAAACCGGAAAAAATTGGTATGTTTATATTCACAGCTTGATTTATTGTCTGTCCTTCAACTACAAAAGAATCGTTTATCCCGCTTTCCACAAGGGAATTTAAAACATCCTCATAAAATTCTTCTTTATATAAAAGAAGTATCATAAAGAACATATATTTTCTCCTTTTTATTTTCTATAAAGGTAATTCAGCCAGAAAGGTGTTATTAGAGTTGTAAACAGAATCATGATCACAAATCCATTGTAAACCACCTGATCGACAAAACCCCTTGAAAGTGCTATGGATGCTATAACAAGTCCAACCTCACCTCTTGGGATCATTCCAACACCAACTTTCAATGATTCATCCAGGGTTAAACCATTTAAATAACTCGCAACACCACATCCAATAACCTTTGAGAAAATTGATATGACTATCAAAATAAAAGTGAAAAACAAATTGATATCCTTAAAATTTATCGATGTTTTTAATCCAACAACAAAAAAGAAAAATGAGATAAAAAGAGTATCAACAATTATGTGGGTATTATCCAGAACCCTTTTCGAAAACCTTGTCTTGGATATTGAAACACCTGCAACATAAGCACCGGTTATTCCTGCAATTCCCATCTGCTCAGAAAAATATGAAAGAAACATCATAAGTATCACAGAAAGACTTAAAACCATATCATGTGATTTGAAATTTGAAACGAAATGGAAAGCCCTGTTGATTATATACGTATACAATATATAAATAAAAAGTATCAAAAGTAAAATTTTTAAAATAACTAAAACAAAATTTCCAGAATGAAAAAGAAAAACAAACGAAATTGACATAAAAAGTATACCTATAACATCATCGATAACTGCTGAACCCAAAATTGTTATTCCACTTCTTGTATTAAGTTTTCCGATCTCCAAAAGGGTCATTACAGTTATCGACACAGAAGTAGCTGTAAGGGTCAAACCAACAATATATGCTGAATTGAAACTGAATTTCATGAAAAGGAATAAAAAAGCACAGAAGAATGGAACCAGAACACCTGACAATGCTATTATGAAAGATGCTTTCCCCTGTTTTTTTATACTTTCTAAATCCGTCTCAAGTCCCGCAAGAAACATTAAGAACAGAATACTTATATCAGAGAAAAATTCTATAGTGTTATCAACCTGTATAATTTTTAATACCGGACCACACAATATTCCAAGAACTATTATACCTACTACAGAAGGGAGTTTTAATCTAACGAAAATTTCGTTAACTATTTTTGTTGCAAGAAGGATGAATACAAAAATAAAAATTTCATTCATTTTCTAAAACCTTGTAATAAAATTCTCCATCAAATTTGTCGATCTTTAATTTATCTTTCAAATCCCTTTCAAGTTCCTCAATAATTATTTTTAACCTTTCAGAATCTATTCCCAAAGAGACAGATATCTGATCAAAAGTACATGGTCTTCTTTTTAAAAGTTCTTTAACTTCATCTTTACCAACATTGGTTTTATTGTTCATATCTTTTCCAGAAAAAATAAGATCCAGCTGAACAAAATCTCCCAAAAGATTTTTTATCCTTTCTTTATCATCTTCACCTATAGGTTTCGCTTCACTGTATGCTGGAGGTCTTACAACAGTATTTATCTGAATTTTATCAACCCTCATCTTTTCGATGACTTTTCTTAATCCGATAAGATCGTTATCTGAGTCATTTACACCTTTAACAAGCAATATTTCAAGAAAGATTTTTCCTCTGTAATCTTTAGAAAACTTTATCAAACCTTCTATAATGTTTGAAAGTTTTAATTCTTTGTTTGGTTGATTAACTTTTACAAACGATTCCTCACTAACCGAATCAAGAGATGGAATCACTATATCAAACCCCATAGATTCTATTCTTACATCCTCTCTAAAGAACAATGATCCATTTGTTAAAAGTGTTATGGGCAGTGTAGTTATTTTTTTAACTTCATTTAAAATTTTTCCCATTTTTATGTTGAGTGTTGGTTCTCCTGATCCTGTAAAAGTTATACAATCTATTCTTCCAGTGTAATCTTTTAAAAATTTTTCAATTTGGGAAACGATCAACTCGTCGTTATGAAAATCTATTCTTTCAACTATATTATTTGTTGTTTTTCCTACTTCACAATAGATACAATCATAAGTACAATATTTTTTTTCAACAAGATCTATACCTAAAGAGTAACCTAACCTTCTCGACGGAACAGGTCCAAAAATATATTTTTTATTCATAGATTGCAATTATAACATAAAGAAGTTAAAAGTCAAATTGACACTACTGGATAACCAAAGATCCTGCTATATACCATCTATCCTTTCTCTTAATAAGGATGTGCTCCATATTGTTAAAAATTTCATCTTTCCCCTCTATTTGAAAAACCATTCTTGTAAAAACATGTGCTGTCTCAGAAGATAGAGAAATGATTGAAAAACTATCTATTTTACTTTGAACATTTACACTGTTAAAAATAAATTCCACAGTGTTTTTTGTAGAGTTGAATTTAAAAGTATCCTCAGGATCGATGGTTTCCATATATCCACTTATATCTTTTCTGTTCATAGAATCGGTATTTTTATAAATAACATCTCTTATCAATTCTGGATCATTTTCTTTTATTTTTTCACAGGAAGAAAAAACAAACAAAACAAGCAATACAAAAAAAATTTTTTTCATCATCTATAACTCCTTTTAAAAAATTAGATTCATAAAAAATGGAATCAAAATTATAGGTAAAGTCGATGGAAGTAATATTCTATAAATTTTAGACCAATCAGCCTTATAATATTCCCTTGTTAAAGACAAACATAGATGGACAGGTGAAAGCAAGACACCCAAAAAACCTGAAGCATAAAAAAGTGTAAGTTTTATAAAATCAACCGAACCATTCTCTTTTAAAATGACAGTTGAAACCAATGGTAGAAGTATACCAACATACGCTTGATTTACTCCTGTAAACATCCCAACAAGTATAGGCAACATAACAAGAAGTAAATAATAAGTTGCTTTGTAATTTTGAAGAATAAGAAAATTATCCTTTATTATCTGTGAGTTAGAAAAAAAATCTTTAAAAATCATAACACCAACTATCAGAAATATCATATCAAAAGAGAAGGATTTAAAAAATAGTTCAATCTTTCTTTTAATATCAGTTTTCAAAAAAAGAAGGAACAAAAAGGAAACAAAAAAAACTACCACTTCCTCTTTTACATTTGAGAACAGAATCAAAACTACTATTATAAAAACTGGAAGAAAACCTTCAACTACATTGAATAAACTCTTTGTTAAAGGTATCTTTCTTTCGACTTTAACATTCTTTAATCTTTTTATGTAAACTATACCTATAGTGAAAGCTATTATGGTTAAATAAAACTGATATTTCATGACCATTTTTATCGGTACATTCAAAATGTTTGAGGTTAAAATTAAACCTGGATACAATGGCCAGAAATATTCCCAGATATGTCTAAACCAGTAATTTATAAAAGTTTTTTGTTCTGGTTTCAATTCTATCTTATCACCTAAATCGTTCACTATTTCTGCTGGGAAAAGTGCTCCACCTGGCATAGGCAAAAGTCCTATAAACATTGGAGGAAAAATTATAGCGTATTTTACATCTCTGAAGATTTCAAGCAAACTATCGGATAATACTTTTATACCCTTTTCTTTTATAACATTTGAAAGAAGTAAAACCGAATAGATTATTATTACAGTTTTTATCGTTGTATATGAAGTTATAGATTTGATAAAAACTTTTCCTATCTCTGCAAACCCGGAATAAAAGAAAATTCCAACAAAAATAGAGGATACAAGAAGAGATATACCAATATTGATTTTCAACCTTAAGAAAAGAACAAAAAGTATCAGAATGAAAAAAATTTTTCCCCAGAAAAACATTACTCTCCTAAATTTAAAAGTGGAACAAGATTCTTATCAAATGGAAGAATAACTATTTTAGAATTTTGCGTGTTCAAGAGTTCTTTAAGATTTTGAATGTAGTACCATTGCAAATATTGTTTATTTAAGGATTCAGAAATCTTTTTCTGTGCCTGTGCTATACCTTCAGCTTCAATAAGTTTTCTTTCTTTTTCTTTCTTCTCCTTTTCAAGTATATATATCATTTTTTGAGATTCCTGTTCTGCTGCTATCTTTTCATCTATTGCGTTTTTAACCCTTGTCGGAAGATCTATGTTTCTTAACAAAACTTTGTCAACGACTATACCTTTTTCACCAAGGTTTGAATAAAGTTCATCAAATATCTTTTTGGATAACTCTTCCCTTTTTTCCGAGAAAATTTCTGAAACGTTGTAAAGAACCGTCGCATTCCTTATCGAAGTTCTTATCGCTGGTCTTACGATCTTTTCAACATAGTTTGTTCCGATGTTTTGATAGACATCAACAGCCCTCAAAGGGTCGAGTTTATACCATACACTTATGTCAAGAGAAATTGTCAATCCATCCTTTGTCAGAGATGTTATAGCATCATCACCTTTTTTTACACCTTCTTCTTTCGCAATCGACATAGTATAATCCTGCGTTCTTACATCCATCATAACAACTTGTACCAAAGGGAAAACAAGATGCAATCCATTTTTTAGAACTTTCTTATCAAGGTTACCAAAAAGGATTTGAACTCCAACATATCCAGGTTGAACGATTCTAATGGAACTTATAAAAATAAAAAAAGTAAGAAGAACTGTGAGAACTATAATAAAATTTTTTCTGTTTACATATTTGATTTTCAATCCAGAATTATAAGCGATTATATAACCAATAACCAAAATCATTATAAAAACAATAATAAAGAACATTTATCCTCCTTTTTTAACTCTGTTAAAGATTTCCTGAACATCTTCAAAATTAAACCCTTTTCTATAATATTTTTGAACAAGTTTCTCATCCAATCTTTTTTCTCTCCTTATTAAATTTTCAAGAACATTTCTTTCATCATAATCCTCAAGATATTCTTTTAAAAAAATATTATCCAAACCCTTTTTGAATTTTAAATATAATTTGGATTCTATTTCTTTTTTTGAATATTTTTGTTGAGATTTTAAATAATCAAGATAATCTTTTATAAATTTGCTATCATCGACCAGTCCATTCTCTTTTAACTCATTCAACAAACTTTCTATCGTTTCTTTGTCAACTTTTCTGAAAAAAAGTTTATCCCTTATCTGGTTTTCTGTGTAGCGTTTTTTAGAAAGTATTCTGTAAATATATCTTTTTGAGTCAAATATCTGTGTTTCTTTTTTTACAGATTCAATCCAGTTACAATTTACTTCTTTCCCAGCAAAAATATCAAATTTTAGTAAAAGTTGATCATATGTTGAAAAAGAATATCCTCCATCAACAAAAACATTAACTTTCTCTTTATTTTTCTTTGCTCTCTCGATTTTTGTTATCTTCAACTATCATCCCCAGTGCTTTTCTTATTTTTAATTCGATCTCATCCGCTATTTTTTTATTTTCTTTTAAAAATTGCCTTACATTCTCCTTCCCTTGACCAAGTTTTATATCACCATAGGAAAACCATGCACCTGTCTTTTCAATGATGTTTAAACTCGTTCCAAGATCAACGATTTCACCATCTTTAGATATACCTTCTCCAAAATATATTGACACAAGAGCTTTTTTGAAAGGTGGTGCAACCTTGTTCTTAACGACTTTAACCTCTATGTTGTTTCCAACTTCATCTTCACCAACTTTTATAGAACTTATCCTTCTTACTTCTAATCTCACGGATGCATGGAATTTGAGAGCCAAACCTCCAGGAGTTGTCATCGGATTTCCAAACATCACTCCGATTTTGTATCTGACCTGATTGATGAATATCACAGCAGTTTTGGATCTGTTGATAACGGCTGTCAACTTTCTCAACGCCTGTGACATCAACCTCGCCTGTAATCCCATATGGGAATCACCCATATCACCTTCTATCTCAGCTTTTGGAACAAGAGCAGCGACAGAATCTATCACAACAACATCAATACTCCCACTGCTCACAAGTTTTTCTGTTATCTCAAGTGCCTGTTCTCCAGTATCAGGTTGGGATACTAAAAGATTATCTATATCGACTCCAATCTTTGTAGCATACACAGGATCAAGTGCATGTTCAGCATCTATATATGCTGCCATTCCCCCATTCTTCTGTGCCTGTGCCACAACCTGCAATGCGAGTGTCGTTTTTCCACTTGATTCTGCTCCATATATTTCAACGATTCTTCCTCTCGGAATACCACCAACACCGAGTGCAGCATCTATAGCAATCGATCCAGTTGAAATGATATCTCCCGCCATCATCGCTTTATCACCAAGACGCATTATCGCACCTTTCCCAAAATCTTTTTCTATCTGTTTGAGTGTCATTTCAAGTGACTTCATTTTGTTGTTATCCATATCTATACCTCCTGATTTATTTCATGTAGTGGAATGTAGAACGGTTGATTATCAACAAATTTTGATTCGTATAAAATAAGTGTATTGATAAAATATCTTTTTGGTTCAAAAAAAGTTTTCTTTTCATTTACAAACTTGTACAATAGATTTCCATCATATCCTTCTTTTATCCTTGCGATTGTTATGTGCGCATTGAAGCTTTTTCTATCAAAGTCGATTCCCTTTTTTATAAGATTTTCCCTTATCGATCCAACAGTATCTTTAAGTTCATCTGAAACTTCAAGAGAGTAAAAAAATATTGCTGGATAGTTGTTTTTATTAAAGAATTTTAACCCTTCACCTTTTAACTGCATAGATTTAAAATTAACTGAGTTCATAACTTCGATTATCTGGGGAACAATTTTTTCGTCAACCTGACCTAAAAATGCAACAGTTATATGCATATTTTCTGGCTTAACCCAGTTGACACCTTTCAGATCGAGATTATTTCTTATCTTGTGTTGAACAAGCAAAAGTTCGTTCTTCAGATCGGATGGAATTTTAAAAGCGATGAATAATCTTTTACTCATCCTTTATCCTCCTTAAAATTGAAAACATTGATAGATTAATAGATTTTTTTCTAACAACATCTCTGCTTCCTGAAAAAAGATACTTTTCAGTTTCAACTTTACCTTTATAAAAAGTTGAAATAAAAACGGTCCCAACCGGCTTTTCAACACTTCCACCTGATGGTCCAGCTATACCTGTTATTGAAACGGAAATATCCGATTTAAAAATTTTAGCACAGTTTTTTGCCATATTAGAGGAAACCTCTTCTGAAACAGCTCCATATTGTTTTAAAAGTCTTTGATCAACTTTCAGCAAATTCTTTTTTGACTCGTTTGAATAAACAACCACTCCTCCAAGAAAAAAACTACTCGATCCTTCAACATCGGTTAACTTTTTAGCTAAAAAACCTCCTGTACATGATTCTGCAACAGAGAGTGATAAATTTCTTTTTTTCAATTCTTCTTTTAAATATACCACCAAACTCTTCGAGCCAGTTTCAAGAAAATCTTTATTAAATTTTATTTTCAGAAATTTTAAAATATCCCTATCTGGAAAAAAAAGATCGATAAATCCAAAAGATGGATAAAAATGGACTTTCGATAACCGTTTTGAATCAAATTTTTCTTTTAAAACTTGGTAGATATAGCTTTCTGTTGTGTTAAAAATTTTCAGGTTGTACTCAACTGTGATTTTTTTATCTGGAATCAAGTTTTCAAGGACATTCTCTATTATCCACTCTACTTCCCTTACTACACCAGGTAATAAAAATATTTTAACTTTACCATATTTCAAGAAATGACAGAACGCTATCCCTGCTTTGTTCTCAAAAATTTTCGAACCTTCGATTATTCTTGATTGTCTGTTGATTATATCATCCGATACATTTTTCATTTTCTTTGATGCCTTCCTAAAAATTTCTTCAGAAAAAACAACTTTTCTTCTTAAAGAACTCGCAACAGCATCAAGTGTTATATCATCAGGTGTTGGACCAAGTCCGCCGGTTATTATTATAAAGTTTGAATCTTTTAGTAAAATTTTTAAAACATGATCGATACTTCGGTAATTGTCTCCAACAATAAATTTCCCTACAATTTCATATCCTTTTCTAATGAAAAAATTTGAAATGATAGATGAGTTACTTTCAGTGATCTGGTTTTTTAAAATTTCATCTCCAACGATTATTATTGAAACTTTCATATAACCAGGATAATCAATTGTGTTATAAGATTTGCAATAATACCAGCCATTATATCATCAAGTATTATTCCGGTTGGGCCTTCAATATTTTCAAATTTATCAAGAAAGAATATTTTCGAAATATCAAGATATCTGAAGATCAGTATTGAAAAAAACATGACAAAAAAATTTTTAGGTAAAAACATCACCGATATTAACGCTCCAAGAAGTTCGTCAACTACTATTTTTCTATCATCTCCAGAAAATTTTTTTGAATTGGATATACTCACATAAGAAAGAAAAAGAATAAAAACAAAAAGATAATAGATGATAAAAAAATTAACATTCTTGAAAAAAAACAATAACAAAAAGAAGAGAAAAGATACTATCGTTCCACCACCTTTGATATATCCAATAAAAAAAACCGTATTAACGATTGAATATAAAATCTCTATCATCTGTAAATTTCTGGAATCTTTTTAAGTTCTTTTATCTCTTCCTGTGAAAAAAGTGAGAGATAATTCAGAATTATTATTATTCTTTTCTCCTTTTTAAAAATTCCAACACCTTCTATGTATTTCAACTTTTCCTCAGGTAAAAAAGGTGGGATTTTCTTTATATCAGATTTTTCCATTTTCACAATACCAATAAGTTTATCAACATAAAAACCTATTCTTAAATCATCAAGTTTCATTATAACTATCGATCCATTCTCATTTCTCTTATTTAGTTTTAAACCAAATTTCTCTCTGAGATCAAAAAGAGGTAGAAATCCTTCTTTGTCATTTAAAACTCCAAAGAAACTTTTACTTTTTATTCCAATATCAAGTGGATCTTTGTATTTAATTATCTGCTTTACAAGATCTGAATCTATACCATATTCTTCCTCATCCAATTTGAAAGATACATATTCTTTTTCCTCTTCGAACTCATTCTCTTTTTTTGAAATTTGCTTTTCTAAAAGAAATATGTTTTCTTCCCTTTTTTGTTCAACTGTTTCAAAATCTTGATTGTTTTCATTTATAATATCCATCTTCCTATCAGAAGAGTTTTCTTCTTTGATCTCTTTTTTCTCATACTCTTCGGTTTTCATGGTACCATTTTCATTTTGTTCTTTGAGTTTTTCCTTTTTATCTTCAGTTTTATGTTTATCACTTTTGAAAAGAGAAGAAAGGTCAACTTTCTTTTTCATATTTTTCCCCCAGAATCTCTTTTAATTTGAGTTCGGCTTTTTGAGCCCATTTACTGAATCTATTCTTTTTAATCAATTCTTTTAAAATTGTAATACCTTTTTTTTCCATTCCTGCGGAGAGATGAACAAGTCCAAGATAATAATAAGCTTCAAGATGGTTTGGCCCAAGTTGGATAGTATCTTTGAGAAACTTTATAGAATCATCATACATCTCCCTTTCCATATAGATAAGGCCAAGATAAAAGTTCGCATACATCAAAGCAACCCTGTCCTTCGAATTTTTTAAAACATATGTTAAATGTTCTATAGCTTCTCCGTATATGCCTTTTTTGAAACAGACAAAACCAAGATTATTTTTGGCAATCGAATTTTCAGGATCTATCTGTAAAACTTTTTGAAAAACTATCATCGCATCATCATATCTTTCCTTATTTATATATGCCCATCCGAGAAGATCAAGTGTTTTAACATCTTTTGGAGCAAGAGAACTTGCCTTTTCCAAAACCTCTATTGCATCATCGTATTGTTCTTCCACGAGAAAGTTCCACCCTTTATCTATGTAGGTCGATAGATCAACTTTTGATATTCTAATGTTCTGAACAAAATTTTCAAATGAACTCTTATCCATTTTTTTTGTTTTTAACTTTTTTGCAAGTTCCTTTATTTTTATATCCGTTTGGACAAGAAAATCATTGAGTTCAAGTATTTCTTTATGAAGATTTACTATTTGATTTTTAACACTCTTTTCATCATAAGAATTCGTATCGATCTGGGATGATAAAATGTCAATCTCTTTTTCAAGATCTCTTTTAAATTCTTTAAATTTCATTTAAAAGTTCCTCTATCTTTTTTGCTATATATTTTCTATCTAAAACAAAATCTACAGCACCAGTTTCCTCAGCAGATTTTGGCATTCCATAGATAAGAGCACTCTCTTTTGATTCCACTATATTTTTTCCATTCATTTTTTTTATAATTTTAACCCCTTCACTTCCATCTTTACCCATACCTGTTAGAACAACACCGATAATTCTATTTTTAAAATATTTTACTGCAGAAATCATCATTATATCAGCAGATGGACGAACAGAATGGTATGGAGGATCATCCGTATGTATGATGTATCCGTTTTCATCAAATACCATGTGTTTTCCACCCTGAGCTATAACACAATCACCATTTAGAAGTTTATAGTTATCATAGGATTCAAAAACATTCAGATTGGATATTGAATCAAGTCTTTCCGCAAAAGATTTTGTAAAACCAGCAGGCATATGTTGAACTATTGCAATCGCTCCATCGATATCATTCTTTATATTAGGTATTATATCCATCAGGGATTTAGGGCCTCCTGTTGAAGACGCTATAGCTACAAGTTTTGTAGCTTCAACTCTTTTTTTATTGAAAATTTTTTCATTTTTTTCAATTTCCAAAACCGATTGATTCAAATTCATAAGATTGGCTTTTACACCTGTTTTTAATTTCACAATAATTTCATTTTTCTTTTCCTTATAATCTAAAGAGGATGGTTTTTCAACAACATCTATTGCTCCAAGTTCAAGTGCTTTCAATGCGATTTTCGATCCAGTTTTTGTATATGAACTAACTATTAGAACCGGTAAACTTTTTATCCTCAGAATATGTTGAAGTGCTATAAGACCATTCACTTTTGGCATCTCAATATCGAGTGTCACAATATCAGGATCAACTTCTCTTATTTTATCTATCGCTTCAAGTCCATCACTCGCTTCAGCAACCACTTCAAAATCCTCATCTGAATTTATTATATCCTTCAAAATTCTTCTAATCAAAGCGGAGTCATCAACCACAAGGACTTTAAACTTTTTCAAATGAAAATCTCCCCATTTTTAAACGAAATTACTCTTATGATACCATTTTTCACTGTAAATTCAACAGACCTACTATAATCACTACCAACATCTTCAGCAACGATTGGAATCCTCAATTCTTTTAACATTTTTCTTGCCATTTCCACATTTCTATATCCTATAGAATCTTCTACACTCTTTATGAAAGTTGAAAACATATTTGCACCACCAACTATTTTTGATTCCATCCTGTATTTTTTTGCACCAAGTTGTTCCATCTCTAAAATAAGGTTTGAAAGCCCACTATCACAGTATTTGTATGGGTTAAAAACAACATTTGAATAGGTTCGTGAAGGTAACATATAGTGGATCATTCCTCCTATCTTTTTTTCCCTATCAAATAAAGTTAAAGCAACACACGATCCAAGGCCTATCGTTTTTAAAACATCGTCTTCAAAACCTATATTAGCATCAGCTATCTTTATATTGATTATCAATTTTTTTAAAAACCCTCTCTTTAATATTTATTGGTTTGTAAAGTATTTTTGTGTTACCTGTTAAAATTTCAACCTTCCCAAGAACAAGAAATCCATCAGGAAGTAAAAGTTCATAGAATAAATTGAAAATTTTTTCCTGAAACTCTTTTGAAAAATATATGAGAACATTTCTACATATTATAAAATCAAATTTTCCGAGTGTAAAGAGTATATTTTCCTCTTTTATATCAACAAGTTTAAAATAAACATTTTCTTTCAACGATTCATCTATTGAATAATAATCTCCCATCTTTTTAAAATATCTGTTAATCTCACTTTCAGTCAACTCTATAAGAGAATAATCTTTATAAAGTCCTATATTAGCTTTTTTTATAGCATCCTCATCAACATCGATTCCAACTATTTCATAGGTGAATTCATTTTTTAATTTTAACCTTTTTATTATCATATTCAAAGAATATACTTCTTCTCCAGTAGAACATCCCACACTTAAAATCCTTATTCTCTTCTTTTTTTTTATAATTTCGGGGAAAATAATCTCTTCAAGATAATCAAATGTTTCCCTATTTCTAAAAAACCTTGTAACATTTATCGTTAATGTTTCCTTTAATATGTTCAATTCCTCTTTATCATTTTTTAAAAATTGTAGATACTCCATAAAAGATTTTTTGCCTGTTGCTCTCATTCTGACCATAAGCCTTCTTTTGAAAGGTCTCTCTTTGTAAATGTTACCATCGATGCCGATCTTTTGGCTTATATAATCAACAAGAATTTTATAATCTATTTCATCCATTTCTAACAGTGTTAATTGTTTTTTTCAGTATTTCATTGTTGGGTTGCAGTTTTAAAGCTTCTTCCCAAAATTTTAGCGCATCCTCCTTTTTTCCTTTTCTATATTTGATATTTCCCAATTTGTAAAAAACATCAAAATCTCCCTTATTCATATTCACGATCTGCTCAAGAACTATCTCAGCAGCCTCAAAATTTTTTTCCAAGAAGTAGAATTCAATCAACGATTTATACGGTAAAACCTCATCACCACATACCTCTACACTCTTTTTCAAAAAATTTCCAGCACTTTCATATTTCCCAACAGCAAGATACATCTGTCCGAGATTATAATGATACTGCCATACTGAAGGGTCATTTTTGGAAAGTTCAAAAAATATTTCTGTTGCTTCGTTTATCATTCCATATTCAAAATATATCAAACCCAAAAAATATTTTGCATATTTTAAACCTTTATCAATGTTTAAAGCCATCTTTAACTTTTCTTCTGCATCCGAAAAAAGATTTTCTTTGAAAAGGAGTATACCATAGTTAGCAAGAATTTTGGGATTCTCGGGTTCCATCTTTACTGCTCTTTCATAAAACTCTTCAGCTCTTTCAAAAATTCCTAAACGTTCATATGTAAGAGCGATATTGTTAAATAGTGGAACACTCACAATACCCAATTTTAAAAGTTCCTCAAAATATTTTAAAGATTCATTGTAATCACGCATTCTAAAATATATGAGACCAAGATAAAAATATGCTTTTACATCACTCCTATCAAGTTGTATTATATGTTTAAATTCCCTTATCGCTTCTTCATACATTTCAGTCAAAAGAAAAGCAATACCAAGATTATAATGTTCCATTATCTTGTTCTGGGAATCGACGATCATCTCCGCACTCTTTTCCTCACCAGCATATATATAACCAAGTTTCAGTAAGGTATAAAGTTCCTTCCCTGTTTCATATTTTCCAACAGTTGATATTTCAAAAATCTCTTTAACGGTTTTGAATCCATCAACAAGTGAGAATACATATCTCGTGATCTCATTATCTATCTCCTCTTCTTTTTTTATTCCCGTTTTCACAAGGACAGTTTTTTCCGAAGGCAATTCTTTTTCGATTATTGACCATTCATCAATTTTTCTTGCCTCTTCAAGAAGAACATCATCAGCTTCTATTTCAACCGTAATCGTTTCGGTAACAGGTTCGATATTTGGCTCAAAGTTAAAAAATCCAGTTTTCCAAGTCAAAAGAGTGAAAATACTATCGGTAATCTGTTGTTTTATCCTTTTTTCAAGAACCTCTTTTGAAACAAAATTCATCTCAACGAGTATATCACCGAGTCTTTTTTTCGATTTTATTTCCTCCTGATATTCAAGTGCTTTTTCCAATTGCTCTTTTGTGATATCGTTTGATTTTAACAGAAGATTCCCAATCCTTTCCTCTCTGTTAACAATAGAACAATAAATTATTTTACCATCCTTGAAAAATATATCTCCAAAATTTTTCTTATCCGATACACTTAAAACTCCTGTCTTCCTCCCAAGAGAAAGTAACTGTATTATATCGGGTAAAGATGCTTCCTGTAAATTTCCCCTTATAGCCATTTTCAAACCTCAAACTCTACATACAACCTGTCGGTATCACTTATCCATTCCTTAATCAACTTTGAAGAATCAAATTCACCTTTTCTAATATATTCTCTCTTTTTAATCGTTCCTGATGGAAACACTTTTTTTATAAGATCCTCGGTTATGCTCATCTCATACTTTTTCAACTCAAGAAAATATTTTTCAATTTCAGATAATGGAGTCGTAACATAATCTAAAAGAAAATTAAAAAGTAAATCGTTCATTTTAATACCATATTTCAAAAGTAAATTTTTATACACATTCTTTTTTATAAAAAGTGAAGTTGGTTGAATATTGTAGGAGGTGTACTTATTGAACATATCAAGGATCTCTCTATCATCGATGCTGAATTTTCTTTGGAGAGTTATGACCTTTACAACATTATTTGAAAGAATATTCTTTATCACAGGAACATTTTCTCTTCTTTCATAGATTTTATCAAGATCATCTATCAAAACAAGATCCACCTCGCTTATAAATTTCATAACATAAAAATTGTTTGCTGCCTGTTGTATGTTATTTCTGTTTATGAAAATGACCCTTTTATCAAGCAAACTATTAAAGAGTCCATTCAATATATGCGTTTTTCCTGTTCCAGGGCTACCGGTTATCAAAACGATTTTATCAGTGTTAACTCCATTAATTATTTCACTGATTTTGTTTATTACAGATCTGTTCGAAGAATCTATAACAAAATTATTCAGATTCATCAGAATACTTGTTTCTTTTTCAAAGAAGGTAAAATAGTTTATCTTTTCTTTTAAAAGATCAATTTTTTCTTTCAAGATCTCCACTCGATCTGGATCAAAAAGCATCGATTCAATCTCTTTTGCTTCATTTTTAAACTTTTTCACATTAAGAAGTCCAAACTCCTTATGCAGATCAACAAGTTTTTTAACATTCTCAGTAAACTTTTCAAACTCTTTTCTGATATACCCAATATCTTTTGAATTGATAACATTTTTAAGATGCTCGACGTTAAAACCTTTCATCTCCCACACATATAGTTTTTCTATAAATTCCTCTTTACTTTCCTGCTCGTCGAGTTTCTCTTCAACCCCTGCCTCTTTTTTTACCTGGCTTATGAAATCAACAAAATTTATAAAATTGTTATTTGTTTTCTTTTCCTTTATTAGATTATATACTTTAAACTGTAATAAAAATTCTCTTATCCTTTCAATATTCTTTATTTCCTCAACCTTTTTTGATGATGTAATCAAAAGAAAAGTGTTCGATTTTAAACCTAAAAAAAGTTCCTCAACAAATCTTAAAAGTTCAGGATGTTTTTCGATGTGATCAAAATTTTTTACCAGAAGAATATTCGCATAGGGAAAAATATTTTTGTATTTGATTAGTGTATCAGTTTTTTTTAGTTCAAAAATTTCTTTAAAATCAAGAACAAAAAGATATAATTCCCTGAATTTTCGTGAAAGATCGAAAAAAAGTTTATCAGCGAATTCATTCCCCGATCCATCGTTAGAATAAATTATTTCAAATCTATTTGTAAGATACCCTGTCGATAATGAATAGGAATATTCAGATTTTAAAAAGGGATCATCAGGTAAATTTTCTTTTACCGACCTGATACTAAAAACTGTAAAATTTTCCTGAAATTCCTTTATATCATTTTGGTTCATCTTTTATTTTTTTCAAATCTAGTTGTAAGATTCTTTATAACCGAAAACATCGACTCTTTAAGTGTTTCTATAACACCTATCCCCTTCGTTGCAACCGACTCAAAACTTTTCCATTCGTTTTTAAGTTGAAGAGTTGTTTTTATGGTTTCAATATCAAGAGCTGTTGGAAGATCCCTTTTATTGTATTGGATTATGAGAGGAATATTTTCTATCGATAGATTGTTCTCTTTTAGGTTTATTATAAGATTCTCAAAAGATTCTATGTTATCTTCCATCCTATCAGCCTGTGAATCAATAACAAAAACAACTCCATCAGCACCCTGTAAAACGAGTTTTCTTGTTGAATCGTAATAAACCTGACCTGGAACAGTATAGAGTTGGAATTTTGCATTGAAGTTACCAATTTTGCCAACATCAAAAGGTAGAAAATCAAAAAATAGAGTTCTATCCATTTCTGTTGCAAGTGATGTCATCTCTCCCCTTTTGTCAGCAGGAATTTTACTGAATATGTATTGAAGGTTCGTTGTCTTACCTGACCTTCCTGGACCATAATAAACTATCTTACAGATTATCTCTTTTTTTGCATAGTTTACAAGTGACATAATTACCTCAATCACCTTTTATTGTGTTGAAAACATCAGCATCGGTCGATTCTATTCCTCTCAATTTTAACTTGAACTCATCAACATTTGTAACCGACTGTATTGCATCCTCATAGGAAATGATTCCACTTTTGTACAATCTCATGATCGATTGATCGAATGTATGCATCTGATACATTGAACCTTCTTCTATCGCTGTTGGTATGAGAAGTGTTTTTATTGGATCAAGAAGGTATTCTTTTATCGTTGGCGTATTTATCATAACTTCGGTTGCTGGAACCCTTCCCTTTCCATCTATTCTTGGAAGTAATCGTAATGAAATTACTCCAACAAGGGTTGTTGCAAGAAGAACCCTTATATGTTGCTGTTGGTGTGGTGGATAGAACGATAGTATTCTATTGATCGTTTCGGATGCATTCAGAGTATGCAGGGTCGAGAGAACAAGATGTCCTGTGTCCGCTGCTTTGATCGCGACATCCATAGTATCAACATCTCTTATCTCCCCCATGAGTATTATATCAGGATCCTGTCTTAAAACATGTTTTAAAGCACTCTCGTACGAGTTCGTGTCATTACCAACTTCTCTTTGAGAGATAACAGATTTTTTATCTCTAAAAAGATACTCTATGGGATCCTCTATCGTAATGATATTTTTCGAATGGTTTTCATTTATGTATTCTATCATCGCAGCAAGTGTTGTAGATTTTCCTGAACCTGTTGTACCGGTTGTAAGAATAAGCCCCCTCGGTTTTTCTGCCATCTCTTTTAAAACTGGTGGGAGATTCAGTTCATCTATTGATTTTGCGGATATAGGTATCGTTCTCATCGCTATTGCAACACTTCCTCTTTGCAGGTAAACATTTACTCTGAACCTTGATAAGCCAGCTACTCCTATCGCAAAATCTATCTCTTTTTTTGCAGCAAACTCTTCCTGTTGAGTTTTCGTCATTATCTTTAATGCAATATTCTTCAACTCATCTGGGCTCATCGGTTCTTCTTTTAAAATTTGCAATTTTCCATCTATTCTTAAAATAGGTGGAGTGCCCGCTTTTAGATGAAGATCCGATGCTCCATCCTTTACCATTTTTTCAAGCAACGCTTTCAATTCCATATTCTCTCCTTATTATACTCTTTCAACATATTCACCGGTTCGTGTATCTATCCTGATTCTATCTCCAACATTCAAAAAAAGTGGAACCGTAACTTTAAGTCCAGTATCACAAACAGCCGGTTTACTACCACCCGATACAGTGTTCCCTCTTACGCCTGGTTCGGTTTCTACTATCTCTAATTCCACAAAGATTGGAACTTCAATATCAATAACTCTATCTCCAACAGAAAGTAAAGTAACATCCATATTTTCTTTTAAATAAAACCTTTTCTCCTGCAATATATCCTCTGTTAAACTTATCTGTTCATATGTCTCGTTGTTCATGAAAATGTACTCTTCTCCATCTCTGTATAAAAATTGAAATGGATTCCTTTCTAGTTTTATCTCGTTCAAACTTTTTCCAGAATCAAAAGTCATATCGATAATATTGCCATTCTCAAGGTTCCTTAACTTCGTTCTTACAAAAGCTCCACCTTTACCTGGTTTCACATGTTGAAAATCAACAACAAGGTAGATCTTTCCTTCATATTCAAAAGCAAAACCTTTTCTAATATCTGCAGTAGTAGCCATTAAACCTCCATCATTTTTTCTTTTGGTTTATAAATTTTATCCACTCCTGAAAATTTCCATCGAAAGAAGATTTTTCTTCTTTCTTTTCTTCCGATTTGTTTTCATTATCCCGTTTTTCTTTTGTACTCTTTATCTCGTAATCCACTTCTTTTTTCTCTTCAATTTTTTCCTCAGATTCTTTTTTATCTGTTTCTTCCATCATTGTTTTATTTTCTGTCTGTTCAACATTTTTCGTTTCAAATGTGGCATTTTCTTCAAGGTTACCAAACTTTTTTTCAAAATCAATTTTTTCCTTTTCAGAAATATTTTCGATAGATAAGGATCTGTTAAGCTTTTCAATAAGCTCAGCTCTATTTTCTTTTTTCTCGACCTCATCACTTTTAAACATTTCTTCATCAACCTCATTTTTTATCATAAGTTCTCTAAGGGTTCTAATCTTTTCTGCATATCTTTCCTCATCGGGATTCTGACGAAGAAGTGTCTGATAAATATCTATAGCTTTTTCATACTTTTTCTGTTCAATATATATATTGGCCATCTCTTCGGAAAAGTATAGAAATCTTTTTGCACCACTCAACTCATAAGGAATAATCTTTTCTTCTTTTTTCTCTTCCCTTTTTATAAAAGGATCAACATCCTTTTTAACAAATTGTTCCTCATCGATTATTCCAACACTTTTGCTTTCCCTGGTTTCATCTTTATTTGTATTATCAGTGTTATTTTTCTCCTCTTTTGTAAAAATAAAAGAAGTTTTTGAATGTTCTAAAACCATTCCATTTTCTTCTTTTGTTTCAATCTCTTTAATCTTTTCCGATTTTTTCTCATCTTTCTTTTGATCTGTTTTCTCTTCCTTTTTTTCTTCCTCATCAAAACTGATGACATTTGAGGAATGTTGAATGATAAAGTCATCAACTATTTTTTTCTCTTCAAAAGCATCTTTTTGAATAACTTCTTTCTTTTCTTCCTCTTTCTTTAAAAGTTTTTCTTTTTCTTCTTTTATTCTATTTTCCTCTTCAATCTTCCCTTTAATAAACTTCAATTCCCTTTTTGCATCTTCGTTAAGAGGATCAAGGAAAAGAATCGTATCATAAAGTTTTAAGGCCTCCTGTAGGTTTCCTTCCCTTTTCTTTATTTCTGCAAGTTCAGAGAAGGCAACTATGTTTTGAGGATCAAGCTTGATGACCTTTTCAAAATTTTTTGAAGCGTTAACAAAATCTTTTTTTTCTTTAAGAGCTTTTCCATAGAGAACAAGAGCTGAAACATTATCAACATTGTATCTTAAACCCTCTTTTAAAACCGCAAGAGATTCATCAACCATATTTATTTTCAAATAGATATTTGCAAGTTTAATAAAAGATTTAGATTTAGGATTCTTAGAAATATCCTCAAGTAATTCTTTTATCTCTTTTTCATACATACTGTAAGAGTTCAAAGTTCCTCCGTTGAGATTTCTTAAAATAAAAATTATAATTAAAATATATAAAAGTGTCAACAACTCTTTTATATTGATTTTTGTTTATAATTTAATATAATTTAATAATGAAAAGGATCATACTCATTGAAGACGATCTTGATATAATTGAACTTTTACTTGATATACTTTCCGAAAAGTATCAAATCTTCTATGAAACGAATGTTGAGAATTTTTTTAACCGAACCGATATAGAGACATTTGATCTTATAATAACCGACTATCTTTTGAACAATTATTCAGCAAAGGATATAATCCAAAAATATACTCATAAAAAAATTCTCATCATTTCAGCCCTATCCATATCATCACTTGAGATTTTAAATTTTGTTGATAATAAAAGGGTATTCTATTTACAAAAACCTTTCGTTATCGATACTCTTATTTCAACAGTTGATAGTATCATCACCTGAATTTTTTTAAACTCTCTAAAGTTTCAAAATACTCTTCACCTTTTAACATACTTTTAAAGTGGTCAACGGATAAAAAGAAATAAATTAACGCAAAAATTATAGCCATTCCAACATATATTGTAGAGTATTTTTGAAGATAAAGGATCAAAGGAAAGAGTGAAAAAAGTATTAAACCCAAAAGAGCAGGTCTTTTTAACACAGGTGTTAAAATCAAAAAGATGAAAAGGTATGAAATCAAAATCTCTGGAAATAAAGCAAGAAGAACACCCAACGTTGTTGCAAGCCCTTTTCCTCCTTTAAAGTTTAAAAATATGGGAAAAATGTGTCCCATAACAGATATTATTCCTGCAAATATTAACAGGAGATCTTTCTGTGAAAAATTTTCCGGAAGAATTCTTTTTACAACGATAACAGATAGAGCACCCTTTGAAATATCAAAGATTAAAGTTAAAATACCTATAAAAGCGCCTCCCTCGATTAAAACATTCGTTGCTCCAATATTCTTTCTTTTTCCTTCTTTTCTTATATCTTTTCCCGTTTTCAGTTTATAGAATATGTATCCGGAAGGGAAAGAACCAAATAGGTAAGAAAAAAGCAAAATTGTAACAAGGTATAGATACACATGCATACTTTCTCTGCTCTAAAAAAAGAGGGCTTTTAAAAGCCCTCTTTATTATCTTGTTATTTTATATCCCTTATTATGTGTGGTGTTATGAAGATTAAAACTTCTTTGTTATTTTTGGTAGATATATCCCTTTTGAACAGATTACCTAAAATCGGTATCGCTCTTAAAATTGGTATTCCACTTTCAGATCTCTGATCCTCTGTGAGAATGAAACCACCCATCACAACAGTTTCACCATCTGAAACCATTTGAACGGTTTTTGCCTGTGTCTTATTTATTATTGGCTGTCCACCTGCATCAGCGGTAACAGTTGAAAGTTCCGCTTCTATTTCAAGAGTTATATCCTCTGCTGAGTTTACATGTGGTATCACATTTAAAATTGTTCCCACAGTATATTTTGTATAGTTGACTGTTCCATCTGTGTTTATAGTTGTAAGGAAGAATTCTTTTCCACCAAGAATGTTTGCCTGAGTATTGTTTGTAGTTGTTATCCTTGGATTTGACACAGTTTTTGACTTTCCAACAACCTCAAGTGCATCGAGTCGTGCACTCAATTGACCGAAATCTCTTGTTGTTCCTATTGTTACGGTTCCAGCTGTCATACTCGAAGGATCAACTCCCGGAATTCCTCCACCGATTGTGACCTGATTTATTCCAACATTGTTCAATGTCCATGATATTCCAAGTTCTTTTGAATCGTTCAACTGGATCTCAACAACTTTTACAACGATTTCAACCTGGAGGTTTTTCTTATCAAGATCCTCTATAATACTCTGTATTCTGTTTTGAACATCCTGAATATCCTTAACGATTATTGAGTTTGTTCTTTCATCTATCGTTATTATACCTCTTTTCGACAGAACAGGTCTTAAAGAATTCTGTAAAACTTTTGGATTAGCAAATTCGAGTTTATACACTGTTGTTATCAAAGGTAAGGCATCCTGCATAGCTGTTTGTTCTGAAGAGAACTCTTTGTATGTTCCAACCCTTATCATGTTTGGATATTCTTGATAGGTCAGCCCCGCTAACCTTGTTACCATATCGAAAATATCTTTCCATGGAACATCTTTTACATGGATTGTTACTCTACCGGTCACAGAACTTGATATCACAAGGTTTACCCCAACATAATCAGCGATTCCTCTTAAAAGTGTCACAACATCAGCATTTTCGACATCAAGTGAAATCAAGAAATCTGAATTCTTTGTTGTAACACCACCGGATTGTTCTTTGGATGTTGGTTTGGCGGTTGATGCTTTCCATACGGGGATATCGGTATTTACATTCTTGTTCAGTTGAATAACGATATCGTTGCCTTTATATTCCTTTGAATACGCATACTTATCATCTGTTTCAATCATCACTCTTAAAAAGTTTGTTTCATAGTCCTTTATGATCTCAAACGAAATAATCCCTGAACCATTGTTAACCTTATAGTATCCTCCATTTAACCCATTGTCTATACCTATAAGATCGATAACTATCATGTTTGGTGAAGTTATCGAAAAATCTGTAAAATTTGCAACTTTATCAAGTGAAAATCTTATCTCCGTTTTGCCATTTACGGTGTTAACAGTTATATCGTTGAGAAGCCCAAGAGAAAAAACCGAGATTGAGAGAAGAAATACAAAGGACAAAATAAAAATTCTCTTTATCATTTATTACCTCACTTTTTTTTCTTTGTATCAACAGTTTTAACCAATTTGATCACTTTATTTCTAACGACTCCATATTCATCCAACTTAAAGATTACGGAGTCCTGTTCTATTTTCAAAAGAATACCATTTTTTATCCTCTGTCCCTCATAAAATATGAACCCAAGCCCAGAAGCATCTTTCAGTAAGGCAAGTTTTCCATTCTTTCCTTTTATCATTCCAAAATACATTGCACTCTCGATATCGATCTGTACTTTTCCATCTCTCTGTTGTTCAAGTATCGAAACGAAAGGATCATTTTTTGTTTTCGTTTTGAAAGTATATGTTTCAACAGTAAAAGGAAGTACTGATGTTGTATCGTAAGGCAAAGAATCTGAATTTTGTTCCTCAACACCCGTTGTTGTAACATTCGTATCTGATGTTGAAGCAATATTCTCTGCTGTTTTCACATTCTTTTTAGAAGTCAAAGCGTTTGATGATTTTTCAATCGCTGAATTCACAGGATTGCCTCTTGAACAGGAGAACATGAGAAATATAACCATTACTATTGAAAAAAGAAGGGTTGATTTACTATTTTTTCTTTTTAACATTTTTACCTTCCTCTGTTTTTGTTTGGGCTCCTGGACCTTTATAGTAGGTTGATAAGGTTAACACAGTTTGAATCGTATTGAGATTTTCATCAGGATTTTTTAACGGTTTAATCGAAATACTGTTAACCTTCGTTATCCTTTTTTGGTTTCCCATATCAGTTAAAAACAATCCAAGAGAAGAAAAATTTGAGTTGAGAGTTATCTCCTGATTGATACTTGCGTAGTCGTTTGTTACAGATACATTCAAAGGTTTTATGTTCATTATTTTAACATTGTTCTTATTTGCATAAACGGTTAAACTGTCAAGAGCATCTTCGAGTAATTGTGAATCTGGGAGCATTTTGTTGGCAATTTTCAACTGATTCTCAAGTACTTTCAACCTTTTGGTGTACTCTACCAAACTTGCTGCTACCTTTCTCGCTTCATTCACCTGAGTGTTCAGTTTATCATTTTCAGCTTTGAGTTGAGAAATCGTTTTTGAATTTTTTGAATAATCGAATTTCCAGTATAGAAAGAGGATCGCTATCAGAACAACCACGGTTATTATAGTTTTTAATAAATTATTTTTTTCCATCTGTCACCCCTATTTTTTGTAGGTACAATTTATTTCAAAAGAGATTATGTCGTAGCCACCCTCTGGTTTGTTAACAATATCTTTTAATATGAAATTATCAAAATATTCTGTTTCTTTTTTCAGATTTGTTAGAAGATCGGTTATCATAAGGTTTGAAAATGTTTTTCCCTTTAAAATTAACCTTTTATCTTTTACGGTTAACTCTTCGAGCCAAACATATTCTGGGAGAAGTTGGTTTATCTTATCAAGAAGTTGGGCATAGGCAAACTTTCCGGATATAAGATTTTTTATTGTTTCCATCTTTGCATTTATTTCACTCTCTTTCTGTTTCATCTTTTCAACCTTTGCAACTTCTTCCTGTAATTTTTTAAGTTCATTCTGTTTTTCAGTTATTTTCTTTTTCAACTGATTTATCTGCCCAACCTGAGAAAAATGTATTATAAAAATAATTATGAAAAGGAGTACTGCAACACCTATTGAAACAAAGAAACCGAGATTCGTTGGGATCTTTATTCCGATTTTTGGTATCCCACCTTCACTCTTCTTTCGCTTTCTTTCCTCTTCTGGTAGTAAATTTATCTCTATCATCTTTACCTCTCTTTTATGGATTTCTTAAACTCAAACCTATTGAAGGAACAAGTAATGGTGATATTTTTTCAACCTCTTCAAGAGTCAGAAGACCTTCTTTGATTTTTACTTTTCTGAACGGATCAAGTTTTTCAACATTGATTTCAAATCTGTTCTTAAAATAATCAAGAATTTCGGGCCCATTCGCTCCACCACCAGATATGAAAATTTTGTCAATCTTTTCCCTGTTTGTAAATGGGATAGCCCTTTCAATATGTGTGCATAGTTCATCATAGAACGACTCAAGACCCTCTTTAATCTTATCTTCAGAAATCTCGTTTAAAGTTTCTCCTTTAAAAACTTTGTCGAGTTGATCCTTTGTTATTCCGGGGATCTTTTGTAATAACGACTTTATAGCAGTTGTAACATCCCTTGTAAAAAGATTGTTTGTCCCCTCAATAAAACTCAATATCGTATTTTCATAACCGATGTGAACCAGTGTAACTATCTCATTTGGAACTGGATCATAGTTTGCTTCAAAACAATTCTGTATTGTAAACGCTGGTACATCAATAACACATGGATTCAGTTCCATGTCCTTTATGAGTGTAACGAAGGGATAGAGTATCTCCTTCTTCGCTGCCACAAGCAAAACATCGATTTTTCCCTGTTCTTCAGATGGACCTAAAACTTTGTAATCAAGTTGAACATCCTCGATGCTGTATGGAATATTCGTTTCTGCTTCCTGTTTGACCATAATCGAAAGTTCACTATCTTTCATCTGATCCATTTTTAATTTTTTAACTATAACGCCTCTTCCGATCAAAGCACATGAAACATCTTTCTCTTTCACATCCCTTGACACCAAAAGATTCTTAACTGTGTCAACCAGTTGCAATCTGTCCATAATTTCACCATCAGCGATTGCTATATCCGAAAGTTCTGAGAAACCAAAGTCCTTCAACACAGGTTCACCTGAAGAAAGATCAATGATTGAGTATTTTATAAACGAACTTCCAATGTCGAGACCAAGATAAGTTTTTTTTCTTTTTTTAAAAGCCATAAAACCACCTTTTTATCCTTCGATAAATTTTTTTATTTCCCTACCTTCAATATACCACTTTTTTCCTATTTTTTTTCCTTTCAGAAGTTTCATCTTTAAATGTTTTCGAACTGTCTGTTCTGTAACATTTAAAATTTCAGCAACCTCTGACACTGTATATAATTTGTTTTCATCTATCTGTGATGGAATGACTGCCATATATCCCTCTTTTTGTATTTTTTTGTGTTTTTATACATACTTGTATATATTTATACACATTTTATCCACAATGTCAATAGGTTAAAATCATTTTTAAGATTTTTTTCTAACTGCATATTTGTTCATAATTTTAATTTTTAAAATTCATTTTAAAACACCTTTTAATAAAAGATGTGTGAAAAATTCCAAAAAATTTTTTAAAAATCGAAAAAAAATTATTTTTTAAAAATGTGGATAACTTTTTTCTTGATAATTTTTAAATTTTATCTAAAATGTTTAAAAAGGGGTAATTTTATGGAAAAAGAAAAAAAGTATAAAGAGGTAATTGAAAAAATAAAAAGTATTGATCAAAAAGACAGAAATACAATTCTGAAAAAAACAACAGAAATTCTTCAAGAGAGTTTTGAATATTTTGATTGGGTAGGGTTTTATCTCGTCAAAGATGGGAAACTCATACTTTCTGAATTTGTTGGTGAACCTACAGTGCATACAAAAATAAACTTTGGTGAAGGAATATGTGGACAGGCAGCAGAAAGAAAAAAAACTTTCATAGTAAAAGATGTTTCAAAAGAAAAGAATTATCTTTCCTGTTCTCCAAAAGTGAAATCTGAGATCGTTGTTCCAATTTTTAAAAATCAAGAAATTGTAGGAGAACTTGACATAGATTCACACACTCTAAACGCTTTTGATGAAACCGATAAAATAAATCTTGAGAAGATATGTAAATATCTTGAAAAATTTTTTTAATCGATTACGGAATCAAGATAAAAGAATCTATCATCTTTTTTGAACCCAACTATACCATTTTCAAAGTTTAAGATATAGTTAGAAAGAATAGTTGTATCTTTCTGCTCTAAACTCATAAGAATGTTTATAGTAACAAAGTATGATGAATCATAAACTTTGTTTTTATATTCAAAAGATTTTACAGAATCAACACTACAAATGTATCTATACTTAAAATTGTTATTCTCATAAGTTTTATAAATTTTCTGGTCTTTTAACAGATATGTTGGGAAAAATGAAACATCAAAATAGAAACCTTCGAAAAAAATTATTTTGTACTCAAAATCTCCAGAATGGTAGAAAAAATTTTCTTTCTCATCAAAATTGTATCTTTTGTACTTAAGTCCTTCGATTATCGTATCCCCTGTATATTGGATAGTTGAGATATTGTTTTGTTGATCAGAATAATATCTTATGGTATATTTTGTTTCATCTACTAAAAAACTGCCCCCTGTTTTCTGTATTATTTTATAATCAAGATTACAGTTAGAATTGAGTAAACAGAATAATAAGATCAAAATTAAAATTATCTTTTCCATCTAAAATTTTCTCCCTTGAATATCCAAAAGAAATTCCCCAATATGATTCAAAAAAGTTGTAAAAAAATTTCATTGAAGATGATAAGAATTCACAAAGGCCTCTTTCAACATAATCGTAATCTCTCTTCTCTATTAAAGAGAGTCCGATGTTCGTAAAATAATCCATTCTATAATTGTCCTTATCAACCAGACGAAAAGTGTATCCTGTTCCAAGATTAAAAAAATTAACACGATAAGTTTCTTTATAGGTTTTATACGAAAAAAGTTCTCCATTTAAAGAAAAAGAAAAATTTTTAAATTGTAATGTTTGATAATCTATTTTTATACCATTTCCATTTTTCAAGTAATAAGACCAATCACCAAAAGGAATTTTTGTTGTGAAAGAAATTTCAAGATCTTTCGAAAGAATCTGTGTGTATCCAAAAGAAAAAAATATAAAGATAAGTAAAACAATTTGGGCGAAACAGGATTCGAACCTGTGACCTCCTGCTTGTAAGGCAGGCGCTCTCACCAACTGAGCTATCCGCCCTTTAAAGAATGGTATTATATTTATTTTTCTTACCTTAGTCAACATAAATTTTATCTCAGATCGGTAAAATCACCTTTACAAACCTCAACTATACCTTCTTTAATTATATTTTCTATCCTGTACGCTCCCATCGTCGGAGCCCTCATATATCCATCCCAGGCAGCTTCAGCATACCTTCCACTTTCAAGTACATAGAAAAGCCAGTCATTAACATATTCAGGTTCATCTTGAGCAAAACCTGAACCTATATGTGTTAACCATCTCTGATTGAAATGTTCATGTGCTCCAACTGGAGGTGCTATGATTATTGGAAGACCCAGCGCTGTATAAAAAGATAATTCTGATGGTTTTGTCCATATTATATCAACATTTCTTAATTCTCTGTTGAAAGTTTCAAAATATGACATCTTCGATCTTTCAAAAATTATTTTTACATTCTCGTTTTTGTTTAAAAAAATTTTTTCAAGTTCAGTTTCAAAATAATCTTTCACATCCTCTCTTATCCCTGCGACAAGAATCACTCTAACTTTTCCTTCTTTTATTTTATCCTTTAAAGATTTTACTATCTTTATACCAATGTCTTTTTGAGCACCAGCACCTCCAACCATATAACATAAGGTTAAAGGTCTATCAACTTTTGAAGGTATTTGTCCAAGATATTTTTCAATAATATCTTTGTAAACACTTATAAATCTTTCTTTAGGATCAAGTATTTTTATTCTTTTTAAAAGATCCTCTTTCAATATTTCCTGATTTTCACCTATATTTTCTTTTGGTAAAGGAAAACCTGTGATAAATATATTACAACTATCTACACCATATTTTAAAAGCCTCATTGAAGCATGTCTTGTCGGAGTTAAAAATTTAATTTTAGATTTTTTTGGATCATCAGAAACCCATACTCGATTGATATCAGTATCTGTTATGATTGAAAAGATTTTTTCAAAACCGTTGTAATCAGCAGCAAGAGAGGGGATAAAGTGTGTTGTTATTACAGGTATATCTTTTTCTTCTATATGTTCAAGCAACTCTTTACAAAGTCCCATCTTTATGAGTGTTTTTAAGAAATAAACATTTCCGTTTGGATTTTCCAGTTTATTAAAAGGATAAAAAGGTGAAATCGATTGCAACTTATCATACATGTTGAATATCGAACTTCCAATAAAGGGAATGTTTTTAGCTCTCGAAACTGCTTCATAACCAGATTGTGATGCTCTCCATAGAAATCTTTCTTTCCAATTTGATACATAATCAGTGTTTGCAGTCAAAATCTTTTCTTCAGCAATATCCTTTAAGGGATAAGCAGCCCTCTGATGTCCGTACCCCATATCAACAGATAAAACCCACGCTCTTTTTTCCATACTCATTGCCTTTTTAAAATTTTTTCATCTTGTCCTATCATGTTCAAATTTTCTCTCACAATCTTTTCAATATAACCTTTATCATTTCTGAGAAAATATATTTTTCTTCTCAGAAGAATATTTTCAACTTCAGTTTTTTTTAACTGATATTTAAGATTTTTTTCATCGATTTTAGATTTCAAAAGATATATGATGCCCATTTTTGGTTGAAAGAACAAAAAAAGCAAAGAGATAACAAAGAGTATCAAAAGAAATTTGAAAAAACTTTTATTAGTTTTTCTGTTTAACATTCACTTTTTTAAATTGTAAAACGAATCGATTCCCAAAAATTTTGTGTTTCTATCAAATTCTTCGATCCTGATAAGCTGGTTGTATTTTGCTATTCTCTCACTTCTCGAAAGAGAACCCGTTTTTATGAAACCAGTGTTGAGACCAACCGTAAGATCAACTATAGTAACATCTTCCGTTTCACCCGATCGATGTGAAACTACAGCTGTCCATCCTGCTTTTTGTGCCATATTTATAGCTTCAACGGTCTCAGTTAAAGTTCCTATCTGATTCAATTTTATAAGAACAGAATTTGCGACCTTCTCCTCTATTCCTCTTTTTAAAATTTTTGTGTTGGTCACAAAAATATCATCTCCAACTATTTGAATCTTTTTACCCAATCTTTCAAACATTTTTTTCCATCCATCCCAATCCTTTTCTCCAAGTCCATCTTCAATCGAAATTATAGGATACTTTTCAACCCATTTTTCATAGGTGTCTATCAAAGACTCTGAATCGATAAGTCTATTTTCAAATCTGTATTTTCCTTTTTCGTAAAAACTACTCGCAGCAGAATCGAGAGCTATAAAGATATCCTTTCCGGGTTCATAACCAGTTTTTGAGATTGCTTCAACAAGTATTTTTAATCCTTCCTCATTATCTTTGAGTGTAGGGGCAAAACCTCCCTCATCTCCAACACCTGTAAAATACTTATTCTCTTTCAAGATTTTCTTTAACATAGCAAAGACTTCACAGTTCATTCTTATCGCATCAGAGAATTTCTTTGCGTTAACAGGGACTATCATATATTCCTGTATATCAAGATTGTTATCAGCATGTGAACCACCATTTATTACATTTGACATCGGAACAGGTAGGATATGAGAATAAAAACCACCAATATATTTGTAAAGCGGTATCTCCAATTCGTTCGACATCGCTTTTGCTACAGCAACAGACACTCCAAGGATCGCATTTGCTCCCAGTTTTGATTTGTTATCAGTTCCATCAAGTTCTATAAGTTTTTTATCAAGACCTATCTGATCAAAAGCATCATACCCAGCAAGTTCAGGAAAAATTATCTCGTTAACATTTTTTACAGCGTTTAAAACTCCCTTTCCAAAAAATCTTTTTTTATCATTATCTCTGAGTTCAAGAGCTTCTCTTTCACCAGTTGAAGCACCTGAGGGAACAGCAAACCTTCCTAAACTTCCGCTCTCAAGAAGAACATCAACCTCAATCGTTGGATTACCTCTTGAATCTATGATCTCTCTTGCTCTTATTTCCTGAATCGTTGACATGTTACCTCCTATCATTTAAACATCTTTTTAAAATTTCATTTATCAATTTTGGATTTGCTCTATTCTTTGCTTTTTTCATACATTGTCCAACCAAAAAACCAAAAAGTTTTTCTTCCCCATTTTTATATCTTTGAACCTCTTTTTGATTTTCTTCAAGAACCTCTTTTACCATTTTTTCTATTTCATTTTCAGACAGAGAGATATTTTCCCCTTCAGATTTAATTATATTCTCTGGATCATCCCCTGTCAAAGACATTTTTTTTAAAATATCCTGTGCAAAATTAAGATTGATTTTTTCTTCATCTATCATCTTAAACAGTTTGTTAAGATGTGTATCGTTAAAATTTAAATTTTTTACACTTATTTTTTTCTCTTTTAAAATCGAGGGAATCTCTCTTATGAAAAATTTTGTTATCCGTCCGATATTCTTTATTCCCTTAACACTCTTTTCAAAAAATTCAGCAAAATCTTTATCCGATACAATTATTTCAGCTTCTTCACTGTTCAAACAATATTCTTTTTGAATTCTTTCAAACTTTTGATCAGGAAGTTCGACCATCTCTTTCTTTATACTTTCGATAAACTCATCTGAAAGGAGAAGATCTGGCAGATCGGGTTCGGGGAAATATCTGTATTCAGAAATGTTCTCTTTTTTTCTCATCGGTTTGAGTTCCTGCTTTTTTTCATCGAAGAGCATCGTTACCGAAACAACACTTTCTCCCCTTGAAAGAATATTTTTCTGTCTTTCAATTTCGAGAACTATTCCCTTTTCAATAGATCTGAAAGAGTTGAGATTCTTTATTTCGGTCTTTACACCAAGATTCTGATCACCTACTCTTCTCAACGAGATATTTGGTTCACCCCTCAACTCTCCAAATTCCATATTCGCTGTTGAAACATCAAGATATCTCACAATCCTCTGTAAATTTTCAAGATATTCAACAACTTCTTTTTCGGAATTGAAATCAGGTTCAGTTACTATTTCAATTAAAGGTACACCAGCCCTGTTAAAATCGAGCAAACTGTTTTCATCCTGATCATGAATCATTTTTCCAGTATCCTCTTCAAGATGTAATCTTCTTATCCTTACGACTTTGCCAGATTTCAATTTCATAGATCCCGCCTTAGCAAGAGGATATTCATGTTGCGTTATCTGATAACCTTTCGGAAGATCTGGATAAAAATAATTTTTTCTTGCAAAACCAGAAACTCTGTTAATTTCACAATTTAGAGCAAGAGCAGTTTTTACAGCGAGAGGAACAACATCAAAATTCAAAGTAGGCATAACACCCGGCATTCCCATACATATTGGACAAACATTTCTATTCGGTTCCTCTGTAAATTCGGTTGAACATCTACAGAAGATTTTGCTTTTTGTTTTTATCTGAATATGTGCTTCAACACCAATATTTACAATGAAATCATCCATTCTTTTTCATCTCCTCTTCAACTATTTTTACCCATTCTAAAAGGTTATCGTCATCATTTCTTTTTCCAACAAATTGTATCCCGATTGGAAGTTTTTCATAATATCCACCGTTTATGTTTATAGCTGGAACATTTGCAAGGTTTGCAAATGCGGTTAAAGCATCGGAAAGATGCATTCTCACAGGATCATCCACCCTTTCGCCGATTTTAAAAGGTAAGGAGAGTGATGTTGGTAAAACCATCATATCATATTTTTCAAAAATTTTATCAACACTATTTGAAATGTAATCTCTGAGTTTGAAAGATAAAGAGTAATACTTTCCATTAGCGTACATCAAAAGGTATGTTCCGGTCATTATTCTTCTCTTGACCTCTTTTCCAAAACCTTCTCCTCTCACTTTCGAATATATATCGAAAAGATCCTGCCCCGAAATTTTTTGCAAACCATACTTTATTCCATCATATCTCGCAAGGTTTGAAGATGCCTCACACATCGTTTGGATTTTGTATGCTGCCATCGAGAGATCAATAAAATCAAGCGTTACAGGTTCAACATTAAAACCCATCCTTTCAAGTTTTAAACAAACTTTATCATACAATTCTGTAACTTTCGGATCAGTATGTGGAATATGTTCCACATAACATATTCTTTTTAAATCCCTTTTTTCATGTTTTAAATCATCAACAGTACTGTCATGTTCATCAATACCTCTTATGACATTGAAAACTTTTTTGCAATCCGAAACATTTTTTGTTAATATTCCCACAGTATCAAGTGATGAAGAGAACGCAACAAGTCCATATCTTGAAATTTTTCCATAGGTTGGCTTAAAACCCACAACACCACAAAATGAGGCAGGTTGTCTGACAGAACCTCCCGTATCCGATCCTATAGAAAATGAAGAGTGATCTGAAGCTACAGAAGCAGCACTTCCACCACTTGATCCACCTGGTACATAATCTTTCTCACATGGATTTTTTACAACACCAAAATAGGATGTCTCATTAGAAGAACCCATAGCAAATTCATCGAGATTGTTTTTACCGATGAGAATCGCTCCAGCTTTTTTCAACCTTTTGTACACCGTTGAATCATACGGGCTTACAAAATCTGATAAAATTTTTGAACCACAAGTCATTCTCAGACCCTTTACAGCAAAATTATCTTTGAGAGAAAATGGTATCCCATCAAGATCTGAAAGTATTTCTCCCTTTTCGTATCTTTTCTCTGAAAGGTATGCCTGTTCATATGCAATATTTTTTGACAGAGTTATGAAATCATTGAGTTCATCCTTTTCAATTTTTTCATAGATAAGATCAACAATATTTACAGGTGATTTTTCTCTGGATTCAAAAGATTTTTTCAAAAGATCAACATTCATTCTTTCTCCTTAATTATTTTTGGCAGCACTATATAGTTATTCTTTAAATTTTTTGAATTCATAAGTAAATCCTCTGTCCGAAATTCCTTCTTGGGTTCATCATGGTTGAACAGGGTTAAATATTTCTTATAATAATCTCCATCTGAAACATTTTTAAGATTAACCTCTTTTAATATCTTTTCAATATCTGCAAAAATACTATTGATCTGATCGAGAAATTTTATTTTCTCCTCTTCTTCTAGTTCTATAAACGAGTGTTTTGCGAGTTCCTCTAAAAGTTTCTTATCCATATCACTTCCTTGTTAGATTTGCATATTCTGCAAAGATTTTTTTTATATCACCGTTTAAAAATTGTATAATAAGTATCTCATCTTCTCCGGAACCTTTTTTCCCTTTTATGATTCCTTCTCCAAAGATCGGATGGAAAACCCTTTCATTGATGTTAAATCTGCTTTTTTCAATTTTCATATTTCCCGCATTTTTTGAAATATATTCCTTTTCAAATCTACTACCAGAAGTTGTTCTATCATAAAAAGAAATCAAATCGTTTTGGAATCCTATCTCATTTAAAAATCTTGAAGGAAATCTTAAAGAAGATTCTCCATAATAGAATCTTTCAGCAGCATATGTAATATAAAGATCCTTTTTTGCTCTTGTTAAAGCAACATAGAGCAATCTCCTCTCCTCTTCACAGTTGAAATCATCTTCAAAAGAATTTCTGTGTGGAAAAAGTTCCTCTTCAAGTCCCGTGATAAAAACTGTTTCAAATTCAAGGCCTTTTGCATTATGAACAGTCATAAGTAAAATTGCATCATCATCTTTATATTCGTCTATATCTGTATAGAGTGATATCATATCAAGATAAGACGAAATAGATTTATCCTCATTTTTCAAAACAAACTCTTTTGCTGAGTTTAAAAGTTCCTGAATGTTTTCAAGCCTTGAGTATTTTTCATTTTTATCCATCTTCTCAAAAACCGTTTCAAAATCGATAGAATCAACCAAAATTTCGAGAGCATTATATACATTATCTTTATTTTTTTCAACCGTTTCGATAAGATCCAAAAATTCTTTTATATTGGTTTTTGATTTTTTAGTTGTTGAAGTTTCTCGTTGAAATTCTTTTAAACTTTCCCACAAAGATATATTTTTTGATTTTGAAGTGTCAGTTATATGTTTTAAAGTAACATCACCAATACCCCTTTTCGGAAAGTTTATGATCCTTTTTAAAGAGATTTCATCATTCTTATTCACTGTAAAAGAGAGGTATGAAAGAAGATCTTTTATCTCCTTTCTTTCAAAGAATCTAATATTACCTATTAGTGTGTACCTTATATTATTTTTTCTGAGTATCTCTTCAAATGGTCTTGATTGAGCATTGGTTCTATAGAGTATAGCAAAATCTTTAAATTTTTTATCTGTTCCATTTTTTATTTCCAAAATTTTATCAACAACAAAAATCGCTTCATCCCTTTCGTCTCGACATTTAACTATTTTAACCCTCTCTCCATCTTCAAAAGATGACCATAAAACTTTATCCTTTCTCTTCAAATTATTTTTTATAACTCTGTTTGCAACATTTAATATATTCTTTGTGGAACGATAATTCTGTTCGAGTTTTATGATTTTCGTATCTGGAAAATATTTTTCAAATTCGAGAATATTTTTTAACTCAGCTCCCCTGAATCCATAGATCGATTGGTCGTCATCACCTACAACGGTTATATGGTTATTCCCATTGAATATATTTTTCAAAATTAAAAATTGAGCATAGTTCGTATCCTGATATTCATCAACAAGTATAAATTTTATTTTTTCAGAAAATTTTCTCTTAAAATTTTCATTCTCGTTAAAAATGTTCAATGTTTCAACAAGTAGATCATCAAAATCAAAGGCATTATTTTTTCTTAATATATGCTGGTATTCTGAATATATATCCTTCAATTTTGCCTGTTGTTCTTCATCTGTATCAAGATCGTCCGGTAAGATCATGCGATTTTTAAAAGCTGATATTAATTTTTGAACACTTCTGGGATCGAGATCCTCTTCTTTTTTTTCTTTGAGAATATTTTTGATAACCATTCTTGAATCATCAACATCGTATATTGTAAAATCTGGATTTTTCATTCTTTCCATTCGAAACATTTTTATTATTCTGACACACATCGAATGGAATGTCCCGATCATCATATTTCTAACAGGATATCCCAACAGTTTTTCCACCCTTTCCTTCATCTCGTCAGCAGCTTTATTGGTAAAGGTAACAGCAAAAATGTTTCCGGGATACGATAAATTATTTTTAATGAGATAAAAAATTTTGTAAGTTAAAACTCTGGTTTTTCCTGATCCTGCACCAGCAAGAATAAGTAAAGGAGAATCAAGGTATAAAACCGCTTCTTTTTGTTTATCGTTTAAATCCTTTAAAATGGAGTTTTCAAAATCCATATCAAACCTTATAGTACTCTTTAAACCAACTATAAAATCTTTCGATTCCTTCTTCGATACCAATTTTTGGTTCGTAGTTTAAAATTCTTTTACTTTTTCCCATATCAGCATAGGTTCTTTTCATATCAAAACTTTTTCTTTTTTCTTCAACATAGTTAAATTTTGGAATCAATTTTTTTATTATCCTCAATACCTCTTCAATTTTAACAGGCTTCGACGCTCCTATGTTTAAAATATCAAAACCTTTTAAGTTTTCAACATATTCTATACTTCTTGTGATCATCTCAACACCATCATCGATATAAGTAAAATCTCTTTCTGTCTGTGAAAACACAACGGATTGTTTCCCTGTGAAATGGTTCAGGAAAAATTTATGTAACATGAGGTCAGGCCTCTGTGATGGTCCATAAAATGTGAACAACCTTAAAACAAGAACATCCAGACCAAAATTTTTTGAAAAGAATTTTGCGAGATTTTCTCCCTCAACTTTTGTGACTCCATAAAAAGATATGGGGGAAGGTAAAAAACTCTCTTTAAACGGTATTTTTTTGTTGTTTCCATATACTGATGAAGAAGAGATGAATATTATCTTTTTGACATTGAACTTTCTTGCACATTCAAAAATGTTAAAACTACCAATGACATTATTATCAAAATAATCTCTCATTTTAAGATTGGATTGGTGAACACCAGGAAGAGCAGCAAAATGAATTATAAGATCAATGTTTTTTTCGCTAAAAAAAAATTCAATAATTTTTTTATCTCTGATATCTATGTTGAAAATATTCTTGTATTTTTTGTTTTTTTCAATCCTTTTAGATAAACTCAGATTGTAAAGTTTCTGTTTTATATCATAAAAATCTGAAAAATTGTCTAATATCGTAATTTCGAATCTATTGTGATCGAGTTTTTTATAGAGTGAACTCCCTATAAAACCCGCTCCACCGGTTATAAGAATATTTTTCATATTTTTATGATAACAGAATAATAACCGTTGTCAATCTTTGAAAAATCTATTTTATGTACTGTAATTTGTACAGTTCATAATAATAGTTCCTCTTTGATATCAGCTCCTTATGGTTGCCTTCCTCTACTATCCTTCCTTTATTCAAAACATAAATTTTGTCTGCATCCTGAATCGTTGATAACCTGTGTGCAATAGCGATGGTTGTTCTGTTTTTCATTATCTTTGATATAGCATCCTGAATAAGATGTTCTGTTTCGGAATCTATGTTGGATGTTGCTTCATCGAGTATCAAAATTTTTGGTTCTCCAACAAGCGCTCGTGCAAAAGCAATAAGTTGTCTTTGTCCTGTTGACAGATTTGTTCCCCTTTCATTCAATACGGTATCATACTTTTTTGGAAGTTTGTCTATGAATGTATCAGCGTTAACATATTTTGAATATTTTTCCATCTTTGCAAAGGAAACATTTCTTGAAAGAAGAATGTTATATTTTATATCGCCCGAGAAAATTACAACATCCTGTAATACTAACCCAAAAATATCTCTAAGATCTTTTAGGGATATTTCTTTTATGTTAACTCCATCTATTAAAATCTCTCCCTCGGTTGGGTCATAGAATCTCAGAAGAAGGTTTATGATTGTGGTTTTTCCTGCACCTGTCGCTCCCACAAAAGCAGCGGAACTGTTCGGTGTTATTTTGAATGAAACATTTCTTAAAACAGGTTCACCTTTCTTGTATTCAAATGAAACATTTCTAAACTCAACTTCACCTTTAAAATCCTTTAAAACCTTTGGGTTTTCTTTTTCAACTATTGATGATTTCTCATCAAGAAGTATAAATATTTTTTCTGATGCTGCCATCGCTCCCTGATAGATATTATATTTTTCTGAAAAATCAAAGATCGGTCTAAAGAAAAGTTCAATGTATGAGAAAAATGCAAAGAGTATTCCTATCGTGTACTCGCCTCTAAAAATACCCTGACTACCAAAATATATAAGAATCGATAATGTCAAAAAGGATATCACATCTATCAAAGGTCTAAAGATTGAGAAAATAAAAAGTTGATTCATGTTTGCGTTATAGAATTCTTTCCCAATCCTGTTAAAATCATCAAAGGACTCTTTTTCTTTATGAAACGATTGAATCAATGAAATACCACTTATCGATTCGGAAATAAAAGCGTTCAATTTGGCAACAGCAACCCTCACTCTTCTGTATGATATCCTTGCAAACTTTTGAAAGAATATCAGGATCAAAAATACGAAAGGCAAAGTCAAAAGTATTATCATGCTGAGTTTAAAAGACATTCTTAACATCATTATTATAATTCCAATGATCGTTAAAATATCTTTTGCAGAGTAAACAAAAACATCCGTAAAAAGTTCCCTTAAAGCTGCAACATCGTTTGTGGCTCTTGTAACAAGTTTTCCTATTGGATTTTTGTTGAAAAAATCGATCGATAGATTAAGCATATGCTTTAAAATATCTTCCCTCATATCATACATTATCTTTTCGGAAACAACTGAAAGTATCAAAACTTGAATATAATTAAAAATGAAAAGCAATATCAGAACAAAAACATAGAGCAAAGCGAACTTTCTCACATTGAATATATCCTCTTTTCTTATCTGATACAATGTCTCTCGATCAAATTTTAAAATTTCATTTTCTGAAACAAAAATATTTTTTTCACCTTCAAAATATTTGATACCTTTTGCTTTAATTTCATTTAAAAACTTTTTCTCAACTGGAAAAAATTTTGTCTCATCAAGAAGGGAATCCTTTTCAAGAATCACAATATCAGATTTTGTAAGTAACTTTGAAGGTATGATGAAAAATGAATCTACCTGTTCCACATACGATATATTTTTTTTGAATAGATGTTCAGTTTTTTCATTTAAAAAAATTTTTGAATAATTTTTTCTTATATAACCATCTATCGCTTTTCTTGAAATCTGTGGTAAAACAACCTGTAACCCACTTATGAACAAAAGTAAAATAAAAGTGAAAACTATTTGCCAAAAATATTTTCTTGAATAATCCCAGATACCTTTCAAAATTCTTTTATCTGACAGCTTATAACTTCTTTCCTCTTCCATCAATTTCTCACCCTTCCAGTTTTTGTATTCTATAAAACTCCCTATAGACGGGAGATTTAAGTATCAACTCATCATGTTTTCCGGAACTCTCAATTTTCCCATCTTTTAGCACGAATATCTTATCAGCATTTATAAAGGATGATATTCTGTGAGAGATCACTATCGTTGTTATGTTTTTAGAGTATATGTACAGGTTTTTCAAAATCTCCTTTTCAGTATTCGTATCAACAGCACTCAAAGCATCATCAAGTATTAAAATCCTTGGTTTTCTTACAAGTGCTCTCGCAATACACAATCTCTGTTTTTGTCCACCTGAGAGTGTGACTCCCTTTTCTCCTACGAGTGTATCAAGCCCATCTTTAAAATCTTTAAGATCCTTATCAAAAGCGGAGATCTTTATCACTTCGTCTATCAACCTATCATCAGCAGCCCTATTGGCAAACCTTATGTTTTCCTTTATGGTCATTGAAAAAAGAAAAGAATCCTGTGGAACATAACCGATACTATCCCTTATACTTTCTATTCTGATATCGTTCGCATCGATTCCATCAAAGAATATTTTTCCCTCTTTTTCTATAAGAATTCTTAAAATAAGTTTTATAAGAGTAGTTTTACCTGTTCCAATTTTACCAATTATTCCAATGTACTCTCCCTTGTTTATTTGAAGTGAAATTTTATCAAGAACATAGTTGTTTTCGTCATAATAGAAAGAAACATCTTTGAATTCAATATTACCTTCAAGAAGGATATCCTTTGCTCCCTCTCGATTTTTAATTTTTGGTTCCTCTTTTAAAAATTCATAAACCCTTTTGAACGAAGCGTTACCTCTTTGAAAAATATTCGAAGCAAAACCAACAGCCATCATCGGCCATGTTATGATTCCAAGATAAACAAAAAACGCTATAAATTCTCCGGTTGAAATCTCTCCAAGCATCGTCTGTTGTCCACCAAAAAATAAAACTATCGCTGCTCCAAGATCTGAAAAGAAGAAAATCAAAGGGAACATTATTCCCCAAATTTTTATAAGAACGATATTCTTATCAACATAATCTTTACTTATAGTGTTAAACCTTTTAACCTCTTCTTGCTGTTGGTTGAAAGATTGTACTATTTTGATTCCTGAAATCAGTTCCTGAACCTTATCGGTCATATTCGAAAAAGATTCTTGAACCTTTTTAAAATATTTAAAATTGAGTTTCATAGAAATTAATGTTATTAAAGATACAAAAGGAAGGGGAAGAAGAGCAAGGAGTGTCAACTTCACATTCATCCTTAACATGAACACAAGGGTTGCAAGGAAAAGGAATATTGAATCAAAAGCCGAAATAATACCGAACGCAGTCGACATCCTTATCGCCTGCATATCGTTTGTCATGTGCGCCATGAGATCACCGGTTTTAACTCTGTTAAAAAATGACGAGTCAAGTTTTAAAAGATGATCATACAACTTATTTTTAAAATCATATTCTATGAAATGTGACATACCAAGAATAATCATTCTCCAGGAGAATCTTAAGATTCCTATACTTAAAGCAAGTCCTCCTATGACAAGTGTTAAAAAAACTATTTTATCAAAATAATCTTTCCCAAAGATTATATAATCTATCGCTTTCTGTGAAACACGTGGGATTATGAGTTGAACAATATCAACAAGAATAAGCATTATAAAACCAAAGATTATCCTTAAAGGCGCTTTTCTATAATATGATAGGATGAACTTTATAAGCATAGAAAGATATATTAATCCAAAAAATCAGTTAGTCAACATCAACTATTCATTGTTCAATAAATTTTTGATTTTCAAAAACGAAAACAAACCAAGAAAGGCAGGGATATATGTTGAAATCAATCTGAATATAAAAATATACAGGAGTATATTCTCTTTTCCAACAATCTGAGAGAAGAAAAGAGCCATTCCACCTTCCGCAACACCACTTGAACCTGGTGTTGGAACAAAGGCAGAAAGATATGTTAATAAAAATTGTAGAGAAAATGCTTTAAAAAAATCCACTTTAACATTGAAAAGTTTGATAACAAAAAACGATAATGCAAAGTAAGAGTAGAGCGATATAAAAGTTGAAAGTAAGGAAAGAAAATTTTCTTTTATACCTTTCGTAAAAATTGTTTTTACCCCTTCTGTAAAGTTTGAAAAAAATTCTATCACTTTTAATAAAATTTTTTTTATAAGATTCTGTTTGATCGTTTTCTCAACAAAAATTTTTAATTTTTCATTAAAGAAAATTATCATAAAAAGTATAAAAAACATCAAAGAGTAGATTCCAATAAAATATCTTATAAGATTTTTAAAATATTCTGTAGAAAAGACACTCTGAAGATAAAATAAAATAAAAGGTATTGTCAATATCATAACAATTAACGATTGAAAACCTCTCATAACTACAACTGATGTTGCATTACCTAAGTTTATTCCCTTTTTTGAAAGAAGAAAAAGTTGAAACGGCATTCCACCCGATTGAAATGGAGTTATGAGTGCAAGTAGCACACCTCCAAGAGTGAAAATGTAACCATCAGAAAAAGTGAAATTTTTGTTAAAAATTTTTCCTAAAAAATAGATTCTTAATATGTTGAAAAAGTTTGAAGAAATAAAAAAGAGAACTATTAAAACAATATTATGAATATCAAAATTAACTCTTAAATTTTTTGGAAAATCTTTCACATAAAGAAAAAAGATCAAAATATAGGAAGATAGAGTGAAAATAAAAAAAAGAAGTAGTCCCGTTTTTATTCTATTTTTCAAAATTTTCCTCTTTTGGGGACTCATCGATAATCTGTTCTATACTCTTTCCCGTTTTTTGAACAATTCTCAAAGTTAAAATTCCACCGAGAAAAGCTCCTATTGTAAAGGTGAAAAATCTCCAGATTATAGCATAAATTCCAAGGATATCTTTCGGACATACATCTTTAAAAAGTATAGCAAAAACTGTTTCTGCGATTCCACTCGCACCGGGAGTTGGCATAAAGTAAACCAAAAAATTATGAAGAAATTGAAGATTTGCAACAGCTAAGGGGTGTTCGATCTTTACACCAAGACCCAGAAGTATCAGAATCGCAATCGAAAAGAAAACGATATAAGAAAAAAAAGTTAAAAAGAGTAAAACGAAAAGGAGTGTTTTCCTTTTATTGAAATAATGTTTTAAACCATCTTTGAAATAATCTATCTCTCTTTCAATAAAATTTGAAAATCTTTTTATCGGACTTCTTTCACTTCTCTTTCTGTTAAACAATCCATTATCCAATTTTTCAAGAAACTTTAAAAACTTTTCAGGTAAAAAATAGATCAAAATAGAAACTAACAACATCAAAGGATAAAGTATCATAATGTATTTTATTATCCATTCTACAATACTATTTTTTAAAAGATAAGAGTATGTGAGAAAAATGAACGGAAGAGCAAAGATGTGAAAAATTATCGCAAGAACTCCTCTCATAAACAAAATAAGTGTTCCTTCTCCATAAGGTATTCCATTCTTTTTAAGGTAGTAAACCTGAACTGGAAACCCTCCAGTTTGAAAAGGTGTAACAGCAGCAAGAAAAATTCCTGATACAACAACCTCTATACCCGTAAAAACTGAGATGTTATACCCAAGACCTTTTGCTAAATATTTTACTCTTACCCCATCAAGATAGTAGTATAAAATCAGAACAAGTAAAGTAAAAAGAAAATAATGAGGTCTTATACTTTTCAAATATTTCCAGGTTTCATCCGATATTGTTAGAATCAGAATAAGTGTACTTATGACTATTGTTATAAAAAGGAATACTTTGATGCCTTTTCTTATGTTTATGTTCATTTCAGACCTTTCAGGATTTCCCCTACCCTTTCGAGTTTCAATCTGAATTCTTCTATTTTTCGTGTTGTTTCTTCTATTACTTCATTATCAGCTTTATTCAGAAAATTTTCATTCTTTAAAAGTTTTTCGTTTTTTTCGATCTCTTTTTCAAGTTCTTGTTTCTCTTTTTCAAGTTTATTAATAAATGACCCAATATCTGATATATCTTTCGATTCTATATAAACTATTCCCTCTTCAAAAGGTTTTGCAACAACATTTTTTGGTATATTATCCTTAAATTCGATACTCTCGATTTTTGTAAGTTTTTTTATCAGTTCAACATTTTCCTTTAAAAAATTGAAATCTTTTCCATCATACCTAATAAAGATATTCTTCACTCCAGTTTCCTGAACAAGGTTTCTGATTGAAACTATCAAAGATTTCAACATTTCGACAAGTTTAAAACTCGTTTCATCAAAAAATTCAAAACATTCATACTCTTCCTGATGTATCATTTTTTTCGAACCTAAAAGCGAATTTATCTCTTCAGAGATGTATGGCATATAGGGATTGAGATTTCTTATAAATCTTTTTAAAACGAATAGAGCGTTTCTATTTCCTTTCATTTTTATTTTCATAATTTCAAGGTACCAATCACAGAATTCTTTCCAGAAAAAGTTATATAATGACTCAGCACCATCCGACAATCTATAATTTTCAACTGAATTTTGAAAATCATTTTCAAATTTTGAAAGTAAATGTAAAATCCATCTATCAAATTCATCTTTTGTTTCTTTTTCTACTATTATTTCATTCTCATTTTGACCTAAAATCAACCTTGTCGCATTCCAGATTTTGTTGGCAAAATTTCTTCCAAGTTCAAAAGATTTTTCAGATATCTTAGGATCCGTTCCCTGTCCAGACATAAAAACGAGAGTGAATCTTAATGAGTCAGCACCAAACTTATTTATAATAATCAAAGGATCTATTCCATTTCCCAGAGATTTTGACATTTTTATTCCACGACTATCTCGAATCGTTCCGTGAATATAAATATCTTCAAAAGGCAATTTTCCCGTAAACTCAAGTCCGGCCATTATCATCCTTGCGATCCAGAAAAATAAAATTTCCGAAGCCGAAACTATAACCTTTGTTGGATAAAAATATTTAAAATCCTCTTTACCATCGATCCAACCGAGTGTTGCAAAAGGCCAGAGCCAAGATGAAAACCATGTATCAAGCACATTTTCATCCTGATGAACATTTCCTCCACAATCAGGACACCTATCGATTTTATCAACAGAAACAATCTCTTTTTTACATTCTTCACAGTAATAAACAGGTATTCTGTGCCCCCACCATAACTGTCTTGAGATACACCATGGTTTTATGTTTGAGAGCCAGTGATTGTAAACGCCTTGCCATCTTTGAGGAAAAAATTTTAACTCTTTTTCAAGAGAAGCTTTTAGTGCTGGTTTTGCGAGTTCATCCATTCTAACAAACCATTGTTCTGAAAGATATGGCTCAACAACAGTTTTACACCTATAGCATTCTCCAACAGAGTGTTCATAGTCCTCTACCTTTTCCAATAGATTTAAACTTTCAAGTTCTTTTATTATTTCATCACGAGCTTTGTATCTTTCAAGACCTCTATATTTGCCCCCATTTTCATTAACAAAACCTTTGGTATCGAGAACAACTATTTTTTCAAGAGAATGTTTTTCTCCCATTATAAAATCGTTTGGATCGTGTGCAGGTGTAACTTTTACAAAACCGGTTCCAAAATTAACATCTACAAATTCATCACCGATGATTTTAACCTCTCTGTTTATTAGAGGAACTATAACAGTTTCACCTATAAGTTTACTCTTTGCTTCATCTGAAGGGTTAACTGCAACAGCAGTATCACCAAGCATCGTTTCAGGTCGTGTTGTAGCTACAACGATATATCCATCTTTATTTTTGAACGGATATCTTATATAATAAAGTTTTGCGTTTTTGGAAGTATAATCCACCTCTTCGTCAGATAAAGCTGTATGACATCTCGGACACCAATTAACAATATAATTTCCTTTATAAATATATCCTTTTTCATAAAGTCTTTTAAACACAAAAGAAACTGTTCTTGACATATCCTCATCAAGAGTGAACTTTGTCCTATCCCAATCACATGTTGCACCAAGAGCTTTCAATTGATTCAAAATAATATTTTTATGTTCCTCTGCCCATTTCCAAACCTCTTTCTCAAAATTATCTCGCCCAAGATCCTCTTTCTTTTTCCCTTCTTTTTTCAATTTTCTCTCAACAACAACCTGAGTTGCTATTCCAGCATGATCCGTTCCAGGAACCCACAATGAATTGTAACCTTTATTTCTGTGGTACCTGATAAGTATATCCTGGATGGTGTTGTTGAAAGCATGTCCAAGATGTAGAACATCTGTAACATTTGGAGGTGGAATAACTATGGTGTAAGGTTTCTTTTTATAATCAATATTCGCTTTAAAAGGCTTTTTTTCCTCGTAAATTGAATTCCATTTTCTTTCACACTCTTTAAAATCATATATCTTTTCCATAAAAACTCCAAAAATATTTTTATTATAATAAAATCTTAAAAAAAGTAAATAAAAATATTGATATTGACTAATCGAAAAATTTTTTATAAAATTTTATCAGGGAAAGGAGAATCATATGAAAAAAATTAACATAGTTTGTTTGATTTTGATAGTTGTGATATTATTTTTCCCTTACCATTTGTCATCTCAAAATTTTAAAAACATAAAACTTTATCTCTGGGATAACGATTATGGTGCAACATTTGAAAATCCTGATCGAGCAGGGCAATATATAGGTTATGAATACAATGTTGCAAAAGCTCTAAACTTTTTAGGGTACACAACCAACGTAAACCTTTTTATATGTGAAACACTTCCCACAAGATTCGAACAGTTAAGAAATTATCAGGCACTTTTCATAGTAACAGGTCATTATCCAATACTTTCAAGGGATCAGATGTTTACATCACAAGAAGTTGGACTTATGGCTGCATATCTTGATAGTGGTGGTTGCATCTATTTTGAGGGAAACAATTTTATGGAATATCTTCAACATTATTTTAGATCTTTTGTTTATGCATATTTTAACGATACGACAATAACATCAATACCCTCACGTGGAATCGATACTTTAAGGACAGACCCAGCCTATAATTTTACAAGAGATTTTACATTCACTTATCCTGCTTACTCAGTTTCCGATTCAGGAGTTGATTTCCTTTTCACAAATAATACTGGCCTAACCGAACCAAATTATTATAAAGTTCTGTACTTCAATTCTTCGAACAAACTTTATAGATCAACAGCTACAGCTTATACACCACCCGAATCAAAAAGATACTACAGGGGAAGAATATTCTTACAAACAGTGGATCTTGGAGCATTCTCATACTTTTCAACAAGAACATCGAGAAACCTTCCAGATTCAACAAAAAATCAAATTGTCAGAGCAGCCTATTTAAAAGATGTTTTAAGATTTTTCGGGTTTGCGAAAACGTTACTTGTTGTTGATGACAAAACTGATACGATAGCAACACCAGTTCAGAGAGCACTTAGTCGAATGGTCGATTTTGATACCATATTCGTTTCAACAAATGGCCCTTCATATAGAACACTTCTAAAATATAATTCCGTCTTCTGGTATACAGATACTGTTGATTATCCCATAACAACAACTGACACTGTAAATATCTCAACTTTTCTTGATTTCGGTGGAAACCTTTTCATGTCCTCTCTAAACCTTGCAGAACAATATGGTATAGGGAATCTTTTTTTAAAAAAATATTTTGGAATCGATCTATATAGTGACTCACAACCATATTACACTTTCTATGGCTCTCTGAATTCATTTTGGGGAACAAATCCTGTTCTTGATACTTTTAACATTATCAGGCCATCAACAGGTTATGAACCAGATGTTGTATCGATCGTTGATTCTTTTACAGATACTGCGTTTTATATTAGAACTTTAAGGATTGCGGGAACACATTTAGATAACAATCTCTTTAGGACAACATTTTTAACTTTTCCATTTCAAAGAGCCCAAACCCAGATAAAAGCCGGTTACCCAACAGATTCAATAATAAAGATTGCACTTGTAAACGGTTTCAAATATGATTTATCGATAACTCCGATAACTTCAAGAATATCAGAGTATTTTTTTACATCCTCTTTTGATAAAGAACAAAATAAAATTTTGTTAACAATCATTTCAAATGCATATTTCGAAGGTTCTCTTACTATTTTAAAAAATTCAGTTGAGATTCAATATGAAAAAATCTCTGGAACATCTTTTAAATTCTATTTAAAAGACGAACCCGGTGAATATCTTATCATTTTAAAAGATCTTAAAGGAGAAACAGTTTATAAAAAGAGTTTTATCGTTGAAAATCAAATTTCAAATTTTGATTATTCTCTTAATGGACTTTTAAAAATAAACAGTTTACAAAAAACCGTTATCGAAGTTTTTGACATTTCAGGGAAAAAACTCAAAAGTTTTAAATTGAGTGAAGGAGAAAATCTTGTTGATTTTTCAGATTTTCACTCCGGATATTATTTTATTAAATATGATGATAAAATTCACAAGATTTTAAAATTATAAATGTAAATTTTTATTTACAATGTAACAAATTTATTACACCCTTTCACTCCGTTTTCTTGTTATCCAGCAAATAATTAACAACTTAAATTTAGCACAGAAATTGCTCATATATTTTTCAAAGGAGGTTTTATGATTTTTAACGATGAAATCTCAAATTTTATAGAAAAAAATATAGAGCAATTATCTGAGCAAATATTAGACAACCATCTTCAAATTGAAAATGTGAAAAATTTTGATGATTATAAAAAAATTAAATCACTTGAAGATATAAAATATCATCTGTATTTTTTATCAAACTCAATAAAACTGGAAAGTAAAAAAAATTTTATTTCATATATTCTCTGGTGTGATAAACTTTTCACTTCAATAAACTTATCAAGGAAGGATCTACTTGTAAATTTAAAAGCGATAAAAAATACTTTTAAATCATTTTTGAACGAAGAAAGTTTTAAAATTGTTAGTGAGTATATAGACGATGCTTTATTCTTTTTAAACGAAAGAACAATTTTTTCAAAAATCAATGAAAACGAAGAATCTGAAAAATATTTATCATTGATCCTTGAAGGTAAAAAGAAAGATGCTGAAAAATATATAGAAGAGAAAATAAAAAATGGGTATTCTTTAGAGGACATTTATATAAATATACTCCAAAATGCACAACATAAGATCGGTTATCTTTGGCAAACAAACAAAATCAGTGTAGCACAAGAACATCTCGCAACATCTATAACAGAATTCATAATGTCAAACCTTTACGAATATATTTTTAAATCAAAAAAACATGGTCTTAAATTACTTTCATCATGTGTTTCCAATGAACTACATCAAATAGGTTTGAGAATGATCACAGATATACTTGAATACAAAGGCTGGGATACCACCTATTTGGGAGCAAACACTCCAGACAAAAGCATAATCGATATCTTGATAAAGAGAGATATAGATCTTCTGGCAATCTCTGTAACAATGTTTTTCAACATAAAAAGTGCAGAAAAACTTATCGAAAAGATTAAGAACGAAAAACAACTTTCAAAATTAAAAATAATTGTGGGAGGTTATCCTTTCAACAACGACCAAACTCTATACAAAAAAATAGGAGCAGATTTTTGTGCTAAAGATTGCAAAGATTGTTTAAATATAGTAAGGGAAAATTTTTATGTTTAAACAACCTTTTAACAGAGAAGGATACTTTTTCATCAAAAGGATTAACAAAAACTATTACTATATTCTTGATGAACCAAATATAGAGATTGGACCTTTTGATATATACGATCTGATATTGAAAGATGAAGGAGTAAGGTTTAACGATTTCATAAAAAATATAGAAAAAAATGGTTTTTCTGCAGATCTTGAAATCAACTGTATGCTTGACGGCTTTAAAACATTGAAGTTTTCGGGAATTAAGAATAAAGATGAAATAATAATTTTGGTTTATTCCAGTTTCGAATCTTTTTGTTCTGGAATAAAAACAATACAAAAATTTTTAAAAGATTTTGAAAAACAAAAGAGTTTTTTACAAAATATAGAAAATAGTGTCAAAAAAGAGAATCAAGTTTCAAAAAACCTGTTAGATGAAATAAAAGATCTAAACAATCAACTTCTCGATTCAAAAAGAGATTTAATCAAAACGAAAATTAAACTTGAAACCATAAACGAACAAAAAAATATTATTCTGGGAACTGTTGCACATGATTTAAGAAATCCACTTAACTGCATAATCAACTTTTCTAAATTTCTACTCGAAAATTTCAACGGTCCAAATGAACAAAAAGAGATGATAAATGAAATTCATACAGCAAGTTCTTTCATGGCATCCCTTGTGAATGGACTTTTAGATTTTTCTTCAATAGAATCTGGTAAGGTTGATTTAAAACTTGAAAAAAAGGATTTATTTGAAATTGTTTCACATTCCATAAAAATTTTAAAAAATATCGCTGATAAAAAAGAAATAAAAATAAGTATAAATAGAACAGAAGAAAATTTTTATAGTTCAGTAGATCTTTACAAAATGATTTCGGTAATCGAAAACCTTTTATCAAACGCTATAAAGTACACACCAAAAGGTGGACAAATTTTTATATCCTTGTATTCTAAAGATTTTTACAATTTTATAGAAATTAAAGATACAGGTATAGGAATGGATAAAGATGATCTTGAAAAGATTTTTGATAAGTATCAAACAGCAAAATCAAAACCAACTGATGGTGAAAAATCAACCGGTCTTGGTTTGTATATAGTCAAAAAAATAATCACATCACATAACGGAGACATTCAAATAGAGAGTCAAAAAAACAAAGGAACACTTGTCAGAATTGGTCTAAAAAAATTGGTAGATGATGAACCTAAAATAAAATACAGGATACCAGACGAAAACATAAAAATTCTCATCGCTGATGATATTGAAACCAATTGTAAAATTTTAAAAAAACTTCTTGAAAAATATAATTTTATTGTTGATTTTTCTCTAAATGGAGCAGACACTATTCAAAAGATTAAAGAAAACAAATATTCGATTCTTTTTCTTGATATAGAACTCAATGATATCAGTGGGTTGGAGATTGCTAAAAAATACAAATGTGAATCTAATCTATATATAATCGGTATAAGTGGTTCAACGAATATAAAATCTGAATATTTTGACGATTACCTTGAAAAACCTTTTGATGAAATTAAACTCGAAGAAGTTATTCAAAAATTTTTAAAGCATATTCAGAGTGTTAATTCAAAAATATTCATAGGATAGTCTTAAAGATCATTTCCTTGTTATAAAAACTACAAGAGGACTAAAAAATTTTGAATCGAAATTCAAAGAATATGGTTTTAATCTGTAAAAAATATATAGAATTTTTTGAATTTTCATCAGAAGATCAAAAATTTTTCTTTTCTTTTTTGAGGGATTGAACTGGTAAAGATCGAAAATACCTGCGTAACCTAAAAAGCAAATTTTTAGATGATTTTTTTTAGCAAAATTTTTAAAAAAAGATAGTTTCATTGTTTCAAGATTGTGACCTTCAAGCGATTTTTCATTGAAAAAACTTGCCACCATTTTATTGAAACCTGTTTTGTTTGGAACTGTAACAACAAGGTATCCATCCTTATTTAAAATCTTCAGATGTCTTTTTAACACTTGTTCAGGATCATCAAAATGTTCTATAAAACCTCTTGAAACAACAAGATCAAAAAAGTTTTCATATCTATCAATCATCTGAGAGAAAAAATCAGCGAAAATAACATTTCTTTCATCGTAACCTTTCATTTGAAATACCTTCTTGTTCATCTCATATCCTGTTGAAGAAATTTCTATTCCGAAAGGGATAGATTTTAACTCTTTTGCAAGTTCACATATAAAATATCCTGGTGCTGAACCTATTTCAACAATCTTTTTAATTTGTTCACCTTTTAAATTTTCATAGATAATTTTTAAAACTATCTCGTTAATATAGGGAGAAAGCAATCTTGAAAATTTGGAAAACTTTGAAATATAAATCTGATCATCGATTTTATCTTTGTTATACTTTTCATCCCAAAATTGTTTTGATAAGAGATTTTTCATATCTTTGATTCTAATTTAAATACTTATGAAAACATCTTCTCCTTTTATGTTGTCTATGTTCAAAATATTTCCAAAAAGATTGGATCTTGAAATTGTTTTCAAGTTCTCCACTCGTTTCCGCAGAAATTATTTTGTTTTTTATACATGATTTTGCTATTTCCGTTATCAAAAGAGCGTTAACTCCGAAATCCTGATATTCTTTCTTTACAGCCACCAGATAAAGATCTATTTTCTTTGGAAACTTGAGAGCCCATAAAAGATGAATGAAACCAAATGGGAAAATTTTCCCGTTAGATCTTTGCAGCGCTTTTGAGAGAGATGGCATCGCTATTCCAAATCCTATAGGATTTTTATCTTTATCAACAACTATTTTCACATAATCTGAATTTATGAATCCAAAATATTGATTGGTATACATTTCCATCTGTTCTCTATCAAGGGGAACAAAACCGTATAAACTGGAATACGATTCATTCAATATTTCAAAAATATTTAATGCATACTTTTTAAGTTCTTTTGTATTTTTCGTTTCTAGAACAGTTATTCCTAACTTTTCTTTTACTATATCGTTAACCCTTAAAATTTTTTCGGGAATCTTTTTGGGAACCATAACCTCAAACTCAACCCAATCTATATCCTTTTCGTAACCAAGTTTTTCCATATGTTGTTGATAATATTCATAATTGTAAATCATCGGCAGAGTTCCAAGTTCACCAAAACCTTCTATCAACATTCCTTCAGGATCAAGATCGGTAAATCCCATCGGTCCATGACTTTCAAAGATACCATTACTTCTCAACCAATCCTCATATGTTGAAAAAAGTAAAGAAGAAACATCAAAATCATCGACAAAATCAACCCACCCGAACCTTCCAATATTTTTTTTCCATATTTCTATTTCTTTTTTATTGATTATTCCAACTATTCTACCCAAAATTTTTTTTCTATCTTCGACCATCCATATTTTAACATCAGAATATTTGAATGCTGGATTTTTTTCTTTTGTCAAAGTGTTCAGCACATCATCCCTCAAAGGTGGGACAAAAAATTTACAATCTTTATATAAAGAATATTGAAAATCTATGAACCTTTTTAAATCCTTTTTATTTTCAACTTCTAAGATTCTCACTTTATCTCCAACATCCTTTCTATAGCTTTATACGCTTTAACTCTTATACCTTCTTCAACAGAGATACTTTCCCCTCCCTTTCCTTTCAAAGACAAAAGAATATCTTTTACTGTAGTTTTTTTCATATTTTTACATAGTGCCTTAGGTTTTTCTCTTAAAGGATAGAAAATTTTATCTGAATAGATTTTTTTCAACCTGTATATCAACCCCTCTTCAGTTCCAACAACAAAAACTTTTTTCTTACTATCTTTTGGATAATTTATCATTCCACCAGTTGAAAGAATAACGTCACTCAAAAGTTGAACCTCTTCTGGAGCTTCAGGGTGTATCATGATTACAGCATCTGGATATTTTTCTCTCGCTCTTTTAATATCAAAAATATTGAATTGATTATGAACATAACAAAAACCTTGATAGATTATAATCTTTTTATCCGTGTTTCTTTTTACATAGGATGCAAGGTTTTTATCAGGTAAAAAAATTATTTCTTTTGCATCCAAAGAGTTTACAACTTTTATTGCATTTGCTGAAGTACAGCAGATATCTGATATTGATTTTACAAGTGCAGTTGTGTTAACATAGGAGACAGTTTTTGCGAAAGGGTTTTCTTTCTGAATTTTTTTAACTTCTTCAATATCAACCATATCAGCCATCTCACAACCTGCAGATGGAACCGGAAGTATTATGTTTTTTTCCGGTGAAAGAATTTTTGCTGTTTCAGCCATAAATCTTACACCTGCAAAGATCACATTTTTACTCTCTACATTTTTAATTATTCTACTGAGTTCAAGGGAATCCCCTACAAAATCTGCAATATCCTGAACATCACCGATCTGATAGTTGTGTGCTATTATGGTAAAATTTTTCTCTTTCTTTAACTTTATAATCTCTTCTTTTATATCATTTTTCACCGTAGATCTCCATCAAAATTTTTCCCGCTTTCAAATAAACAAACCTTTTGTCAGCCAATTTTATAATTATACTGTTTTTTTCATCTTTCCAGAATATTGTATCATTAAACACTGTTTTGTTCAATTCAAAATCTCCATGTATCATAGAACAGTTGTAAACATCTTTTTCATAATATTTAAAAAAGAATGGAAGTAAAAGCCAATCGTTTGGTTCATACTTTAATTTATCATAAACTTTTTTCTTCTCTCCAGTGAGGAATGTTTCAATAGAATTTTCTAAAAATCTTATAGTTCCATCACTTTTTACTCCAGCCCTGTTATATTTTGAAGCTATTTCAATTGATTTCTTTTCCTTGATGTTTATCTTACCTAAATTTTCAATCCTTATTAAACCAAAAGCGATGTTCGTTTTTATACTTACATACAGAGTATCACCCAATACATAATCGTCTATAACACTTGTTCCAGAAAATGAATCCATTCTTACTCGATAAGTTAACTGTTCAGAATGAATGGGGATATATAACAATAGAAAAATGATGAATAGAGTTCTAATCAATTTTTGCAAATTTTTTCTTCCCAACCTGAATGATATCACCTTTTTGTGGAGTATAGATGTAGTTGAAATCATCTATTATTTTATTGTTGATTTTCAAACCTTTTCCTTTTATGATTCTGCTCGCTTCTGAAGTTGAATCTGTAAGGTTATATTTCTTCAAAAAATTTGTAATTTTAATCTCCTTATCATCTTCTGAAACTTTTATCAAAGGCATTTGATCTGGAATACCTTTTTCTCGAAAAACTCTATTGAATTCCTCTTCACACCTATCACTTTCATCTTTTGAGTAATACATCTCAACAATTTTTTTAGCGAGAATAACTTTATAATCTCTTGGGTTTTTTCCTTCTTTCATTTCATTTTCGTACTGTTTTATTTTCTCTTCTGGAATATCTGTCGTAAGCAACATATATTTTGTTATTAGGTTATCAGGTATTGACATCAATTTTCCAAATATTTGAGTTGGAGTTTCAGTTATTCCAACATAGTTATCGTACGATTTTGACATTTTTCTTATGCCATCAATACCTTCAAGAAGTGGTAAAGTCATTATCACCTGACCGGGTAATCCATACTCTTCCTGGATTTCCCTTCCCAGAAGTAGATTAAATTTCTGATCAGTTCCACCAAGTTCAATATCCGCCCTGACAGCAACAGAATCGTATGCCTGAAACAAAGGATACAAAAACTCATGAAGGGAAATTGGAATTCCATTTTTATACCTTTGATCAAAATAATCCCGTTCAAGCATTCTTGCTACAGTCATCTTTGATGATAATTTAATTATCTCCTGTGGTGAAAGTTTATCAGACCATTCTCCGTTCAACCTTATTTCAGTTTTTTCTGGATCAAGTATTTTGAAAACCTGCTCTTTATAATTTTTGAGATTTTCTTTGATCTCTTCATCTGAAAGTTGAGGTCTTGTTTTATTTTTACCTGTTGGATCTCCTATTTTACCAGTGAAATCTCCGAAAATTAAAACTGCTGTATGACCGAATTCCTGAAATTTTTTTAATTTTCTAAGCGGTATTGTAAAACCAAGATGTATATAAGGTCCCGAAGCATCTATCCCAAGTTTTACTCTTAAAGGCCTGTTTTCCTTTTGGGAAATGATAAGTTTTTTTTCAAGTTCACCTTCAGGGAGTATATCGACACAACCTCTTGAAAGTTCAGATAAAATTTCTTTTAAATTTTCCATAATTTAAAAAATGACGGCACAGGGACTCGAACCCCGGACACGAGGATTATGATTCCTCTGCTCTACCCACTGAGCTATGCCGCCATAGTTTTTATCTATAATCTGTCACTCTATATTTTTTTCTCAACTGGTTCATCCAATCGTTTATAACAGATTGTTGTTTTGCCTGATGTAATGCTTGAAAATATTTTGTATAATATTCCTGTATTTTTTCCTTATTTGGTTCTTCAATCTTCAAAACCTTGAAAATATATCCATTATTTTCCCCAGTCAGATAATAAACTTTTTGAACCTCTGATGCAAAAGCTGCACCAAAAAATTGATACTGGTTATCAACATCAGGTAACTTTTCAGAGATCGTTTGTTCTTTTGTTTTATGATAAATAAGTTTATTCTTTTTTGCAAAATTTTCAAGTGATAAGTTCTCACTTTTGATCTGATCAACATACTGGGACAATTTTAACGCAGACATAATTTTTCTTTTTTTCCCAATCATATAATTTTTTACCTGTTCTTTAACATCCTCAAAGTTTACATCTTTTGAAAGATTTTTGTTGTCTATCCTTGCTATGATAAATCTATCGGGAAGATCAATCACCTTAACATCTTGTTCCTTTGAACTTTTTACAAAATTTATTATCCTTTGAGGGTTTTCAAAATCTGACAGATAACCATCTTCAGGATTAAAAGGCTTTGTTGTGTATACTTGTAAAGATTCTTTTTCTGCAATCTTTTCCAAACCTTCATCTTTTACTTTGTTCAAGAGGTTATCACATCTCTGTTTTATTGAAGAAACGGTTTCATAAGATGGTAGAGTTCTAACAAGAATATGACTTGCTTTAATTGAATCTTTTTTAACATCATCAACTTTAATCAGATGCCAGCCATACACAGTTTTAACAGGTTTTGAAATCTCTCCAACCTTTAAATTGAAAGCTGCATCTTCAAACTCTTTAACCATCTGTCCTTTCTTAAAATATCCAAGTGATCCTCCGTTTGCTGCTGAACCATAATCATCAGAATAGAGTTGTGCTGCTTTTTCAAATGTTAGGTTCCCATTTAAAATATCGTTTCTAAGTCCTTCGATATTCTCTTTCGCATTTAAAACATCTTCACTAGAAGGAGTTTTTGGTATTTCAATATATGAAATAACAACCTGTTGATCTTTTTGGAAAATATATTTTTTTCTTTCAAAATATTCTTTTGCTTCTTCATCTGAAACTGTTGGTGGAACATCTATAACCGTTGGAACAACTACATATTCGACCTGTATTTTTGTTTCGTTCAATTTTATCAATCTTCCGATTTCATCATTCTGTATCTTTATTCCAGAAACGAGATCAGATTGTATCTTAACCTTTGGAAGATTCTCCACTATTTGTTTGTAATATGAAATTTTAAACTCAGCATTGTTAGGATCATCTATGATCTGCCGATAGAGTTGATAATCAAATTTTCCATCTTTATAAAACCTTTCATCGTTTCTGATTTCCTGAGGTGGGACATTGTAAAGTATATCCAAAATTTCTTGCTGATCAAAAGTATAGTTATATTTTTTTATTACATCATCAAAAATTATTCTTGTTACCAATTGGTTGAACGCCTGATCGAGAAGTTGATTTTCTGTTTGTTGATCCAAACTCGTTCTGTTGGTGTTTGCAAGATAATTTTTTCTTAACTTTAGAAATTCATCGTTTAACTGATTATAAGTTATTTTTGTTTTATTAACTTTTGCTATAAAGTTACCCCTTTCAGGATTGTTTGATGACGCAAGGTTCATCCCCCAATCAAGAAAGATAAACAAAACAAAGGAAAGTATAACTATAACAAACACTATGGTCATATTTTTTCTCAATTTAGACATCATAAAAAATCTCCTTTTTAGAAGGTAAATATATCATATATAAAAAATTTTTCAACTATGTTTCTTTTAACTCTTCCAATCTTAAGAAGTTTAAATAGTTTTTAAATTTTTCATACAATTTTTCATATATATCGAACGCTTTGACTCTAAAATCTTTTTTACCAGTTTTTTTGAACAAAGCATAATATATTTCCCCTTTTATATTTTCCTCATCATATTGCAAAAGTAATTTATTACATTCGCTAATGAATTCGTTTTCATCTTTACAAACATAAATAAGTTTTAAAAGGGTACTTTTTACAAAGTTTTCCGAATACTCTTTTCTATCTTGAAAGAATTCAATTCCTTCATTTATAAGTTTTATACCATCTTCTATCATATTTTTTTTAATAAGAATTTCTGCTTTTAAAAGCAGGGCGATGTAATAATATTGAGTTAATTTTATTTCGTTCAAAATTTCAATAGATTTTTCTATATGCTTTAAAGATTCATCAAGAAGATTCTGCAATAGATAACTATGAGAAAGATAAAAATGGTTCAAAGCAATTCCTTTTTTTTCATTAATCTCTTCAGATATTTTCAAACTCTCTTTAAGATAAGATTGAGCAACATCAAAATCTCCAAGTAAAGCATACAATTGACCAAGGTTCGATAAAACTGTCCTTTTCCCGAGTCGATCATTTAACTGTTCAGCTAATTGCAAGGATTCTTTATAGAACTCACTTTCAGAAGAATAATCACCTTTAATATTCGCGATTCCTCCGAGATTGTTCAAAACAATTCTTATACTCTTTCGGTCGTTCAACTCTCTTGAAATTTTAAGCTGTTTCATAAAAAAATCTTCTGCTTTTTGATATTCTTTCATAGAATAGTATAAAGCTCCAAGATTACCATAAAGATAAGAAAGAGAAGATTTTGAATTTACATTTTTTAATATTTTTTCTGATTTAAGATATTTTGATAATGCGTTATCAAATTCACCTTTCATCCAGTAAATCAAACCAAGATTTCCATAGACAGAACTTAAAGTCAGAAGAATGTTATTATCTTGAGCAATTCCTATAACTTGTTCATAATTTTTTATTGCTTCATCATAATCTCCCATATCTTTTGCAATATTTCCTTTTGTTAAAAATATATTAGCATAAGTTTCAGGATCATCTTCTTGTTCAACGAATTCTTTTGTTTTTTCACAATACTCGATTGCTTTTTTAAATTCGTTTTTTCTCCAAAATATTTGTGCTTTTATACTTAAAATATCAGCAAGTTCTTTTTTATTGTTTAACCTGGCAAAAACTTCATAGGATTTATCAAGATACACTTGACACTCATCATAGAATCCCATCTGAAAAAGAAGATCACCATAATCTTTTAGAATTTCAGATTTTAATTTATCATCACCATATTCTGCTATTTCGTTTAGTAGTTGTTCGTAATCATTTTTTACCTCTTGCCACATTCCGAGTATAAATTTAATTCTATAAAGTTTTGATCTGATGAATATTCTATCGGATGATTCGTAAGCATAATTTAAAGATTTTTCATAAAATTTTAAACTATCAAATAATCGAAATTTTTTGTGGGCATAATCTCCCGATTTTATGTAAAACTCTTTTGCCTTTTCATAATTCTCACCTCTTTCATAATGAAACGCTATATCACTCAACCTTTCTTCATCCTCATAAAAAAGTTTCTCCATAATCTCTGCAACCATACTGTGATACTCTTTAAGTTTTTTCTTGAGAATCATATTATAAACTGTATCCCTTATAAGAGAATGTTTGAATATCAATTTTAGTTCATTAAGTTTTAAAAGAATATTTTCTCTTTCAATCTCTTTTACTCTTTCGTCAAAATTTTTCAACCTTGAAACTCTTTTTAAAATTTCTCTTTCGATTTCATAACCTATTACCGATGATTTCTCTATTAAACTTTTTAATTCTTCATTCAACCTATCGATCCTCGCTATGATTATTGAACTTATAGTTGATGGAATATTTTTTACCTCTCCTGATAAGACATTTTTTCCATTCTCATTTTTTATATAGTCGTTTTCAAAAAGATAAATGGAGAACTGCTCGACAAAAAATGGATTTCCCTCTGTCCTTTCAAAAATAAATTTAATTGTTTCTTCTGATGGTGAAAATATCAATTGATTCTCAATATAATTTTTACAACTATTGTAATCAAAACTTTTGAGTTCTATGATTTCAACTGAAAACTGTTGATCGAAATTTAATAATTTTTTGCTTCCATCAGATAAATATCTTGATGATATTATTATAGTGAAAGGATAGTTCAAAACTTCTCGTGAAAGGATTTCAAAGAATTGATCACTTCTTTTATCCTGAAACTGTAAATCATCAACAAGGATGACCACAGGTTTAAGATTACTGAGAAATATTATAAACTCCTTCAGTGAAAAGAATATACTCTCTTCGATCTGTTTTTTATTGAATCTGTAAATTGGGGAATCGGTATCAGCAATATTTAACAAGAATTTAAAAATTTCTTTAGAATTTTCTTTTAACATTTCATTAAAATCTTTTTTTCTAAAATCTTCAAAGATCATATCAAAATTTCTTAAATTTTCTTCCTTTGAAACAAATCTGTCCTGTTTGAAAAAATCAAATAAAAATTTTTTTATTGAAGAAAATTCTTCATTATCAACATCTTCATTTTTAAATATCAAAAATTGAAAAAGATCTTTATTCCTTGAGATGATCTCAAACATAATTCTCGATTTCCCTACTCCAGCATCTCCGAAAATGTATATAGCACCACCATTTCTACCGTCGCTAATTTTTTTTAATGTATTCTCAATAACTTTTATTTCATTTTCCCTTCCAACGATTTCATTTTCAAAATAGATTTTTTCTTCAAAAATTCTATCGTTCAAAACTTTAAAAATTTTTTCCTTTTCACTTTTTCCTTTCAGAAATTTTTCAGTTTTAAAAATGGTTTTAAATTTTGTTCCAATTAGTTTTTCTGTGAACTCATCAACACAGAGTTCTCCATGATCACTTTCAACCATGATTCTCGCTGAAACATTAACTCTATCCCCAAGTACGGTATAGGTTGATCTTATGGTAGAACCAACATAACCTGCATAAACTTTTCCATAGGTTAACCCACATCTGATACTGCTTCTATAAGGATCAAGTTTTTTGTCATAAAAAAGATTGATCCCTCTCAAAAGATCATTTTCAAAACTTTTTGGTGCTCCAAATATTATAAAAACTTTTCCACCCTTATCCCCAAAATCGATCAGGTTAAAATAACCTTTATAATACTGTGTAAGTTCGAAAAGAGTTAGAAAAAATTCTCCATACTCTTTTTCTTCAAGTTTATCGAACGATACGAATAAAGACGCCACATCCCTGAATTCTCCAGTAAAATCTGACGGTAATTCCACAGTTGAGAATTTTTTCATTTCCTCTTCTTTAAAAATTTTTCTTTCAAAATCTATGTTCGAGTTTACATTGTCATCTCCGTTTAAATATCTGTAACCATTTTCAAAACATACAAAAAGATTTTCATCAAAAAATTTTTTCGCTTCGTATGAAAAAAACGATTCATTCTCACCACAGAGTTTTTCCATCTTGGCTGCGACATTGATTGGATCACCTTTGAAAAAGTAAAACTTTTTATCCTCTCCCAAAATTGACCATTCAACATCTCCAAACGAGACACCTATTTTAACCGATAGAACGAAATTTCCATTTGATGTCTGTATTTTACCATTATCACGAGAAAATTTTAGTATCGAATCTATAATCAAAAGTAGATTTTCTTTTTTTTCTTCTTCCAGTATTGCTGTAAATGCATCTCCAGCGAAAGTTAAAACATCTCCACCAAATCTGTAGACGATTTTAATCAGTTCACCAAAGAAAAAATTTATTATATCTGAAAGTGTTTCACTCCCTTTAACATCATTTCTCATCAAATTTTCAGTCAATCGTGTAAAACCTTTTATATCAACAAAAAAAACAAAGAACTGATCTTTTCCTTTAAAACTCTTTTGTTTGATTTTCTCAACGATTATATCAGGAACTATTTTAAACATATAGAATAGAATAAAAAAGGGGTATCAAATGATACCCCTCAAAACTTTCAAGTGAAGCAAACTATTTTTTCTTAGTTGATTTTTTTGGTGCTTCTTTTTTTGTTGTTTTTTTTGCACAACCAGCTTTTTTTGTTGCCACATTTCCTCCTTTTGTGACTTTTTGTTTTTCTTTAATAAGAATCTGATCAAAAAAATCAAACATATAAATGCCTTTCCACTCTATAAAATTTTATGTGATGGGAAAATTTTCCAGATTTCATTGATTGTATTATATACAATAAGGATACAAAAGTCAAGAGTTTATATTATATTTTTTCATTTTGTATCTTATTATTCTTTCGGATGTCTTTAAAATGTTTGCTGCTTCCTTCACAGAGTTATCACTTTTTTTAAGAGCATCAAGAATGATCCTTCTTTCAAAATTTGATACCATTTCATCGAACGAACCAGAAAACTCAAGATTTTTTTGAGTTTCAAGATTTTCAATAATGATGTCTCTCTCCTGAATCTTTTCACCTGTTCCCAAAATCACAGCTCTCTGGATAATGTTTTGCAACTCTCTTACGTTTCCAGGATATGAATAGTTAAAGAGTTTTTCCAATGCACTTTTCGAAAAATCTTTAAACTTCTTGTTATTCTCTTTCGAATACTTCTGTAAAAAAAAGTAAGATAACCTCTCTATATCCTCCTTTCTTTCCCTTAAAGGCGGGATTTTCAATGTAATCACATTCAACCTGAAAAAAAGGTCCTCTCTAAATTTTTTTTCTTCTATCAATTTTAAAAGATCCTGGTTTGTTGCAGAAATCACTCTAACATCAACCTTAATCTTTTCATTTCCTCCAACCCTTTCAAACTCTTTTTCCTGCAAAACTCTAAGAAGTTTTACCTGCATATTCAGAGAGATATCTCCAATTTCATCAAGAAATATTGTTCCTTTATGGGCTATTTCAAACCTTCCCTTTCTTCTTTCATAAGCACCGGTAAACGCTCCCTTTTCATAACCAAAAAGTTCCGATTCAAGGAGATTCTCATTTAACGCACCACAGTTTACGGCTACAAAGAGTTTATTTTTTCTGTTGCTGAAAGAATGTATCATCTTTGCGATCTGCTCTTTTCCCGTTCCACTCTCTCCGATGATAAGAATATTCGCATTTGAGTTTGCTACCTTTTTTACATTTTCGATCAGTTCCTTCATCTTTTCCGACTCATAGACGAATTCAAAAATTTCTTCCTTTTCTTTAAGAATTTTGTTCTCATCCTCAACATCGATAATCTGTTCAATTTTTTTAATCTTGACCTGTAGATCATCCAAATTTACAGGTTTCTGAATGTAATCGTAGCCACCATTTTTAAGAATATAAACCGAATCCTCGATCGATGAGTATGCTGTGATAAGTATAAAGAATGTTTTTATCTTGTTCTCATTTATATAATCAAGTATTTCTCTTCCACTTCCATCACCAAGTTTCATATCTGACATAACTATATCGTAACTCTTCCTGTTCAGAAATTCTTTAGCAGTTTTAACAGATTCAGCTTCACTTACACTATATCCAAGTCCTTTCAAAAAGTCAGACAAATTTTTTCTCTGAATCTTTTCATCCTCCACAAGTAAAATTTCAACCATTTTTTATTTCCTCCATAACTATTTTTATAGTTGTCCCTTCTCCCTTTTTTGATTCAACAGTTATACTTCCATTATGATCTTCTATTATTCTTTTTGCGGTCGATAAACCGATACCTGATCCATTTTCCTTTGTTGTGTAGAAAAGATCAAAAATTTTTTTACTCTCCTGTTCATCAATTCCTTGACCATAATCTTTAATCTGAACCAGAATTTTCCCTTCAAATGAATCAACTATTATATCTAATCTACCATATTCAAAAGATGCTTCGATTCCATTCAGAATTATGTTTTTGAATGCTATGTTGAGCATCTCTTTATCTCCAGATAAAAACCTATCACCATCGTTCAAATAAATTTTAACATCCATTTTCTTTTCATCAAAAAAAATTTTCAACGATCTAACAACATCTTCTAAAATTTCCTTCAACGAAACTTTTTCAAATTTATAATCATAAGGTTTTGCAAACCTTGTAAATTCAACGATCTTTTTGTTCATCCGTTCAACCTCATCAAATGCATCCTTTAGCATAACGCTCTCTTCAACATCTAAAACATCTCTTTTCATCATCCTCTGCAAAATTATTGAAATCCCATTTAAAGGATTTTTCAACTCATGAGAAATCCTGTAGGAAAGTTCTCCAAGTTTAGATTGAAATTCCATCATCTTCTTCTCTTCCTTCAATTTTTCAAACTCTGTTATATCCTTAATATATATAACCAGTTTTTTGTTATCCGAAGTTTTTGTTGATGAAACGAGAAATTTATAATCTTTATAGGAAACCTGAAAATTTTTGACCTCCTTAAAATTTTCAAATATATCCTTTACCTGTTCAATTTCGAGTGGTGAAAACTTATAAACCTTTTCAAACTTCCCATCAAAATCATCAAGAATATTTTTTTCCAGATTTTCAATAAAAATGAACTCATCAACCAGAGACAAGATTTTTATTTTTTCGCTGTTCTCTTCAATCAACCTTTGTGAAAGAATAATATTCTTTGAATAGATTGAAAGAATGAGTACTACCAGAAAATACAATGAGATTGTAAACAAAAGATATGTTAAAAAGTTAGTCAAACTGTTTTTTTTCAATCTCTCCAAATCGTCCATTCCGAAACCGATTCTCATGATCAAATTTTCATCAACATATGGTTTTATGATTTCAAATATCTTTTTTTCTTTAAAAGTTGTTACCCTGAAAGTATCAACCTTTTCCATAAAGGAATACATTATCAACGAATCAAAAAAAATACTTTTAAATTCTTTAACATTGGATGACGCATAAAAAATCCCGAAATTATCCTGGAAAACGATGTATTCTATTTCCGGCAGGGAAGATAGATCATCAAGGTATTTTTTCAATCCAACCTTTTTTGAAAGAGTTTTAAAGTTTTCCTTCGATTTTGAGATTCTGAAGATGTTTTTGCCATCTTTCTTGTATATGACAACAAAAGAATCTTTGTTCGCTTTTTCAGAAAAAGAAAACCCTTCACTTTCAATTCTTTCTTTAAGATCAATATCAGAAAATTTTTCTGAAAGATAGATCCTTCCAGTTTTATCGATCTCGGAAAAGATTTCATCAAAAATAAATTTTTCTATTTCAACCATGTTTGAAGAAACATTTTTATAGGTTCCATCGATTATTTTAGCAATTATCTGTGATCTGTTTAAAAACTCTTTTTCAAAAGATTTTTTTTTCGAAAGGTATTCTGAATATTGTATCGATAAAAGCAAAATAAATATCAGAAGGGTTAAAAGTGTTTGAAAATTACTTTTTCTTATAAAATCTTTAAAATTCATAATTGTTGATTGACTTCAAGTGTTATTTTATATACAATATTATAATATGAAAAAAAAATAAATCAAATAGAAAGGAGTTTGTATGGATTTCTCAAAATACAAAAACGATATCATAATAAAAAAATTGGGGAGTAGATCCAACATAAACCTTATTTCGAGCAAAGAAATGTTTTCGAAAATCAAAGATATTCCCGTAATAATTATGGCGTGTAATATCAGAATAAAACATGTGGTTCCAGGTATTATGAAAGCAAGTGAGGAGTTGAACTCGATAATGGGTTTTGAACTTGCGAAATCTGAGGGAGATCTATCAGGTGGATACACTGGTCAGACTCCAGAAGATTTTGTCAACATGATTCTTGATTATGCGGATAGGTATAAATATTCCATGCCTTTCTTTATCCACGCTGATCATATAACGGTTAAGGACACGAGTGAAAAAAGTATAGAGGGAGCAAAAAAACTTATTGATGCTCAGATAAAAGCAGGTTTCACATCCTTTGCTATTGATGCTTCGTTCAATGAGATTCCCGATAACATTAAGATAACAACATACCTTGCAAAACAGATAATCGAAAATGGATTCGGTTTAGAAACCGAAGTTGGAGAAGTAAAATCAACTGGACAGGAAGCGGAAATAACAACAGTTGAAGAGGCGGTTGAATACATTGAGGGACTTTTAAAGAACAATGTTTTTCCACAACTGCTTGCGATAAACAATGGATCAAAACATGGAAACTATAAACCGGGAGAAGAGGTACATATAGATTTAAAAAGAACACTTGATATTTACAATGCAATAAAAAAACACAACGTTTGTATTGCACAACATGGAATAACCGGAACTCCTTTGAATATAATCGGTCAATTTGCTGATTGTGGAATAAGAAAAGGTAATGTGGGAACAGAATGGCAAAACATAGCACACAGAAATCTTCCACCTGATCTTATGAATAAAATGAAAAATTGGGCTGAAAATAATGGTAAAGATATAAAATTTGCAACAAAGGAATTCAAAAATGAAATAGATTCTATTCCTTCAGAATATTCACAAAAGATAATGGATGAGGCATATTTAAAAGCAAAAGAGTTCATACTTGCATTTAGAAGTAAAGATAGTGCAAACCTCTTATAAAAATTATGAAAACGGTTGATCAGTTATTAGCAGAAGAAAAACAAATACTCGCTCCCTACGCTGTTCTTTCATCAGAATCTAAAGGGAGAAAGTATGATATCGGACAATCAAGACACCGAACACCTTTTCAAAGAGATAGAGATAGAATCATACATTCTCAGGCATTCAGACGTCTTGAATACAAAACTCAGGTATTTGTCAACCATGAAGGTGATTACTATAGAACAAGGTTAACACATACGATCGAAGTTGCCCAGATCGCAAAATCGATCGCAAAATCTCTGAGGTTAAATGAGGATCTTGCTGAAGCTATCTCTCTTGCACATGATATAGGGCATACTCCCTTTGGTCATGCTGGTGAAAAAGCGCTACATGAAATAATGGAAGATTTTGGTGGTTTTGAGCACAACTCACAATCTCTAAGAGTTGTTGATTTTCTTGAGGAAAGATATAACGATTACAGAGGTTTGAATTTAACATGGGAAGTGAGAGAGGGAATAATAAAACATCATACAAGTTATGATAATCCGAATTCGTCACTCCTACAAGAATTTCTACCAGATAAGACAAGTTCACTTGAAGCACAGATAGTTAATGTTGCCGATGAGATTGCTTACAACAACCATGATATAGACGATGGTCTCGAATCCGAACTCATAAGTGTTAAAGATCTTCTCGATATCCAACTTTTTAAAGAATGTTATAACAAGTTTTATAAAAAAATAAAAAATGAAAAGATTCTAAGATACGAAATCGTAAGGGAACTTATCGGAGAACAGATAAACGATGTTATAACAACATCTCTTGAAAACATCAAAAAAAGAAACATAAAGACATTAGAAGATGTTCGAAATTCTCCAATACTTATAGATTATTCTGAAGAGATGAAAAAAAAGAACAGAGAGTTAAAGACCTTTCTTTATGAAAATCTTTATAAACACTATAAAGTTCTGAAAATGCAACATAAAGCGGAAAGGTATGTGAAAAAGCTCTTTGAAGCGTATATTGAGGATGTTAAGCAACTTCCCCCAAAGTTTGTTGAACAGATAGAAACTGAAGGAAAGGAAAGAGTTATCTGCGATTACATCGCTGGTATGACCGATAGATATGCACAGGATGAATTTGCAAGATTGTTCCTTCCATATGAAAGAATGTGATGTTGCGAAAAATTAAAAGTGAAATAAAAAATCTAATTTATTCAAACCTTTCCGCAGACGAAATTGCCAACGGTTTTGCCATCGGTGTATTTATAGGTTTTTTACCACTCTATGGTTTTCAAACTTTACTTTCACTTTTTGCTGCTTTCCTTTTCAAAAAGGTAAACAAACTTGCCCTCATCATAGCGACACAACTGTTTCTGCCTCCAGTGATTCCTGTTGTCGTTTTTTTAAACTATCTGATAGGCTCTCTAATACTCTACAAAAAAATTTTTTTTCTAAAAGTAACATCACTTGAAGATATAATAGTTTATATAAAACCCATCTTTCTCGGTTCAATATTTGTTGGACTATTTTTTGCCTTTTTATCAAAATATCTTTTAAAATTTGTAATAATCAACCTCAGGAGAAAAAATGAAAAATGATAACAGAGAGGAAATTTTTAAAATCATTGATCAAGAAAAGAAAAAAGAGAACTATTTAAAAGTTCTATCACTTTATGGAGAACTTCTAAAAGAAAATACTTACGATTTTAATCTGTATGGTTCCATGGCAAAAATATATTACCTACTTGAAGATTACGATGCGAGTGTAAGGTTTAATCTGATCTCTATCCATCTTTCAATACTTGAATCAGAAGATGTATTGCAAACCAATTCAACTGTTGCAAAAGAGATGATTGAAATGATCAAAAATCTAAAGGGATTAACGGATCACCTTCAAAAAATTGATAAAATTTTAAAAAATCTTATTTTTTGTGAACCAACCGTTACACATCTTGGACATTCCCTTTTAGATTCTGGAATAGATAATGAATCCAAAAATCTTTACATAAAACTTCTCAAAGGTGAAAAAATCAACTTGAACGAAAAATATAAAAAAAGTGAAATGGAGTTCTATTATCCAGTTGGAATTCTTTTCTCAGCTGTTATGATAGAGACCACACTAAAAAAAGAAGAAATCGTTGAATATTATTTATCTTACGATTCATCAGCGATGAGAACAGTTTATGAAAAGGTTTTAGAACTTTATGAAAATTACAAATTTGATCAAACTTGATAAAAGGGAAAAACACACATTTTACCTGCTTTTGATAGGTTCTATTTTCAATGGAATCTCTCTGGGAGTTTTGCTTTTGCAAGAGTTCATCCTGAGAAAAACATTGTTTGGAAATCTTTTTGAGATAACGATCCTTGTTATGATACAACCGGTTTCAAATCTTTTTTCGATCTTTTTTTATTTTTTAAGTAAATATTTTAAAAGAAAAAATGATTTTTTTCTCATCATCGCTTTCTTTGGAAAACTTATATTACTTTTTATGTTGATCACAAGAAGTTCAATCTTCTTTCTTTTAATAATCTCTGTTTTCTATATTTTCAACACTTTTATGAACCCTCTTTTTTCAAACATAATGCAGTTGAATTTTTCACCAAAAAACAGAGGCCTTGTTTATGGAATAGTTTCATCGGTATCCGTTCTTTCAACACTCATTGTTTCAAACATCTCAGGAAAACTGTTGGATATAAATGATAATCTATACAAACTTTTATTCTCGATTTCAGCAATTTCTGGTTTTCTGTGTTGTTTCTTTTATTCAAGGATCAAGATAAAAAAAATAAAACAGAAAAAAATCGAAGAAAAAATTTCTTTTTTACAGCCATTCAAAATAATTCTGAAAATATTGAAAGAAAATAGAGATTTTACAAAATATGAAATATTTTTTTTCATATATGGCATCGGTTATTTGATAATACTTCCTGCGATACCTGTATATTTCGTTGATGTTTTAAAACTTGATTATTCAAAAATCTCATTCATAAGAGGCTTTCTTGGACAGTTGGGCTATATAATATTTTTTCCTTTCGTAGGATTCTTTCTTGATAGAATCAACCTTTTTATTTATTCATCTTTAACCTTTTTTTTACTTTCTTTCTATCCCCTTTTCCTTCTATTTTCAAGCATATTTCCAAATCCTTTAATTTTTGTATATATATCATTTCTCTTCTTTTCAATAAGTATGTCAGCTGTTTCTGTTATATGGGATCTATCTTCAATATATTTTGCAAAAGAAAACGATTCTTCACAATTTCAAAATGTTCACATCTTTTTAACCGGAATCAGGGGAATGATTATTCCATCTTTAGGGTATCTGATATTAAAATTTTCATCTCCAAAACTATTATTTCTTTTATCAACAACTTTTTTTATTCTTTCGTCTCTGGGAATGGGTTACCTATTTTATAAATCTAAATCTTCTTGACTTTTAATAATAAAATAGTATTATAAAAAATTAAGGTGCTTTATGAAAGGGATAATTTTATCAGGTTTTAGGCCAACAGGTAAAGTTCACATAGGAAATTTAAAAGGTGCTCTTGAAAACTGGGTGAATTTGCAGGATGAATATACCTGTTTTTTTGAGATTGCCGACTGGCATCTTTTAACAACATCCTATGATGATGTAAATTCCATACAGGAAAACATTTTCCAGATGGTTGTTGATTGGCTTGCAGCAGGGATCGATCCAAAAAAATCAACAATCTTTGTTCAATCATCAGTTAAAGAACATTCCGAACTTTATCTACTTTTTTCGATGATAACCCCATTATCATGGCTATACAGAAACCCAACATTAAAAGAACAGATAAGGGATCTTGAGATGACTTCTGAAAACAATTATGGACTTTTAGGATACCCAGTTTTACAGGCAGCTGATATTTTATGTTACAAGGCAACCGCTGTTCCTGTTGGGGAAGATCAACTTCCACATCTTGAACTCACGCGAGAGATCGCAAGAAGGTTTAACAATCTTTACAAAGAAATCTTTCCTGAACCAAAATCGTTGATCACACAATTTCCAAGGGTTTTAGGGATAGATGGTAAAAAAATGTCAAAATCTTTAAACAACGCTATATACATTGCGGATTCTGAAGAAGAGATTAAAAGAAAGGTAAAACTTTCAATTACGGATACTACAAAGATAAGAAAAAATGATCCTGGACATCCTGATATCTGTAACATATTCTCCTACCATAAAATTTTTAATCTAACAGAAACAGAACAAATTAAAAACTCATGCGAAAAAGGCGATCTAGGTTGTGTTGATTGTAAAAATAGTTGTGCTGAAAAGATTATCGAATATTTAAAACCTTTACAGGAAAAAAGAAAAATCTTTGAAAGTGATCCAGATACAATTTATGATATATTGGAAAATGGCAGCAAAAAAGCACAAACGATAGCGAAAAAAACTTTAAATGAGGTCAATGAAAGTATGAATTTAATAATAAACAGGAGGTTTTATGATAAAACTTCACTATAACTACAAAGATCTCTTCAGATGTACAAGATTGGGACTATCGATCAAAAAGATGTTCGTTATGTTGTCAGCGATTTCTCTTGGGGCTTTAGTCTATACAATTTTTAGTTATCTTGCCTTCATAACAAACGGAACATCTTTCAAAACAATATGGGAAACATATAAATTTATCCCTGTACCGGTAATTGGTGTAACAACACTTGCATGGTATTCATGGTTAATCTGGATAATCGGAGTTGTTTTGTATTTTATATTTTTCATCTATGCACAAACTGCTGTCACAAAGATCACTTTTGAGCAACTTAAAGGAAACGAATTCTATGAGATGAAAGAATCTTTAAAATACGCTTCCAAATTCTGGAAATCTTCTTTTCTCGCTCCCGTAACACTTTTAATACTAATCGTTTTCATGTTCATAGGTGCTTTCATTTTTGGTTTGATCGGAAGGATCCCATATTTCGGACCACTTTTCATAATACTTTTAATAGTTCCTATAATTTTTGGAGCGGTTTTTACAGTTTATCTGATAATAATTTTCTTTGTTTCACTTTTCATATCACCAGCGGTAGCTGGAACATCAAAATCTGATACTTTTGATACACTATTTGAAATATTCTCTCTCGTATGGGATCATCCATGGAGACTTGTGGTTTGGGGCGGCTTAGTTGGTATAATGTCAACACTCGGGGGAGTGATACTTGGAATAATTTTAAAATATTCATTTGAACTCACAAGATGGGCACTATCCGTTTGGAACAATGGTTCATGGCTTAAAATTTGGTCAAACGGTTTTTATTTCCTTCCTCCAGTCCCCGCATACGATTTTGCTGAAAAAATCGCTTCATATACAACACCATTCCTTTTCTCAATACATAACTTTACACCAGGTAACTGGGCAATAAATCTTTCTTCGTTCCTTTTTGGTATTCTACTTTATATTGCAGGTTTCACAGTAATTTCTTATATACTTGTTTGCTGGACTGCAGGATTAACAATAATGTATGTTAACCTTGTAAAAATGAAAGATGATGTTAACCTTCTTGAAGAAAAAGATGAAGAGTTTGACGAAATAGAAGAAGAGGAAAAAGAGGAAAACAAAGAGGAGAAAAAAGAATAAAAGGGAGTTTCTATACTCCCTTTTTTTAAAAGGTGGTGAATATGGGTCTTTTAATCTTTTTAATAATTGTTGGGGGACTAGGATTTACAGGATGGGCGATCTATACAAATAAAAAAAATGAAACACTTTCTGTTCCAGAAACTTTCAATATAAATAAAAAACCAACAATGCCTCTTGGAACTGATACTTCTTTCTTTCTCACAAAAACTAAGGAACTTACAAACAAAAAAATTGAAAAGATTGGAGAATTTTCTCTCGATAATTTTCCTTTTAAAAATTATTATTCAGCATTCTTTTCTCCTGAAAAGAATGTGTTTATAATTCTTGGCCAGAATATACCCGATAATATACAAAAATTGTTCGGTATATCAGAGAAACCTTTTATGAGTGTTATATCGATTTTTACAGATGGTTCAGATCTTGAAACAACAACAAGGGAAAATAGTGATAAAGAGATCAAAAGTGAATTTAGAAGGGTTACAAAAATAGAAAATGTCCCTCTCGAACTTATTATAAATAAACATAAAGAAAATGTTGACAAGATAGAGGTCAAAGGGATTCATGAAGTTGCACTTGTAAAAGAAGATTTCTTCAAGTATTTTGAAAGGGGATTGAGAATAGATTTGGTTCATAAATCAACAAGAGGTTTTGTCACAAAAGCGGATGTGGAAGAGATCTTAAAAAAACTTGATCTCAAACTTAAGGAAGTCGGTAAAAAGGAAGAAGAACGACCTTAATTCTCCTCTTTCATCCTTTTCCAGTTGTCAAACAATCTTCTGATATGGGGGATTGTAATTGATCCTCCAATTATCAACGCTATATCAACAACTTCAACGAGTTCTTCATCAGTAACATTTTCCTCAAAACATCTTATAAGATGATAGAGAATACAATCATCACATCTTAAAACGATCGATCCTACAAGCCCCATCAATTCCTTATATTTTGAAGGAATTTTTCCTTCAGAATAAACTTGAGAATCAAGTGCAAAAAACCTTTTCGTTGATGTTGTTGAAAAATCCATAATTATTTTGTTTAACCTTTCCCTTTCTTTTCTGAACTCTTCAACATTTTTTTCTTTTCTTCCATAAACACCTCATTTTATTTTTTTAAAAGTAAAAGTTCCATTTGGTTGTATAATATCAACATTTAAAATCTTTTTACCTTTTTCATTGAATCTGACGAAGAAACCTTTAAGTTCTTTAAACTCAAAGTAGTTTTTACTTTTAGGAACTATTTTCATCGATTGCTGGTCTTTTAAATTCAAGGTTAAAAATTGATCTTTGGTTAACAATATTTTAAGTGTGTCGTTCTCAAATATATATTCTCCTTCAAACCTTTTTAAATAAGAAATTGAAGAAAGATTCTCTTCTATCACCCTTTCAAATACTATATCATCCGTTAACGGTTCTATCGGAAAATAAAGTTTTGTTATGATACCATTTTTATCTGTTTCAAACGAAATTTTAGTATCCATCTCAAACATTCCATCAGATTTTGCTGTAAAAACATCATAATGAAAATGTGTTAATTTCATTTCCATTTCATTGAATTTAAGACTAAGTTTATTTTTTTTATATTCAACTTTTAATTTACCATAACCTTTGTTCTCATAAACTCCAGCATATTCTTTTAAAGGATGCGAAGGTTTTGTTTCCTTTTTTCCATATTCATTTTTTTTCGATTTACTCACATTCATATTTTCAAACTCTTTTAACCTATCACTCCATGGTGTGGGATCAAGTCCAAGCATCAATTCTGAAACAAACATTTCTACGAGAAAAGGAATATTGCTATTGTTCGAGTTTGTAAGCACAACCACACCAAAAGAATCTTCCGGGAATATTCCCATATATGCTGAAAAACCATCTATATTTCCCCCATGGAATATATGATATTTCCCTCTATAATATTCGATGAACCAACCCATACCATAGGTCCTAAAACTCCTTTCAGGATAATTTGATCTTTCAGAAACTATCATTTTTGGAGTTATCATTTTATCTATATAATCTGATGATAATATATCATAGCCCCTTCCCTTATTCAAAATAAAAATCAACCACTTTGACATATCGATAGCATTTGAATTTATCGTTCCAGCAGGACCCATAGCTGGAAACTCTCTGAAATTCATTTTAACAATTTTTTTACCATCAAAATAGTATGGGTAAGCAAAATCATCCTCTTTTCTCATCACTTCTGTTGAAAAATTCGTTTTTTCCATCTTTAAAGGTTTCAAAATTTTTTCTTTAACAAAATTTTCCCAACTTTCTCCTGAAACTTTTTCAACAAGATATCCTGCAACAAGATACATATGGTTTTGGTATTGAAATTTTGTTCTTATCGAACAGTTTGGTTTCAAATATTTCAATCTTCCATATATATCCTCTCTTGAAAAATCTGAACCATACCACATAAAATCATGCCTTGGAAGACCTATTCTGTGAGTTAAAATATCAAGTGGTGTTGCAACCCTTTCCGATATCTCATCGTAGAGTTGAAAATCTGGTAAATAATCTTTCAAAGGTCTGTCAAAATCTATTTTACCCTCCTGTACAAGCATCGATATCGCTGTTGCTGTAAAAGATTTTGTACACGAACCTATTGCAAAAAGTGTATTCTCCGTTACTTCTTTTTTTTTCTCATAATCTGAATAACCATAACCTTTTGCATATATCAAAGAGTCCCTGTAAACTATTCCTATCGAAAGCCCTACCCCATTATGAATTGTTAACATTGAATCTATAAAAAGATCTATCTTTTCAAATTTTCCGGTAAAATCTTTAGAATAAGAAATCAGAAACAAGATTAGAGTTGATATAAAAATCAAACATTTTAAAAATTTCATAATCTTGCTCCCCTTGATAATTTTATAAATCATAGATTAACAATTTTTAAAGTCAACAAATATTTGGTTGAAATTGGTTTTATTTGTTATATAATTTTTTTATGGAAAGATTCAAAATTGTGATTCTTGAAGATGAACAGGATATAAACGATCTGATCTCTATCCATTTGAAACAGAACAATTTTGACTTTGTTCAATTTTTTTCTGGAAGAGATTTTCTAAAATTTTTATCAAACAATAACACTTTCCATTTACTTATACTCGATCTCATGTTACCTGAAATAGATGGAATTGAAATTTTGAAAAGATTAAAAAATGATCCCTTATATAAAAACACTCCAGTTATCATTCTTACAGCAAAATCTGAAGAGAGCGATAAACTCGTTGGACTTGAACTTGGAAGTGACGATTATTTAACAAAACCTTTTTCGGTTAAGGAACTGATAGCAAGAATCAAGATTATACTTAAAAGATATTATTCTGAAAAAGATGAAAATGTTATTCGAATCGGAAAGGATATAGTTATAGATATAAACAGAGCTGAATGTCTGTACAAAAATAAACCTATTAATTTAACTTCAACTGAATTTAAAATTTTAACCACACTTGCAAAAAGAAAAGGTTGGATCTTTTCAAGAGAAAAGATTTTGATGGCGATCTGGGGCAATGATAAAATAGTTACGAAAAGGAGTGTTGATGTTCACATAAAAAGCATCAGGGACAAAATTGACAAAGAAGGAAAACATATCAAAAACATAAGAGGAATGGGATACAAAATTGAAGATTAAACCTTTTTCCAAAGTCAAAGCGATAATTTATTTACTCATTTTCATCTTGATAGTAGTAAACTCTTTTTCATTCTATTTTACAAGCAAAATGATTAAAAGAACCTACATCTATTCAAATTCAAAAAACCTGGAATCTATCTCAAAACTACTTCTTGAAAATTTTAATGAATTTTTCAATGATTTAGACATTTTGAACCAGAAAGTGAAAGAAAAAAGTCAGGAAACTGGACTCAGGATAACGATTGTTGACAAAAACGGAAAGGTTATTGCTGATTCCCATGAGGACTATAGATTGATGGAAAACCATAAGGGAAGAATAGATATTGATGAAGCACTCGAAGGGAAAAATATAACTGTTGAAAGGTATAGTAAAACTTTAAAAAATAAGATGATATATTTTTCTATGCCAATAAATGAAGAAAATGAAATCATCGGTGTTATAAGATTGAGTTCCTTTTCAAAGGATATAGACAGAATAATCTTTAATATTTTCCGAGATTATATTTTCGTTTTCGTTTTGAATCTTTTAATAATCTTTTCTATCTTTTACTTTTTAAACAAAAAAATAACCTACCCTTTAAATCTGATCTTAAAAAATCTTGAAAAATTTGGAAGGGGAGAATTCGATACTAAAATAATTTTAAAAGATGAGGATGAATTCAAAAAAATTGGAAAAACCTTTAACGATATGGTTGAGAGCATTAAAAATTTGATCATGAATACCGAACAAAAAAATAGAGAATTCGAAACACTTTTGAAAACCATCGATGAGGGAATAATCATCGTTGATAACGAGTTCAACATTATCTATTCAAACCAAAAGATCGAAAACCTTCTTTCCTCCAATCAGAAAAATTTGAAAAAAATAACCGATATTTTTTTAAACTATGATTTCATAAAGGCGTTGAAGGATTCACAGAATCAAACAATAAAAATTGAAAGTGAATTAAATTCAAAAATTTTCCTTATCAACATATCTTTCATAAAAGAGGATAATAAATACATTTTAACATTCTTTGATATCTCTGATCTAAAAAATGTTGATCGGATGAGAAAAGATTTTATTTCAAACATTTCCCATGAGTTGAAAACTCCTTTGACAGCAATATATGGTTATCTTGAAACTTTAGAAATGGAATATCAAGATATCAAATATGTCCCAATAATCAAAAAACATGTTGAAAGTATGAACAAACTCGTTGAAGAGATTTTAACATTATCATATCTTGAAACTTCACCAAAGATAAAAATTGAAAACTTCATTTTAAACGATTCTATAAAAAATGTTGTTAACACATTTTACGAAGAGATAAACAAGAAAAAACTGCAATTCGATTTTATCTCTTCTGATGAGAAAATCCTTTTTTCTGGTGATAGAGAAAAGATCGAAAGGATGATAAAAAACCTTATAGAAAATTCTATAAAGTATACAGACAAAGGTTACATTAAAATTCACCTTAACAAAAATGTTAAAAATATAAGAATCATTGTGGAAGATACGGGGATTGGTATTCCTGAAAAGGATAAGGAAAGAATATTTGAAAGATTCTATACTGTTGACAAATCAAGATCAAAGAAGTATGGCGGATTTGGACTCGGATTATCAATCGTAAAACATATAGTCAAACTACATAATGGTAAAATCGAAGTTCAGAGTGAAGAAGGGAAAGGAACAAAAATAATTATAACCTTTGAAAGTTAAACTTTTATTTTTTTTATAGTGTTCAAAAAAATTTTTCTGTTTGTTTTTGGAATCTTATTTTTTTGAGGGAATTTACCATTTTTCACATCTTTAGCATACCTGTTTAAAGCATCAGAAATTCTTTTTGAAATATTTTCATATCTTTTTATAAATCTTGGTGTGAACCTTGAATATAATCCAATTATATCATTTATAACAACGATCTGTCCATCACTATCAACACCAGAACCAATAGAATAAACAGGAATTTTTAAATTTTCCTTTAAAAATTTTACAACAAGATCTGTTGTGTTTTCAACGATAACCATCAAAACACCTGCTTTTTCAAGTTCAAAACCATCCTCTATTATTTTGGTTATCTCTTCCTCATCATTTCCAAGAATTGGATATCCTCCATATTTTTTGTAACTCTGTGGTTTCATTCCGATATGTCCACAGACAGGTATTCCAGCATCAACAACAGCTTTTATTCTATCGATTATCTCTTTTCCTCCCTCCATTTTAACAGCATCAGATCTTGTTTCCTTTAATGCTTTTCCACAATTTTTTATCGCTTCACTTTTTGAAATCTGGTATGTTAAAAAAGGCATATCGAATATCAGGTACTGTTTTTTTATTGCCTTCCTCACCGATTTTCCAAAAACGATCATCTCATCAAGTCCTATATCAAGAGTTGATGGATTACCCATCATTACCATAGATGCTGAATCTCCAACAAGTACAACATCAACAAGAGAATCGTTTACGACAGATGCTATTGAATAATCATAGGCAGTCACAAGGACTGCCTTCTCATTGTTTTTCTTTTTTCTTAAAAGTTCTTTATAGGTTATCTTTCCCAGTTTATTCTTCAATTATTATTATCTCCTCTTCACCTTTTACAGTATCTTTGGGAGTTGTATCCTTCTTTTCTTCCTCAATTATAAAAGTGGCCTCTTCTTTTTTCTCTTTAGTTGGAGTTTGTTGATTTGGAGTTTCAACCTTGTTTTCAACCACTGGCTTTTCCTCTTTTACAACAGGCTGAGGTGTTATTTGTTTCTGTTCAACAACTGGAACAACCTGCTCCTCTTTAACCTCTTCTATAACCGGTTCAGGTGTTACAACCTGTTCTTTTACTTCCTCTTTTATAACATTCGTTTCACCGGTTATATTCATGAGTTCACCATATTTTTTCATAAGATATTCTGTCTTATTCCTATATGAAAGTTTTATCTCTTCGTATGGTTTTATATCTATATTTCCTTTTATTGAAATAATCGTTGCTGTTGAATATTTTTCATAAGGAACGAGAACCTGCAAAGCCCCTGCTGCAAAATATTTTCCTGTTTTGTCCTTTCTAACGACTGTAAAAACATCTCCTGTATTGATTCCATCGTTTTTACCAAGGTTTATAAAAACTATTGTGAATTCATTCGTTCTTGTTTTAGGATTTTCAGTTCCTATGAGTGACCCATAGATATCCTCTGAAACCTTCAAATAGGAAGAGTTTGGATTTATCTGTGGTTCCTCATATGTTGAAACAAAATCACCTTTGTTGATCTCATCGTATGATGCTGTTATCGTTCCATAGGCAAAATTGTTTTCATAACCATCTATTCGAACTTTTCCAATTATTCTGACATGTTTTCCAAGATTTTCACCACTTTTATTATCCTTTACTTTATTGTTCCATTTAAATATTATCAGTTCCTTTCCTATCAAATTCTTATTTTCCGAATTCAATTTTAAATAAACTTTTTCATTTGTAACCATCTGATAAGAATTTTTATATAATCCATCTATCTTTCCGATCTGAGGATTCTGTAAAGAAAGGTATCCCGCTTTAAAAGCCAATTTTTTTGCAACAGCATATTCAACCGCATTTTTTATAGTATAACTTTTTGTTCTTTCAATCTTTTTAATATCTTCCCTTATCTGTTTCACTTTACCTATCTGTTCGTCCATTCCCATTGAAGTTGTATATTCCATCTCTTTTTCCTGAATCTCTTTTTCGAAACCTATTTCTTCCTCTTTTTTTGTTATCTCTTTCTCCTCAACAGGTTGTTCTTGCAAAGTTGCATCGGCAGCAACATCAGGTATAACAAACTCTTGACCTGGATATATCCAGTGAGGATCTTTAATCTTTTCTATATTTGCATTGTAAATATTTCTCCAGATAAATGGATTATTGTAATAATAACCAGCAAGATCCCATAAAGTATCTCCCTTTTTAACAACATGGATCTTTTGTCCGAAAACTGCAAGGGATAACATTATGGCTATCAATAAGAGGAATAACCACTTCTTCACTTCTCCTCCTTTTTAGATTGATTTTTAACCTGAATGAACTGGTATTTCAAAATACCTAAAATTTCATCGAACACTTTTTTTTCTTCAACAGTAAGTCCATTTTCCATTTTTTTATAAATGAACTCAAGGATATCGATAGAGTGTGAAACACTTTCAAGATCGAGTTTTGTTTCAACACCAGGTATCTCAACAAGTTTCATATTCGCAAGGGCTTGAATATAGAATGGATTTATAACATCCATAATCTCAATCTTTTTATTAGACAAGGTTCCCCCCATTTGTTGCAAGAATATTTTTCTGATAGTATATGTTACCATTCTTAACAAATATTCTTGGAACTCTCGGCCCTATTCCCGTTAATATTTCATAGTTCAAAAGACCTGAAAGTTTTGCGAGTTCATTTATAGAAATGTTATCTCCAAAAATCTCAACTTCATCACCAACTTTTACATTTTCAACATCTGAAATATCAATCATCGTAAGATCCATACATACGTTTCCAACAACTTTGACCCTTTTCCCTTTCAAAAACATATAAGATTTGTTTGAGAGCAACCTTGAATATCCATCTCCGTAACCTATCAGAACTGTTGCTATCTTCATCTTTTTTTCAGCAACAAAATTTCTACCGTAAGAAACAGTGTCTCCCTTTTTTAAGTTTTTGATCTGACATATTCTCGATTTTAAAAACATAACCGGTTTAACCTTTATAAATTCTTTTAATCTCTCATCTGTATATTGTCCATAAAGCATTATTCCAGGTCTTACAAGATTGTATAAACTACCTTTGATGTTTACTATTCCCGATGAGTTTGCAAGATGTCTATATTTAAAATTTATACCCTTTTCTTTCAGCTTTTTGATAATTATATCATATCTTCTTTTTTGTTCAATAGAAAAACCTTTATCCTCTTTTTCCGCTTCAGCAAAATGAGAAAAAACACCTGTAACATGGATATTTTTTAGTTCCAAAATTTTCGGGATCTCTCTTTCAGCATCCCTATAGGATATACCCGTTCTATTCATACCTGTATCGATTTCTATATGCGCTTCGGTGATCCGATTTTTTCTTTTTGACTCCCTATCTATGCTTTTCGCATAGGAGTATGATACAAGATTTGGCATTATATTGTAATCAACAATTTTGGGAGCATCCTTTTCAAGTGTTGGGCTTAAAATCAATATTTGATTGGGAATCCTGTGTATTCTCAATTCTATGGCTTCATCGATCGAAGCAACTCCAAAAATTTCAATATATGGTGATAAAACTCTTGTGATCTCTATACTATCGTGACCATAAGCGTTCGCCTTAACCGCAGCGAGTATCTTTACATCTTTCCCTATAACTCTTTTTATAGTTTTAACATTGTAAAGAAGATTATCTATGTTGATTTCAGCCCAGGTTCTATTTTTCATAAACCTCTTTCATTATTGAATCTTTTGTAAAAATTAAAAATGTATCATCAAAAGAATATTTCAATTTCAATTTGTAATCTTTAAAAGAACTCTCATATTCAAAAAAAGAATCAAGTGTGATATCAAAATATCTTTGAAAAACTTTAAGTTCGTAAGGAAAATAGTTTTCCTTTCCATAAAACCCATCAATACGATTTTTCAGGGATAAGGTTTTTAAAAGTATCTCCTCTTTTGTCATCAACTTTTTACTTTGTAAATTGAAAACTGGAGGTTTTAAAAACAAACCAAGTAATATGGAAACAAAAATTAAAAGCGTTAAAAGTTTATAGAATCTGTTATTTTTCATCCTCTATTAAACTCAAATGGTTTTCGTCTGAAATCATCTTCTGATTCCATTTAGGTTCAAATACAAGGTTTATATTAACATTCCCTTCTCCAGCAATCTCTTCTATTTTCTGTTTCAATTCACTTATCATCATCGAAGCAAGTGGACATCCAGGGAAAGTTAGTGTCATATCTATAAAAACTTTGTCATTTTCGATTTTAAAGCCATATATCAATCCAAGAGTTACAATATCCATACCTATTTCTGGATCTATAACCTCACGCATCTTTTCAACAATCATCTTTCTATCCATAAAACCTCCATAAATTTTAAATTTATCATATAGTTAAAATAAATCAATAGTTTAATTCAAAATGTTCCTATATCTCAAAAAGAATTTTTCATCCGTTCCATAAATAGTGTCATATTTTTTTACAAGATCGTCATACATTTTTTCATCAAGAACAACTTTTCCTATACAGAAAGGTTTACTTTTGGTCGTGAAAGACCTTTTAAATTCACTCAATCCATCTTTTCCATCCTTTATTCCACCACCGAGAATCATAATTTTACTCCCAAGATTTTTTGCGAATTCGCATCCTTTATACAATAAAAGGTTTGAAAGACCTTTACTCATTTCATTTTTTAACACTGTTGAAAGATGGTAGTAAGAATTGAATCCCTCTTCGATCAAAAACAATGATCCGCCAAAATATTCCTCATTTTTATATGAGTTGAAAAGATATGAAAATTTTAAATTTTTTAAATCCAGAAAATATTTTTCGTTGAATTTTAAAAACTCCCTACCTTTTTTTTCCTCGATCATATTTTTATAAAGTTTATAAAATTTTAAGAACTCTTCTTCATTCTTTTCTCGAGATATACAAAAATTTTTCCTTTCAGCCAATCTTATCTTATTCCTTACTGAACTTTTAAACTCTTTCGTGTATCCATCGAAAAGATCAATATAGAAAACTTCTCTTACATACTCTATCTTGAAAAGATTTGTTTCTGGAAGAGGGAAGAAAGGGTTGAATCTTATGAATCCAGCTATAAGATTCTCCTTTTTTAAAAGGTTAAAAAGTTCTTCAAAAAATGGTTCTGTAAAATCTTTATCAGGGTTTGATGTATAAAAAGAAGAGTATCCATATGGAGTTTCAAAATCTCTATATTCTTTGTTTATCAACAGGATCAAAAAAATCAGATCACCATTTTTTTCTTTAAAATATAATTTTGCATCACCATAAAGTTTTGCGTATTCCTCTAAAAACTCTAAATCTTTGATATTATAATCTTTTAGAAGATTGTTCCAATTATCACTTATTCTAATCAAAATCTCTCACAGGTTATAAAAATATTTGTTATCGAGAATCCTGTATTGGATCGCTTCAGATATATGTTCATCCTTGATATTCTCTTCTCCTGCAAGATCTGCTATAGTTCTTGCAATTTTTATGATTTTTGTTATCGATCTTGGAGAGAATGAATAATGTTTTATCGCCGTTTCAAGTAAAAGTTTAGAATCGGAGTCGAGTTTACAAAAGATTTTCAAATATTTTGAAGTTAAATGTCCATTTCTTCTTATATTTTTTAGATCTTTATACCTTTCTTTCTGTTTGTAAACAACATTTTGGACTCTTTTTCTAATATCTTTTGATCTCTCGACTTCCTCTCCATCAGATTCATTCAAAAAATCTATTCTTGGAACTTCAATATGAATATCGATTCTATCGAGTATAGGTCCTGAAATTTTTGAAAGGTATTTTTGAATATCAAAAGGAGTACATTTACATATATGATTGGGATCAGAATAATATCCACATCTGCACGGATTCATCGCTGCAATCAAAGTGAATCTTGAAGGATAAACAAATGTGTTTTGTGCTCTTGATACTGTTACATATCCATCTTCAAGTGGTTGCCTTAACGATTCTATTATATTCTTTGAAAACTCAGGGAATTCATCAAGAAATAAAACACCGTTGTGTGCAAGTGAGACCTCTCCCGGATGCGAGTCCTGTCCACCACCTATGAGAGCAACATCCGAAATAGTATGGTGCGGACTTCTGAACGGTCTTTCCTTTATTATTCCTTCGTTATCTTTTAAAAGTCCCCTTATCGAATATATTTTTGTTGTTTCAAGTGACTCCTCATCCGTCATTTCAGGTAAAATCGTTACAAACCTTTTTGCAAGCATCGTTTTTCCAGTGCCGGGTGGTCCTATCATCAAAACATTGTGTCCTCCAGATGCTGCTATCTCAAGTGCTCTTTTCTGTAACAAAAGACCTTTAACATCCTCAAAACCAAAATCGTATTCAAAATTCTCCTCCACCTGGTCTCTGTTTTCATAAGGTTTTATTTCTTTTATACCTGACAAGAATTCAACAACTTCTCTAAGATCTTTAACAGGATAAACCTTCATACCTTGTACAACGGATGCCTCTTTTCTATTAGAATATGGTAAAATGATTTTTCTTTCGCCCTTCTCATAGATAGACGAAACTATTGCAAGAATACCATTAACACCTCTCACTTTTCCATCGAGAGCAAGTTCTCCTACGAAAATATAATCATCAGAAAAATCTTTAACTATGCCCAAAGATTTCAAAAGTGAAACAGCAATTGGAAGATCAAAATATGAACCCTCTTTTTTTATATCCGCAGGAGCAAGGTTTACTGTTATTCTTCTATCGGGGAACGGGAAATTTGAGTTTTTTATAGCGCTTCTAATCCTTTCTTTTGATTCTTTAACAGTCCTTTCAGCAAGCCCAACTATGTTGAAAGCAGGTAATCCATTTTGAAGATCAGTTTCAACTTCAACAACATAACCTTCAATTCCCCTTATCCCTGCTGATTTGAGCATTGAGATCATAAATCTTTTCCAACCTCCTCCTTACAACCCCATCAGAAACTGGCCTTATAACTTTTGGAATCTCTTTTACTTTTTCATAATATTTTTCTTTATTATTTTTTTTCAAAAATTTTAGATAGTTATAAAAAAGTTTTGCATATTCCAATAATCTGTAAGAAGTTTTCAACCTTTCACAACTTCTTTCAAAAATCTTTTCTCTCTCTTTTAGATCTACACTTTTTTCACCCTTTATATAATGAAACATTATCCCATTGTTTCTATCTTTATTTATCAAACTTTCATATTTTTTAACAATCTCTTTTTTCTTTTTTTCACTTTTCAAAAATCTTGTTAAAAAGAAAACGGATTCTGTTAAAAGATAACCGTTTCCAATCTGAACTCCAATGTTGTACGCTTTAAGATAATAATCTTTTGATTGTTTATAGTTTTTCTTCATTAGATACAATCTTCCAAGGTTGTTGTAAACCATCCATAGACCGAGTTTATTATTCAATTTTAACGCATTATCGAGTGATTCTAGAAGATTATATTCAGCATCAAGAAATTTACCTTGTTCCATATAAACAAGTGCAATTCCACTCTGACTTCTTATGGAACCGTATAGATCATTGTAAAAATGTTTGATATCAATCGATTTTAGATAACATTCCAAAGATCTTTCAAAATTACCCATATTCAGATAAACAAAACCTTTCGCATCATAATATTTTGCAAGATCAAGAGTCATCTCTTTTTTAAAGTTAATCAATTGGTTATATTTAACAATTGAAAAATGTTTTTCTGCCAAAGTTTCCTTTTCCTTTTCAAAACTCTCTTCCATTCTGTTGTAGAACTCTCTCGATAGATCAAGGTATTTAAACACCTCATCAATATTTTTTCCCATCTTAAATGATACCATTCCTATATGTCTTGATGCTCTCGATTTTTCAAGAAGATTTGCATTTTTACTTTTTAAAACTTTGAAAGAATAATCTAAAGAATTTTCAAATTCGTTCAGATAATAGTATCCAGAAGAAAGTTCATTATAAAGTTCATATTTTGAAATCTTGGGATTCTTATCCTTTATTTTGTTTTCAACCTGTTTTAAAATTCTGATTCCATCCTTATTCTTACCGCCCTGAACAAATATTTTTCCGATATTCAAATCTATTAAAAGTTTATCATCTCTATTCCTCATCCTTTTCTTTGCATCCTTTAAAAATAGATAAGATTTTTCGAGTGAGTTTATACTCTGCATCTTCAAAAGATGTAAACCTTTTTCAAGATGTATATAACCTTCTTTATAAAGTTGTATGAAAATTTCAACTATTTCAGGATCAAATTGGGATTTTGAATTCTTTTTAATTTCCTTTATCGCATTCTCTTCACTTTTTATCTCTTTTTTATAACTTCTCCCTGAGGTCATAGCATCAAAAGAATCGGCAACTGCTATTATTCGTGAAAAGAGTGGAATACTTTTTCCTTTTAATCCATCAGGATAACCCTTACCATCATACCTTTCATGGTGATGTTTTATCGCTTCCTGTAGTCCATTAACATATTTGAAAGAACCGAGAAGATAAGCACCATAGATCGAATGCCTTTTGATTTCAGAAAATTGGAATCTGTTCAATTTTCTTTTGCTGTTAAGAATTGAGATTGGAACCTTAACTTTTCCGATATCATGTAGGATTGAAGCAAGATACAAAACATCAAGATCCTTTTTGGAAAGCCCCAACCTTTTCCCTATAAGAATAGAATATCTTTGAACCCTTTCAGAATGACCTATTGTGTACTCATCTTTTGCATCTATAACATCTGATAGATACTTTATAGTGTTTAAAAAAAGTTCTTCATTTTCAAGCGAATTTGATAATTTCTTAATATCCTTCATAATAAAAATGGAGGCGGCGGGAATCGAACCCGCGTCCAAAGATAGATGTTCAGTTCTTCTACATGCTTAGCATCCACAAAGTTATCCTGATCGGCTGGATGCTACCTTTCAGGACTTTTGCCCTTCTCTTTTGGTATGATTCGGGCAGATCATACCAGCAGTCAGGATAGATGAAGGTCTTTTCAAAACCCCTGACTGGCTCCGAAAGACCCTGCCGCTAAATTATGCGGCTAAAGCGAAATTGTTGTCTTTTCTTTTTTGCCGGTTTTTTTACGAGACACCAGCAATCTCGGCATGCTTCCCCTGAACAAGATTATCCCTGTCGAGACCAATTTCGCCCCCCATTATTATAATAACTGAATTTTTGTTTTTTTCAACTCAAAAATTTGTTATTGAAAAAAAACTTGTTTTATATATACTATAATTAGGGAAATGAAAAATATTTTTCTAAATAGATCAAACCTTTTAAAATTTATTATCTTGATAAACTCTTTAATTTTGTTCATATTCATTTTGATATTTTTAAAACTGATAAATTTTGTCAAAGAGGAAGAGGATAAAAAGATCTTCAATTCTCTTGAACATAATTCTGAATTTTTTAAAATAAAAAGACAAAATCTATATGAAGATTTAAGATTTATAAGTTATCTATATACAATAAATGATTTTTTGAAAAACAGTTCAGATCCTTTAGTAAAAATAAGATTTTTAAACAAGGTAAAAGAAATACACAGTGCTTATTCCGAAATAATTTCAATAACTCTATTTGACAAAGATAGTAAAATAATTTTTAGTGAAAACTATAAAACAGTTTTCGATACAATACTTTTTTACAATTCAAAAATTGAAAAAACAATAAAACTTTCACAGTTAAAACCTTATGGTGAACAAGTCATTTTTGATGCTTATATTCCTGTTTTAGATAAAATAACAGAAGAGTTTATTGGAACTATAAAACTCAATATTGATTTTTATAAATTCTATTCCTTTGAAAAGGGACATTTTTTTCCTTTTAAAGATATAAATACATTTTTTATTCAACTTGATAAAGAATCTCTATATTTCTTTCAAATAACCGATTATAAACCTGAGATGAAATTTTACAAAATTTATGATTTTGAAAATATTTTTGAAAAATTTAACTCTCAAAACACATTCGTTTTATATTCAAAAAATGAAAATAAAAAATTTTACTGTTCAATCAAAAAAGTTGATGAGAATGAATATTTCATAGCTTATATTGATTATAAAAAGTATATATCAAATATAATAAGAGTAATATTATATACAATTATATTTGTTGTATTTGTAACAACATTTATCGATCTGATTTTAATTTTTATATATCTTTTGATAAACAATCTTATCTACAAAAAAGAAATAGAAAACAAAAAAGAGATTGAGAAAACAAAAAAATATCTGGAAACTCTTTTAAATTCATCCCCTTTGTATATACTTGATATCACAAGAGATTTGAAAATCAATTTTTTCATCAACGATTCAGCGAAAATCTTTTTCAACTCCGATAAAAACAATTTTGATTTTAAAAATATTCTTTTTAAAGATGATTTTGTTAAGTTAAAAAATTGTATAGAAAATTTTTATGAAAATAAAGATAAAAATTTTGATTCTTTTGAAACAAAAGTAAAAGTTGATCTTGATGAAAGATATTTAACATTTCTTCTTTCTCCCATAAAGGATCAGGATGGAGAGATTTTATCAATTCTTGTTATAATTTCTGACATTACCGATCTAAAAAATTATGAACTCGATCTTGAAGATAAAAACAAAAAACTTCTATTCACTTTACAACAACTTGAATCTACAAATGAAGAGTTGCAAACATCTGAGGAAGAACTCCTTGCTACAGAGGAAGAGTTAAAATACCAGATCGAGGAACTTGAAAAGAAGAGCAAAATTTTACACGAGACGGAAGAAAAATTCAAAATCGCTTTAAAAAACTCAAACATTTCAGTTTTCGTTCAGGATAGAGATTTAAAATACAACTATGGTTTCAACATTCCGGATAATATTCCATTTGAAATGCTTTTTGAAAAGGTTGATGATGATATTTTCAAAGGAAAAAATGTTGAAAAATTCATAAGGATGAAAAACCTTGCGATCACGAACGGAGAAAAATTTTCAGGTGAGATAGAACTGATATTTTTCAAAACAAAACATTACTTTTTATACACTATAGAACCTTTCTATTCAAAGGATGAAAAAATTTCCGGAGTTTTAACTGCATTACAGGATATAAGTGAAAAAGTCGAGATGCAAAAGGAGTTGATGCAGGTTTTTAAACTTGAAGCGCTCGGAAATCTTGCTGGAGGTATAGCACACGATTTCAACAATATTCTTGCAGGAATAATCGGAAACGCAGAGATACTCGATATGAGGATCGGTGAAGATCAAGAACTTTCAAAGTATATCAAAAGTATAATAAAAATTTCTGAAAGTGCTTCAAAACTCACAAAACAACTCTTATCATTCGCAAGAAAAGGTAAATATCAGAATGTCGATTTTTCAATACATAAAGTCATAAACGAAGTATGTGATATACTTGAAAGAACGATAGACAGAAGAATAAGGATCGAACAACATCTGAAAGCGAAACCATCCTCAATAAAAGGCGATCCATCACAAATAGAGACAGCGTTGATGAACCTCATAATAAATTCGAAAGATGCCATCATGGAAAAGGGTGGTGATGGTAGGATAGAGATCAGAACAGAATCCATAATCGTTGATGAAAATTTCAACAGGTTTTTGAACACTAAACTTGAGAACGGAACATATATACATATTTCTGTATCCGATGATGGAATCGGAATGGATGATGAAACAAAAAAACACATTTTTGAACCATTCTTTACAACAAAAGATGTTGGCAAGGGAACGGGACTTGGTTTAGCAAGTGTTTACGGAACGATAAAAAATCATAAAGGATATATCGATTTTTACTCCGAGAGATTCAAAGGAACAACCTTTAACATCTATCTTCCTTTATCGACCACAGAGATCGAAGAGGAAGTTGAAAAGGAAGGTGAAACAACATTGAGTTTGAACATAAAAAAATCGATACTAATAATAGATGATGAGGAATCGATAAGAAACAGTTGTAAAGAGATTTTCGAAAAAGAAGGACTTAAAGTTCTAACAGCAAAGGATGGAATTGAAGGAATAGAGATCTTTGAAAAAAATAAAGAAGAAATCGATCTTATAATTTTGGATATGATCATGCCAAAAATGTCAGGTAAAGAAACTTTTATAGGTCTCAAGAAGTTGGATAGGGATATACCGATTATACTCTGTTCAGGTTATTCGGAGGAGGGGGAAGCTGAAGAGATTATTAATATGGGAGTTGAAGCATTTTTGCAAAAACCATACAGGATGAAAACTTTAATAGAAACTATAAAAAAAATCTTGAAATGATCATATCTCGTTAAGATGGTGTTTGACACTTTTACCCGTTATCATAAAAATCGTATCCTCTGCAATATTCGTTGAAAGATCAGCGATCCTTTCAAGATTTTTTGCAACATCTATAACCGCGATCTCAATAAGAGAACTTTCCTGACACTTGTTGAGGCCAGAAATCATTTCCTCAACAATTTTGTTTCTTAAAAGGTCAACCTCATCATCCTGATTTAAAACTTCTTTTGCAAGAGTTATATCTCCATCTATAAAAGATTTTATACTCTTTTCAAACATCTTCTTTGCAACAGAACAGATTTTTTCAAGATCTTTATTTTTTTCAAAAATCTTTTCTCCTTGTAAACTATCGATCCTCGAAGAGATATTCACACAATGGTCTCCGATTCTTTCAAGATCATTGTTTATTTTCAAAACTGTAAAAAGTGCTCTCAGATCTGAAGCAACTGGTTGGTTTGTTGCTATTATTGAGACACATTCGTTTTCGATTTCTACCTCTTTTTTGTTCGCAAAGTCCTCCATCTCTTTGATAACCTTTTCCGCTATACTTTTATCGTTATTCTTTAAAGAAAGTATAGAATTTTCAAACATTTTTTCTATAAACAAAGAGTAGTCGATCAATTCCTTTTTCAAGTTTTCAATTCTCTCTTTTAGCATAAAAACTCCTTATCCAAAAATTCCTGTTATATATTCTTCTGTTCTCTTGTTTTCTGGTGCTGTAAACATTTTTTTTGTTTCTCCAAACTCAACTATTTCTCCAAGATATATAAAAAGTGTATAATCTGACACCCTGCCTGCCTGTGCTATATTGTGAGTTACAATTATTATTGTAAGTTGTTCTTTCAAAACTTCAAGTAACTCTTCTATTTTTTGTGTTGATTTTGGGTCGAGTGCTGAAGTTGGTTCATCCAAGAGCAAAACTTCTGGATCGTTTGCAAGAGCTCTTGCGATACATAATCTCTGTTGTTGTCCACCAGAAAGAGACAAAGCACTATCAAACAATCTATCTTTAACCTCATCGTAAAGCCAGACATCTTTTAAACTTTTTACAACTTTTTGATCCAGAAAAGATTTATCTTTTATTCCTTTGACTCTCAGACCAAAAGCAACATTTTCGTATATTGAAAATGGAAATGGGTTCGGTTTTTGAAAAACCATTCCTATCTTAGTTCTCAAAAGCGATAGATCAACATTTTTATCGTTGATGTTCATTCGATCAAAAATTATTTTCCCTTCAACCCTTGCATTATAAAAATCGTTCATCCTGTTAAAAGATCTTATAAGAGTTGATTTTCCACAACCAGAAGGACCAATTATCGCAGTGACTTTTTTTTCAAAAATCGAAAGGTTTATGTTTTTAAGAACCTGTTTTTCATTAAAATAAAGATTAAAATTTTCAACTTTAATTTTTTCATTCACCATTTTCTCTGCCTCCTGAGTTTCTGTCGTATAAGTATAGCCGAAAGATTCAAAATCAGCACAAGCAACAATAGAACGAACGCTGATTTATATGCTATTGGAACCTGTTTTTCTGGAGAAACTCCTTCGGTTACTAGCCCATAGATATGATATGGAATAGCCATAACTTCACTCGATAAAGATTTTGGTAGTTTCCTTGAATACAATGTTGCTGCTGTAAACATTATTGGCGCGGTCTCTCCCGCTATTCTACCCACACTTAATATTAACGATGTTAGAATGTTTGGAAAAGCAATAGGAATAGAAATTTTGTATATCGTTTCAAACTTCGAACAACCCAAAGAATATGCTGCTTCTTTAAAAGTTATTGGAACACTTTTTAACGATTCTTCAACAGATTTGATTATTATCGGTAAAGATAAAATTGCAAGAGTCAAACTTCCCGACAGAAGAGAAACTTCAAGAGAAAATTTTATCACAAAAAAAGATAATCCGAAAAGTCCAAAAATGATCGATGGTATACCGGAAAGTGTTGTTATAGAGGTTTTTAAAAGGTCAACTAAAAATTTTGGTTTTCCATATTCTGCCAAATAAACCGCTGTTATAACACCTACCGGAAAAGAGAATATTATTGAAAGGATCGTAAGATAAAATGTACCAACTATTGCTGGGAATATGCCACCTTCCGTCATTCCATTCTTAGGAAATGTAAACAAAAATTCTGGAAAAATACCTTTATATCCATTTTTAAAAATCGGTACAAGAAAAATCAAGAGTGAAGATATTGTTAAAATTGTTGTAACATATATAACTATCTCAAAACCTTTTTCTTTAATTTTTTTCATTCTATTCTCTTTTCAAATTTTTTATGAATTTATTTGATACCAATGTTAAAAAAAGTGTTAAAAACAAAAGAACAAGTGCTATACCATAGAGAACATAAAAATGTGTCGTTCCAACCGCTGTTTCTCCCATCTCAGCAGCAATCGTTGCAGTCAAAGGTCTTACTGGAGAAAAAATCGAATTTGGAAAATTCATTGCACCACCAGCAACCATAAGAACTATCATCGTTTCACCTATCGATCTTCCTATTCCCAAAAGGAGCGCTGAAACAAGCGCTCCTTTTGTATAAGGTATAACAACTCTTGTGATAGTATCAAATTTGGTTCCACCAAGAGCATAAGATGCTTCTTTCAAAGTTGATGGAACTGTTGAGAGCGCATCCTCAGTTAAACTTGAAATTATTGGAATGATCACTATACCGAGTATAAACGATGCTGTGAAAAGGTTTAACCCAGTTGGAATATTAAAGAATTTCCTGATGAAGGGACCAATGAAAACTATACCAATAAATCCAAATATCACAGATGGTATTGAAGATAAAATTTCGATGAAGGGCTTTAAAATTTCTTTTGTTTTCAGATTAGCATACTCTGAAAGAAAAATCGCAGAACCAACACCAAGGGGTAAACCAATAAGTATTGATCCTAAAGTCACAAAAATTGATGAGACGATAAAATTGAATATCCCAAACAATGGAGGATCCATCGTGGGATAATATTTTCTTCCAAAAATGAAGTTTGTAAATCCAACCTCTTTAAAAGCGATATAACCTTTTGTAAATATATCATAAACTATCAACCCAAGAATTATAATCGAAATCAAAGAGATCGTGTGTATCAAAAATGTTGCAAGACCGTCTCTTAATTTTCTTTTTTTCATATTACTTCAAAGGTATATATCCGGTTTCCTCAACTATTTTTTGACCTTCATCTGAAAGGATAAAATCTATAAATTTTCCAACATTACCTTTTGGTTTTCCATTCGTATAAAGATACAAATTTCTTGCAATTTTGTATGTTTTGTTGTTAACACTCTCTTTTGAAGGATAAACACCTTCAACCTTTAGTGCTTTTACACTTTCGTTAACAAATCCGATTCCAAGATAACCTATTGCACCTGGGGTATCCTTTACAGTTGATAGAACCGAATTGTTTGAAGCAAGAAGGAGAGCATCCTCTCTATATTTCGCATTCTCCAGAACCTTTTCATTAAAAACCTCAAATGTTCCTGATGAAACATCTCTTGAAATCACAACTATTGACATATCCTTTCCACCCAACTCTTTCCAGTTTTTTATTTTACCAGTGTAAATATCTTTCAATGTTTTCAAACTGATTTCAGAAACAGGATTTGAAGGATGAACAACTATCGAAAGAGCATCGTTTGCGATTATCGTTTCATAAACATTGATTCCATTTTCTTTTGCCTGATAAATTTCTTTCTCTTTAATTTTTCTTGATGAATTTGCGATATCCACTTTTCCCTCTATAAGGTTTGATATACCAACACCACTTCCTCCACCTCTTACAGTTATGTTTATTGAAGGATTTTTATCCATAAACACTTCTGATGCTTTTTGAACGATTGGAAAAACTGTTGTTGAACCAGACACTGTTATCTCATTACCTTTTGGGAAAATCGATAGAATTGATATCAATAAGATTAAAATTAAAGTTAATATTTTTTTCATCTTTCACCTCCTATTGTAAAGTATTTGAAAATTTCCATTTCATCTGGAAAACTATACCATTTATATCAACTTTCGTTGTATCTTCATACATCACTCTATCGTATGAAAGTTGCATTATAATTCCATTATCTTTAAAGAAATTGAGATTTGTCCCTGCAATGATCCTTTGATGTCCATCATTATCAACATCGATGTTTTTGTCCCATTTATCATACCTTACAACAAACTCAACAGGAAGATTTATAAGTTTTTTTGTGTTTATAAGTCCTATTCCTGAATATCCATTACTGGAAACACTATCAATTCTATTTGAAACATATTCAAAAGATAATGAAAGGAAATTATAATTGAATTTTACAAGTCCAACATAAGCCATTCTCAAACTATCTGAAATTAATGTGTCAACACTTTCAGGGGAGAGTAATGTTTTATCTTCATAGAGTATTGAACCCCCTAAAGTTAAACCAGCAAAAGGAACAACTCTAAGATTTACAAGAAATGCAGGATTAAGATCAACAGAAGAATCGGTTTTCTTATAACCTTCACCGTTCATAATGGAAAGTGCATAAAAGCCAAAACCACTCGGTAAGAGACCATTGAAAGAAACTCCATAATCAGCAGAGTTTACAACTTTTTCCTTATCACTCAACTCTGTTTCATAGACTGGATATTCATAATCATACACTGTTCCAAAAAAATTCTTTATCAAACCAAAATTTATCGTGCTGTTCTTTAATGGAAGATTTGAAAAATCAAGATACGCATATTTTAAACGAACAGATGCTCCCTCAACACCATCTTTTAATGAAACAAAATCAAGGGTGAATCTTCCCTTTATATCATCACGAAATTTTGGTTCAACTGTAAAATAACCTCTTGGAGAATAGATCTGGTTTTTTGTTAATACGAATTCACCTTCATTTTCAAAAGTTGCCTGATATCTACTCCAGATTTCAAAACTATATTTGGTTTCTCCAGCAAAAATAGTTGAAAAAATCAATATAAGCAAGAACAGCAGTGAAAGTTTTTTTATTTTCATCATACCTCCTTTTTGTTATTTTCAATTGGAATATAAAATAGAATTGTTAATTTTCTGTTAAGATTATGTTAAATTTTATTTTCGAGATTTGTAAAGAAGAAAGATACTTACAAATAAAAACAAAAAATTTGGATAGAGAAATATTAAAAAAGGATTCCCTTCGCTATTCGATGCAGCAGATCTAAATCCCTGTAGAACACCCCAGTATAAAAATGAAAGGAGAACACTTATTGAAAGTCCAAAAATTATACCTGTATTTTTTGTATTTACAACAAAACTTGCGGATATTATGGATATAATAATGTTAATAAATAAGAAGTAAAATCTATATGAAATTTCTGTTTCCTGTTTTGATGGATCACCTTTACTTTTTAAAATTCTCTTCCTTATTTTTAAAAGTTCCGATATCTTATAAATTTCAACATTTTCTCTATCAAAGATCATTTCATCAGGTTTTACATTCAAAATATCAAACATCTCTCTGCTTTCAAAAGTTTCAAAACGATTTTTTTCAAGATCATAAATTTGACAACTCTCGAATATCCACTTGTCATCCCGAAAAACTCCTCTTTTTGCTTGGATGTATACTTTCAAATTTTTCTGATCATCGATCTTGAATATTTCCGGATTTCTTATAAGTTTATTTTTAACTGAAAAATATTCTCCCTTTAAGATTGTTTTTTCATCCTGTACAAATATAAAATCCTCTCTGTTGATCTGATCAAACTCTTTCGATTCCTTTATCTCCTTATATCTTTTTGTTGAATATGTTTCTACATTCTCTTTTAAAAAGAACTGTATGAAAGATAAAATGATTACCAGAAAGAATAACGGCAGAAGGTATCTGTAAACCGAGATCCCGCTTGCTTTTATCGCCAAAAGTTCATTATTTTTGATCATAATTCCAACAGTTATAAAAATTGAGACAAGTATCCCTAAAGGAAAAAGAAGTGTTAAAAGTGATGGTATATAAAAAAGGTATAGAAAAAATATTTCTTTTAATGTTTTTCCCGATTGAATGTAACCTGAAAGGTTATCAGATATATCAACTATTAAAAATATGAATATGAAGAGAAACAAAACTATAGATAAAAATAAAATAAAATTCTTTAAAAGGTATCTATCAAGTATCTTCATTTTTTAAAAACCTTTAAATCTTTGAAAATAAAATAAAAACAAAAAATCAAAGTCAAAATGTTGGGGAACCAGATCGTTATTACTGGATTTAAAAATCCGTTATCCGACAGTTGTTCTCCAAGAACAAGTAAAACATAATAGAAGACGAAAAGCATCGTAGAAATCGTAAAACCTATTGCAAGAGAAGATCTTTTCAACCTTATACCGATTATTCCTCCAAGCAACACGAAAGCAAAAACTCCAAAAGATATTGAAAATTTTTTATGTATCTCAACAAGATATCTGTATACAGATTTTTTTCTTCTGATATCATATTCTCTTCCCTTCTTGTTATCATAACTCTTATTTAAGTTTTTGATACTTTCTACAAGCATTTTAACACTCATCTCTCGATCACCTCTTACATCAAATCCACCCTCAACTATATCACCTGAAACTTTGATACTTTGAACGAAAGTGGAAAAAGAGCTCTTTTTATATTTCCCATCGGAAACGATTTCAAAAATTTCTCCGTTTTTCATATACACTGAGATTTTATTAGCACCCTTTAACATCGAGATATGACCACTATCAGCTTTTATAAAAATTCTATCTTTTATGATATTACAACCCAAAAATGAGTTATCATTTTTTATATCATCAAAATAAAAGTGGACTTCATTATCATAACTTTTTTTGAATATCCCTTTTTCGACATTAACAGCAGGTCTTAGATTCAATACTTGAATGAACAACTGTTTTACCTTATGGTTTGAATATGGAACAACAACATCTGATATTAAGAATGTTAAAATAAAAAGTATTATCGAAAAAAAAGTTAAATTGATTATGAATCTATAAGGATTTATTCCGGATGATTTCAATGCTATTATCTCAAGATCAGCAGACATTCTTCCAAAAGTCATAATCGTTGATACGAGCACTGACATCGGTATTGATAAAAATATTATGAATGGAAGGTTGTAAATGAAAAGTTTTAAAACTATCAAAAAAGGAATACCTTTTCCTATCAAAAGGTTTACAAGTTCAAAAATCCTGTTTACGAGAAGAACAAAAATTATTAAAGATAGTGCAAGAAAAAATGATGGGAAAAAATCTTTCAAAACCATTCTATCGATAATTTTCATAACAAATATAATATCTTAAAAATTTTCTAAGTAAACAATCATCTAAAAATTTCAGGTCTTTTTTCTTTATAACTATAATAGGATTCCTTTGAAAGGATCACATGATCGTACATTTCTATTCCCAGTATCTTTCCTGCTTCTATAAGGCGTGTTGTCACAAGATCATCTTCATCAGAAGGATCAACATTGTTCGAAGGATGATTATGAGCGACTATAATTCCACATGCCCTGTCAACAATAGGATCAGAAAAAACCTCTCTTGGATGAACGAATGTTGTATTAAGAGTTCCAATAAAAACGGTTCTTTTCTGTATAACCTTCATCGAGGAATCCAAACTGATAACTATAAAATTCTCTTGTCGTCTTTTTGAAATCTCTTTTAAGAATAAAAATACATCTTTTGGTGAAGTGATCCTTCTTTCCTTTTCCCTTAATCTCCTGAATAGTTCAAAAATAGAGCAGATTCTTATTTTATCATCGTTTTCAAGTTCTGTTAAAGAATCGTATGAAACTTCCGGAAAATCTGTATAGAGTTTTTCAACAGTTTTTATAAGATTGTCTTCGCTATAATTTTTTTTTAGAATATTTTTTAAAATATCAACATCTCTCAAACTCTTATACTCTATATTTCCCGCCATAGATCCCCTCCTTAAAAAACTTTTTTTATTTCATAATCGTAATCTTTTTCTAACAGATTTTTTTCCCAGAAAAACTTTTTTAACTTCACTTTCATATTTTCTTGAATTTTTTCTTCAGTCCCTTTATAAAAAGAGATTTTCAAATTTTTATCATCGATTAGTTTCACATTAAAAACACCTTCAACATTTTTTTCCAAAAAAATCTCAAAACATCTCACAGGATATGCATACTTTTTAGCATTTTTTGTTTCAAAAATCGTAAATTTATCAAAAGAATAATATGGATATGAGAATATTTCGAATCTATCGCACTCTCCCTTTTTAATGAAAAACATTTTAAAATCGTTGTCCTGATACGAATAAAGATTAAGAAAAGTTTCAAGATTTTTTAGAAAACCTTTTTTAACAAAACAGTTTCCTTTATAGTCCATAAAATAAAACCTTTCGATATAAGGGTTTTCCGGATATACATAAGAGTTGAAAGCAGACCTGTAAAAAGATATCTCTTCGATATCATCAACTAAAAATGGAACAACTATATCGGTTCTATATTTGAAAAAAACTTCAAGTGGAGATAACCTTTTAAAAAACTCTCTATTACCCAAAATTATGTTGTAAGGTTTTGATACAAAAATATCAATAATTTTTTTGTTAGGGATTTTTTCATCAAAAAAATTTATTTCAAAATTTTTATTCACTTTTTTATAATATTCAAAATCACTAAAAACAATCACAGATCTTTTTCTCTTCCTCATATAACCTGGGTACACATTTTTTTCTATAATTTTTTTGATATTTTCAAAAAATTTTTCAAACTCTTTCATAATACTTTTTTGTTTCCCTGTTGAAACTTCTAATTAGATTTTTAAGATTCTGTATCTCCTCTTCCGAGTATTTATAATAAGATGAAAAAACACTTTTGTTCGTAAGTAGTGGATCTTTTAGTATATCCTCATACTTGATGTAAAAATCTGTTCTGGGAACAGGTGTAAATTCATTCAAAACAATCCTTACCCTCTTTTCTTTTAAAAATTTTGCTGTTTTAATAACATCATCCAAATTTTCATTCGGAAGTCCCACAAGTATATAACAAAAAATTTTTCTTCCATCAAAACCATTTTTTAATAACAAATCCAAAGCATTTTCAATCTCATCAATGTTCGTTTTATTTCCGGTCTTTGATAGAATATCTTCTGATATCGTCTCTATTGAAAGGGAGATCATTCCAAGATTTATTCTCTTAAAAATATCCATAACATCTTTTTCTATAAACTTTACATGTAAGCCATTTGAAAAGTTGAATCTGAAACTGTATTTTTTTTCAATTATCTTTTCAAATAAAGGTAAGAAATGTTTCTCCTTTTTAAAAAGTAGAGCATCATCATAAAATGTGATATCTTTAACTTTTAACCTTTCGAGAAGATCGAGTTGCCCTAATATATTATCAAAAGGTAAACAGGAAAAATTTTTATACAGAACAGAAACAGCACAATAACTACATCTATAAGGGCAACCCCTTTGAGTTAAAACCGCTGCTGATTCGAGTTCAGGATAAAGATCATATGCAGGAATAAGATCCTCAAGAGAAAAATTTTTTTTCAATTTTATATCAGTATTTTCAATTAGAAATTGATATAAATCATCCACATCGGAAGTAAAAACATAAGATACACCGAGTTCTTTTGCATGCTCAGGTAAAAGTTTCGTATAGACACCACCAACTATTATTTTTGTATTCGGGTTTTTTTCCTTAACACTTTCAATCACCTCTTTTACACCCTCATACCAGTATGTCATCATCGATGTGATAAAAACATAATCATAGTTTTTGTTTGAGATGAACTCTAAAAATTTTTCCTTTGCAACACCATATCTATAATAAGGTCTTTTGAACCATTCAAAAACCTCACTTTTTTTCACCTTTTCCTTTCTGAACTTTCCTGTTGAAAAGAATTTACTTTTATATTTTTTTTCTAGAAAAATAGATTTTCTATCCATAAAATCAAAATAGTCAAAGTCGATCGTGTTACCTCTTAAAAATGATGCAACATACAAAAGTCCAAGAGGTTTTAACCAGTAATCGTAACAGGTGAAATCATATATTGGGGGATTTACTAAGAGTATTTGCATATTTGAAGATAAAATCACTCTTTGAAAACATTGAAGGAAAATTTTTATAGGACTTTATTCCAAGGATAAGAGTTCGTATGTTATCAACATAGGTTAAATAATTTTCCAATTTTGCAGGATCTATCGAAACATTCTTTTCGTTTTTAATCTTTAAAGGATTTATAAACTTGTCATTTTTTTTCACCGCAAAATGTAGATGGTATCCTGTTGCATAACCTGTTTTTCCAACATAACCTATAACTTCACCCTGTTTCACAAACTTCCCAACCTTGATATCTTTCGCATACGAATGAAGATGACAGTACTCACTCTGATATCCATTTTCATGATCTATTCTTACCGTTTTTCCACCGATATAGTTGTATCCAACAAAAATTATATAACCATCTGTAGCAGCGTACACAGGAGTTTTCTTTGGAGCAGAATAATCAACAGCATAATGGGGAATGTATCTTTTTAAAATCGGATGATACCTTTTCGAAGTGAAAGTGGATGATATTCTGTAATAGGTTGCAAGAGGTGATTTTAAAAATGTTCCTTCAAGAGAGTTGCCATTCTGATCGTAATAAATCTTTCCATTTCCATCATCATACAAAAATGCTTCATACAGATTCTCATCGTTTTCAAAAGATGCGTATATTATATCTCCATACTGATAGAATTCATCATCTATATATTTTTTTTCAAAAAGTATTACAAATTTATCACCCTTTTTTACTTCTGAAAAGACATCTAATCTCCAGTCAAAGATTTTTGTAAATTTCAAAGCCAATTTTTCAGTTTCACCTTTTTGTTTGATAGCATTTACAATGTTATCCTCAACTTCACCCTCTATAAACTCTATAGAAACAGTTGGCTCATTGCTTAAAATATAAGAATTATATTTTGAAGTATATTCAACGATGTATGTTTTTGAGAGATCATTTTTGTATTCAAGCCTTCTAAAGTTAAAATTTTCATCAGTAAAAATGAATATCTGATCATTTACATCAATTTTTTTGGGAGGATAAATTTTAGAAAAATATTTTATTATGGAATCGATAACATCATTTTTAAGATGAGATCTTCTTAAGATACCAATAAAAGTTTCTCCTTTGGTGAATTCATATTTTACACCAACATAATCTTTTCTTTGATTTTCAACATCTTTTGTTATCTCACCTTTTAGAAACTTTACATAAACAAAAGATGTCAGCAGAAAAATTAAAAATGAAAGATAGAAAATCTTCTTCAATCTTTTAAACCACTCCTTGAATAACTTTCTATTATCTGTCTCTGAGCGATGAAAAACATTATGATAAGTGGTAAAACCACAAATGTTGATGCAGCCATAAGTAAGGTATAATTTGTTGATTGTTCCTGAATAAAATACGCGAGTCCAACCTGAACCGGTCTTATTGAATCAGAGTTTGTCACAACAAGTGGCCAGATAAAAGAATTCCATGAAGAGAGAATTGAAAATATCGATATAGTTGTTAAAGCTGGCTTTGAAAGGGGAACTACAACTTTAAACAAAAAACCGATATCAGAGTATCCATCAATCACAGCAGCATCATAAAGATCCCTTGGTATAGTTTTGAAATGTTGTCTTAAAAGGAAAATTGAGAAAACATTTGCCATCCATGGTACAATCTGAGCATAGTAAGTATCAATCCACCCCATCTTTTGCAAAATCATATACCCTGGAACTATGTAAACAGGCATAGGAATCATCATAAGACCAAGTAAAGAAACAAAAAGAATCTCACGACCTTTAAAATCCAGTCTTGCAAAAGCATAAGCAGCAAGTATCGATGTGAAGAGTGTTCCAGCAAGTTGCGCAAGAGCGATAAAGATAGTATTCAGAAAATATCTTGTAAAATTAACCTTGTTCCATGCTGTAACATAATTTTTCAGTTGGGGATTTTTGGGTAAGATGGATGGTGGAAATTTAACAGCTTCAACAGGAGTTTTCAAAGATGTTGAAACCATCCAGAAAAATGGGAAAAGTATCGTTAACGCAATAATGATAAGAATAAGATAGGTAAAAAGCATTGAAAAATTTATTTTTTTTACTCTATTCATAAAAGACATTTTTTTCTCCATATTTTTTCTGAACTATAGTTAAAAAAAGTATTATCAAAAATAGAATAAAAGCTATAGCCGTGCCATAACCATACTTTCCATAGTTGAACGCCATATCGTAAAGATAATAAACGATTACATTAGTCGTTCCAAGAGGTCCACCAGCGGGAGGTCCAGTCATCATCCATACTGGAGCGAAAACCTGAAAACTTGTTATCGTTGTCATTATAAAAACATAGAAAGTTGTTGGGGAAAGTAATGGTAATGTTATATGCCTGAAAGTTTGCCATTTTGATGCTCCATCAATTTTTGCTGATTCATAGTAATGTTCTGGTATATTCTGGAGTCCAGCAAGAAAAATGATCACATTGTATCCTATCGATTTCCAGATTGTCATGATTGATAAAGAAAAAAGAGCGAGAGAGGGACCTTCAAGAATCTTTGGTAGGTCGGTTTGAAAAATCATTTCAAAGATTCCCCTTGGTTCTTCAAGCCATTTTAATGGTGACATTCCAAGAGATGTCAGAATATAGTTAGCGATACCTATCTTTGGATGGTATATCCATTTCCATACAAAGGATATCGCAATTATCGATGTAACTTCTGGTAAAAAGTATGTTGTTCTGAAAAATCCTTTAAATTTTATTTTTTGGTTTAAAAGAATTGCGATAAACATTGAGATGATGATAGTTCCTGGCAGAACCATTATAACATACCAGAGTGTATTCAATAATGACTGGTAAAATTTTTCATCCTTAAAAATTTCCAGATAGTTTCCAAAACCAACAAAAGATCCTTTTCCAGCGATTCCCCAATTAAAAAAACTAATAAAAAAAGATAAGATTATAGGAAAAAACCTGAAAACAAGAAGAATTATTAGTGCAGGGGATAAAAAAAGGATTGCTTTAAAAAATTTTTTTCTTTCGTTCATATTATATTTAGATTTTATATTATCGAAACTTTTTGTCAACATTCTGGTTGACAAAATTTTATTGTATATATAGAATAGTTTTGTCAAATTAAAAAGGAGTGTTTATGTTTAACATCAATAAGGAAAGGTTGATCAACGATTTTTTAAATATGGTTAAGATAAGTTCCGAATCCTATGATGAAAAATTGATGGGTGATTATTGTAAAAAAATTCTTAAGGATGAGTTCGGACTTGAAATATACGAAGATGATGCTTCGACAAAAATTGGATCGAATCAGTCCAACATAATTGCAAAATACAGAGGTAATCCTCGAAAAAAAACTTTACTTTTTTGTGCACATATTGATACTGTAAAACCCGGGAAAAATATTAATCCTATCTATGAAAATGGTAAAATATCATCTGATGGAAAAACGGTTCTTGGTGCTGATGACAAATCAGGCATAGCATCACTTTTTGAGGCATTAAGAATAGTTAAAGAGAATGAACTCGATGTTCCCGATATCGAAATAGTGTTAACCGTGGCTGAAGAGGTCGGCCTTAAGGGAGCAAAAAATCTTGACTTTTCAGTTTTGAAAGCAAAAGAAGGGTATGCTTTAGACAGTGAAGATATAGAGGGAATCTTCAACAGAGCACCATCTCAAAATTTTATAGATATAACGGTTGAAGGTATAGAATCACATGCTGGAATGTCCCCCGAAAAGGGTATATCTGCGATTAAAGTTTTAAGTGATGCGATTTCAAACATGCCGTTTGGAAGGATCGATAGTGAAACAACTGCAAACATAGGAGTTATTGAGGGTGGACTCGCTTCAAATATAGTTGCAAAAAAATGTTCTGTTAAAGGAGAGGTTAGAAGTCACGATGAGGAAAGATTAAAATATTATACTGAAAAAATCAAAGAAGCGGTTTATAATGCGATAAGTAAAAATAGAATCACTTTACCTGATGGATCTGTAAAAACTGCAACATGTAAAATTGAAGTTGAAAAAGCATACTCTGCTATGTATGTGAAAGATGATGAACCTGTTTTACAGAGAGCGATAAATGTTTATAAGAATCTTAAAATTCCTTACAGAATTTTAACAGGTGGCGGTGGTTCTGATGCAAACATTTTTAATGAACATGGTATTAAAACGATAATCTTAGGTACCGGGATGAAAAATGTTCATACAGTCGATGAATATATTCTTGAAAACGACCTTATCATGTTAACCAGAATAATTTTAGGTTTAATGACTTACGATCAATAGTTTTTGTTAAATTCTTATTGACATTTTCTTGTAAATCTTTATTATATTAAATCTATTTTTTTATTAAACTAAAAGGAGGATATTTTGGCTGATATTAAAACAAATGACATCAGAAACATAGCAATCGTTGGACACAACGGAGCAGGTAAAACAAGTTTTGGTGAAACTATACTTTTTAATACAGGTTTCACAACAAGGTTGAATAAGGTTGATGAAAAAAATTCTATGCTTGACTATACAGATGAGGAAATGGCAAGAAGTATAACAATAGGACTCAAACTTGCGACCGTAAAATGGCAGGATAAAACTATCAATTTCATCGATACTCCCGGTTTCGTTGATTTCTTTGGTGAGGTTATATCAGCTTCAAAAGTTGTAGAATCTTTCATTTTTATTATCGATGGTTCAACCGGAGTAGATCTTGGAACTGAAAATGCGTGGGAATTGAGAAAGAAAGAAAAACTTGCAGGACTTTTTGTTATCAATAAGATGAAAAGAGAAAATGTTGATTATGAGAAAGTTTTTCAGGAAATAAAAAATTCACTCTCAGAAAGTGCAACCCTGATCCAACTTCCAATAGGAAGTGGGCCAAATTTTAAAGGAGTAGTTGATCTTATCACCGGTAAAGCATACATTTACGAGAATGGTAAAAAAAGTGAAACTCAGGTTCCAGGGGATATTAAAGATTTTGTTGAAAAGATGAAAAAAGAACTACTTGAACAGATTGCTTCATCCGATGAAACATTGATGGAGAAGTTTTTCTCTGATAGTTTGTCTCAGGAAGACATAAATACTGGATTTTTAAACGCAATAAAAAATGGAACACTCTATCCTGTATGTTTTACAGATTCTGTTGAAAACATTGGCGCTGATCTTGTGCTTGATTATATAATAAAATATCTTCCTTCCCCAGCAGACCTTAATATCAGAAGACCTCTTGAATCTGAAACTTATCCTGAAAAGCCCGATCAGAATTCTCCTTTTGCAGGTTTTGTTTTTAAAACAAATGTTGAAAAACACTTGGGTGACATAAACTTTGTCAGGGTATTTTCAGGTGTTTTGAAATCAGGGAGTGAAATTTACAACAGTTCAAAAAATGTCACCGAGAAGGTCAACCAGATGTATATAAACATTGGAAAAGAGAGAAAAGAGATAGATGAATTGACAACAGGAATGATAGGGGTTTTGGTAAAATTAAAATCAACAAAAACTTCTGATACAATATGTGATAAATCAATTAACATTAAATTCCCACCTATAGAATTTCCTCATGCGAACGTTTCAATGGCGATAATTCCTCTTGCAAAAGGTGATGAAGAAAAAATTTCTAACGGATTATCAAAATTACATGAAGAGGATCCATCATTCTACTTTAAGTTTGACCCTGAAATCAAACAAACACTCATTCATGGACTTGGAACGATCCATCTTGAAGTTATAATAAACAAATTAAAAGAAAAATTTGGAGTGAATGTTAATCTTGAAAAACCAAGGATCAAATACAGAGAAACGATTAAAAAGACAGCATCAGCAGAAGGAAAACATAAAAAACAATCTGGTGGAAGAGGACAGTTCGGTGTGTGTAATGTTAAATTTGAACCACTCCCAAGAGGAACTGGATTCCAGTTTGTTGATGAAATTTTTGGTGGTGCGATACCAGCAAAATTTGTCCCATCTGTTGAAAAAGGGATAAAGGATGCACTTGAAAAAGGAGTTGTTGCAGGTTATCCAATAGTTGATGTAAAAGCGGTCCTTTTTGATGGAAAATACCACGATGTTGATTCATCCGATATAGCGTTCCAGATCGCTGGATCACTTGCAGTAAAAGGTGCAATACCACAAGCAGATCCTGTAATCCTTGAACCCATAATGAATGTTGAAATAACTGTCCCAGAAGAGTATATGGGTGATATCATGGGCGATATCAATGCCAGAAGGGGAAAAATTCTTGGAACAGAGCATGCTGGAAGATACCAAAAGATAAAAGCGTTGATACCTGAGGCTGAAATGTATCAATACTCTTCACAACTCAGATCGATGACACAGGGTAGAGGTACATTTAAGATGGAATTTGAGACATACGAAGAAGTTCCAAGAGAAAAGGTTGCGAAGATTATTGAGGAAGCGAAAAGATTTCAAGAGGAACAACAGGAAAAATGATCATTTCAGATCATATCTGTTTTCAATATACTGTTTAAAATCCTTTAATCCTTCAGAAAATTTGATGAAGAGAGCATCAAGAGTGCTCTCTTCATCCTGTAATATTCTGTTTTTACCAAAAAGTTCAATCTTTTTGGCAAGTTCCATAAGATCAAAAAGATTAAAATTCCCAACAACACTTTTGAATGCATGCGACTGTTTTGCAATCTGTTCAAAATTTCGTTCTTTTATTGCCTTTTCAAGCAAAGGAAATCTCTGATTATAATCGAATACAAACGCTTTCAAAATATCCTTAAAATCATCGGAGTCCTTTCCAAAAAGTTCTTCAAGTGATGAAAGATCGTAATCCATAAATTTATGGTTTAAACCTGTAAGGTATCGTTGTCTTCATTTCTGCTGGAACTCCATCGATTGTTCCAGGATTGAATACAGCTTTGTATGCTGCTTCAACTGCTGCATTATCACATGCAGGGTTTAAGGATTTTATAACCTTTGCTGAAACAACTTTTCCATCCTTACCAACAACGACCTCAACAAAAACTGTTCCTTCAGCACCTATCTTTCTTGCTGCTTCAGGATATGCTGGTTGAATAATCTGTTTTGGTGTTGGTTGTATCACAACAGAAGGTTTCTTTTCCTCTTCTTTTTTTACAGTATCAACTGTCTGCTGCTGTTGCTGTTGTTGAACCTGCTGTGAAAGTAGTTGTGATGCTGTTGGAGTTTTTACCTGTGTTTCCTCTTTAGGTTTTGCTTCCTCTTTTACCTCTTTTTTAACATTTTTATTGGTTTCAACAGTTTTTGTTTCCGTTGTCTTGATGGTTTCTTCAACTTTTGGTGCAGGGAAAAGCAAAGCAAAATCTATTTTCTTCTGATTCTGTTTCTCCACATAGAATATGTCAAGATTTGAAATCGGCTCAATATTCGAAGAGTAAACATTATCAAACGATTTCAAAACATTGTTCGCTACGATAACCCTGTTTGGAACAAAAAGGAAAGCATAAGGTTGATCATCAACGATTATCTGTTGGAACTCTTTCCAGTAATTTCTTGCTTCTTCTTTATCCATAGTTGTCATCGCAAGGTTAACAATAGAATCAACCTTTGGATTTCTGTAATCAACAAAGTTAAACCTACCTGTCTCTTTTACTGAAGACCAGAAAGGTAGTGGATTGAAATCTTCGTTTACCTGCCATGAGAGTATATAAAGATCATAATCCTTCGAAAAGAGTTTCAAAATCAAGGAATCAGATGGTAACTCTTTTAAGTTAACATTCAAACCAGCATTTTTCAATTGATTCGTTACCTCTCGTGCAACTTTTACGATCATCACATCATTCTTATCAGTTATGATATTTAAAACGAATGGTTTGTTGTTGTAGAGGTATCCTTTTATAGGATCCTTTTTCAAAACCTTTTCGACAAGTTTTATTCCATCTTTGTTGTAAGCAACAGGTTTAATATCTTCAGAATAAGCCCAGAATGATGGAGTTATTGGACCGTTAGCAGGTATACCATTTTTTATTGTATTCTTTATCAAAAGATCTCTGTTTATAAGTTGTGAAACACCTACTCTGAAATCCTTTGAGTCAAACGGTTTTCTTGAAAGGTTGAATCCTATATATGTATATATGTTTCCTTTCTTCTGAATTCCTGTTACATTTTTTAACTTTGCTATCTCCTCTATGTTATCAGGTGTTATATCATAAACAAGATCAAGTTTTCCCTCTTTAAGATCGTTAATAATCGATTGTTGGTCAGTGTATATTCTATAAACGATTTTATCTATGAACGGTTTATCTTCCAGAGAATAATTTTCATTTTTAACGAGTGATACATATTTTCCATTTTCCCATTTTTCGAGTTTGTATGGCCCATTTCCAACAGGTCTTGTATTAAAATCTGAATACTGTATCTGATTCTTTTCCTTTTCAAGCAAATGTTTTGGAAGTGGTTTTATATTTGAATCAAAAAGTGCCATCGGATAAACTTTGTTACAATAAAAAACGATTTTATCATCCGATAATACCTTAACAGAATCTATATTCTGTAATTTTGTAAATAGTGGAGAATTGTTCTTTGGATCCTTAATAAGGTTGAATGTAAATTCAACATCATACGCTGTTACAGGTTGACCATCCTGCCAGACAACATCCTTTCTGAGATAGTATGTTATCTTTTTCAAATCTTCTGAATATTCCCAAGAAGTTGCAAGCATTGGAACTATGTTTCCATTGATATCATTTTTATGAAGTGGAAGAAAGAGCATGTCAACTATTTCGTTATGTGCTATGAATGATGGATAAATCGGTGAAAGGTTTTCGGGTTCTCCTACTATTCCAACAACTATCTCTCCTCCTGGTTCTCCAACCTGTGGTAATCTTGATATCTTTTTTTCACATGAAACAATTAGAATTATCGCCAATAAGATAAGAGCTATTTTAGATATTTTAGAAAATTGCCTCATCAATCCTCCTTTTATTTATTTAAAGATTATTATTTAAAATTTTGAATTTGTCAACCTGTTTGATTTTCTCCTGAAAGAGTTTGATCTATTATCATTTCAAGTTTATCTCCCAAACTCTGTTCAGAATAAAATTTTAAAATATAATCTCTCCCTCTTTTTCCCATCTCCTCCCTTTCTGATTTAGGCATATTGAATACTTTCATAATTATTGAAACGATTTCATCAAGATTTTCAGGATCAGCATAGAATCCACATCCAGAGTCTTTAACAAACTCTGAATATTCTGGTTTCGCTGTAATAAGAATCGGTTTCCCTGCAAGCATATAGTCAAAAAGTTTGTTCGGACTTAATCCGTATTTGTAAAGTTCAGTTTTGTTAACTGTGATCAAACAAAGATCAACATTAGCAAGAAAATTTAAAATGTTTCTTTTCGGTATAGTTTTATATATTCTAACATTTTTTATTTTTTCATTCTCAATTCTTTTTTCAATATCTTCTCTTAAAGGCCCCTCTCCGAGTATTAAGAAATCTATCGGTTTATTTTCAAGTTTTTTGGCAATATCTAATATAAGATAAGGGTTGTTCGCAACACCTATCGCCCCCGTGTAAGCAACTGTAAATTTATCGATTTTATATTTTTCTTTGTAAAACTCTTTTGGTTTATCGGGTGTAAAATGGTTTGGATATGTGCAATTCGATATAAAGTGTATTTTCTTTTCATCTATGCCTTTTGAAACTATATGGTTTTTAAACTTTTCAACACAGACAATTATACTTTTACTTTTTTGATAAATTATTTTTTCCAGAAGATATAAAAACCATGTGTAAGGATTATTTTTCATCTCTGGTTTAAGTTGTATTAACGATTCAGGCCAGAGATCAAGTATATCTGATATGAATGGTTTTTTCAACTTTATCGACAGAAAAAGTGCGGATAGTGCTGTGATCAATTGTGGAGAAACCCCAATTATTATATCTGGCTTTTCGAGTATCCTTCCAACTCTGTACATTTCAACAGAAAAAATTATCTGGTTTAACAATCTCTGTAAATCATTTTTTTTGTATGTGAAAGTTTTGACCCAGACAAAATTCACTCCGTTAATATTTTCGATTTTATAATACTCATCCTTAGCGAGTTTCATATGCTGGAGTTTATGAACATTAAAATCGGACGAGATTATATAAACCTTATAACCTCTTTTTACAAGCTCGATTCCAAAATCAAGATGTCTTGTTCCACCTGTCATCTCATAGGTATGCGCATTCTGATAACATATCCAGATAACTTTCCTTTTCGTAAAAACTCCTTTTGTTGAATTTTTTATTATATAAAAAGGGAATTGAAAGTCAACAATTTTAAAATATCCAGATACCTGTTGAAAGAGAAAAACCTGAAAAGATTATTCCTTTGTTCAAAGAAGGATCCGAAAAGAAAAAATATGTATAACCTGCCTGAATCGAAAAACTCAAAGATAAATTTTCTCCCAGATAAAAAAGAAAACCGTTTTCGTTTGCTAATGTGAATGCTGTATATGACTCTGATGGGTTGTAAACAAGTTTTGTATACCCTGAAGTGAAGTATCCAGAATAAGATCCATCTTTACTTCTTGCTTTTTGATATGTTGGGATTGAAAAAGATAGACCTAACTGTCCAAACCTTGCTCCATAGGAATAGAGTTTTAAACCAAATATCGGAGTGAATTTTATACCATTTTTTTCAGCAAAAGCAAGTTCTGATGAGAATGGAAAAAGGTTAATGTGGAATGTATTACTCTGTTCTATCGGTTCAAAATAAACCTGTGGAGAAAATGATATATTGAAAATGTTGTTGATCTTAGTTTTCTTTTTGACTTTTGAGTATGAAGGGGTAAAAAAAAGTACTCCTATGACCAAAATAAAAATAAATCTTTTCATTTATAAAAGATAATACTATAAAAATTGATTTTTTCAATGAAAATGAATGTTATTTATCTTGACAAATACCAATAAAAGATTATTATAAAAAATTATGAATCGTTTAAAAAATATAAAGTTTTTTATAATTTTGCAGATAATTTTCTTTTTAAACATAAACGGATCGAATATATTAACTGATTTTTTGTTTTCGAAATCATCGAATGTTGGATTTTCAATTCTTAAAATAACTCCTGATGCATTTTCATCAGCACTTTCTGGAGGTGTAACTACTGGTTATAACTCTCCCTCTTCATTTCTTATAAATCCAGCATCTTCATCATTCTATAAAGAAAAAGGAATGGTAGTTTCAACGATTTACTCGTCTGGATTTTCAAATATCTATTCTGGAGCGATAAAATATCCTTTTTTCTTTGGAACATTTTCTTTTTCAGCAACTTCTTCAATATCGGATACAATTCAATTAAGAAATGAAGATCCTACTGAAAATCCTCTTGGATATTACAGATTCAACTCATATTCTTTTTCGCTTGGTTATTCAAACACTATAACGGAAGGGATTTTTGTTGGTTTATCATCCTCAGCGATAAATGAAAATTCTTTTCTGTTAAATAAAACTTCTTTTGTCGCAAGTGCTGGAGTTTTATTGGTCTTTGAACGATTTTTTAATTTTAAAGTTGGTGTATCCACTTTGAATGTTGGGTTTAAAACGAGGTATGACCCAACTTCACTCGATTATATTATACCACCTTTTACTTTAAAAATTGGAAGTTCTTTCGATATAAAAATAAATGAAAATTTTACAAACACGATATTCTCAGATTTCACAAAAGTGAATGATCAGGAGTTCAAGATATCTTTTGGATACGACGGAGAAATTTTGAAAACACTCTCGTTAAGAATAGGTTTTCTGATAAACGATCCTACAAAATTTTTATCTTTTGGAATCGGTGTTAGAAACAATAGTTTGTCTTTAAACTATTCTTTTGTTCCTTTCAACTATGGGCTTGGTTTTGAAAACTGTGTGAGTTTAAATTATAACTTTTAGGTGGAATAATGGCAGGTCTACAGGGAAGTTTAAAAGATTTTGAAATCACAGATATACTCCAACTGATAAACATGAATAAAAAGGACGGTTGTCTTGAAATAACAACAAAAGATAGTGTTGGAAGGATTTATTTTGAGGGAGGAAGTGTTACCCATGCAGAAATAGATGATAGATTTGGAGAGAGTGCTATACATCAAATACTTGTTATAAACGATGGCAGCTTTAAATTCATTCCGGATGTAAAAACACCACGAAATACGATAAGTTTACCAATACATCATTTGATGCTTGAAGCAGCGCGAAGTATTGATGAATGGAAACAGATCGAAAAACTTATACCTTCGTTAGATCTTGTTGTAAAGGTTGTCGAAAATCCAGATATCGACACTGACAACATAAAACTCTCAAGCGAAGAATGGAAGATGTTGACATTCGTTGACAATGTTTCAACGATAAAAGAGATAGCAAAAAAGGTTAACCAATCTGAGTTTCAAACAGCAAAGACCATCTATGGTCTCATAACTAGTGGGCTTATAACTGTTGAGGAAAAAGAGGGACTCGATGATATTTTAAAAGAAATAGATGCACAGATAACCGATGAAAAAAATGATAATGAAAATAAAAAGGATGAAAAAGTTGATGATAACAATAAAAAGGGTGGGATAAAAAAATTCTTTTCAAGATAAGATCTTTAAATATTCTTCTCTCTTTTTTTCCAAAAAAATCGTTGTAAGTTTCTCAAGGTTGATAACATCAAACATGTTATACTCTATCAATGTGTTTAAAGAATCTTTTGAACCGTTCCTATATTCCTGCCACAATAAAACAGCATCATAACCTGTTAGATTTTTTACTCTTTTAGATCTTTCGATCATAAATTTCTCTTCAAGTTTTTTTAAACCACCTTTCCATCCAATACTCTTTGATGCCCTGAAAAGATCAAAATGAAAATCTGGTAATGATAGAAATGGAAACTCTTTTTTTATTCTTGGAATGTCAAATGTCTGTCCGTTGAACGAAACGAGTATGGATGGTATCGAAAACATCTTTTCAAGTTTTAAATAGTCTTCACCATTTTTATACACATAAAAATTCCCTCCAACATAAAGTCCTATCAAAGTTATCTCTCCCTCAAAAGATGTTTCTATATCTATATAACCTATCTCATTTTTATAATGTGTTAAAACTCTCCAGTAATCCCTATAGTTTAACCTTTTGAAAAAATATTTTATATCATCATTTTTAAAAGAATCTATCGATCTTTTTATCTCATTCAAAACTTGAATATTTTTTTTCTCGCCAAAAGGAAGTTTGTTCCAATTTTCAACAACATCCCACCAACTTTTGAAACCTTTTTTCCAGAGTTGTTCTTCTTTTTTATAACTTATCCCATCAATATGAACGAATGTATTGGTCAGCATAGATCTTTAAAATTTCCTCATAAGAAATAGTATATATTTTTTCGTTATTTTTGTTTTTAAAAAATTTGTTTATGTTCCTGTTCCTGTTCTGTGTTAAAAAATTTAAAAAATCCCAAAGTTTTTTATATTTTTTCTCATAATCCTTTTTTCTTGAAATTAATATAAACGAAGAATCAACCTTCGGTGCAGGAGAAAAAGAGTTTTTTTTAATGTTAAAAAGGTTATGAACTTCGAAAAAAATGTTAACATATATTGATATTGGAACGAACAACCTTTTCACAATTTTTTCCTGAAACTCCTTTTGAACTATAAAATAACCGATTTTTATATTTTCTGATTCAACAACCTTTCTAAAAATCTCTTTTGTCAAACTGTATGGTATACTTGAAACTGTTATCTCTTCTTTTATTTTATAATCAAGACAACTCATGTTTAAAATTTTTACATTTTCATTTTTTGAAAATTTTCTTTTCAATATTTCAAAATATTTTTTATCAAGTTCAAGTATCACAAGTGTTTCAGGTTTTTTTGACAGGATGATTTGACTTATTCTACCATCCCCTCCACCGATTTCAAGAATCCTTTTTCCCTCAAGATCCAACAGAGAATCTTCTATTTTTTTAAGCACATTTTTATCAGTCAAAAAATTTTGTGATAGTTTAACTCTTTTTGCCGATGAATTCATAAAAATTTTTTTTAACTATTTTTTTCAATTCTTCAACATCAATACCAGATAATTCGGAAATTTTTTTATATATATAAACAACATACTCAGGGCGATTCCTTTTGCCTCTGAAGGGAACAGGCGAAAGATAAGGGGAATCCGTCTCTATAAGCATTCTTTCAATATGATCTTTTTTGATAATATTTTTTAAATCGTTGTTTTTAAAAGTTATGATTCCGTTTATTCCAAAAAAACATCCTCTTGAAACTATATTTTCAAGATCCTCTTTTGTGCCTGAAAAACTATGGAATTCAAACTTTAAATCTCTATAATCGTTGATTATTTTTAAAACCTCATCGTATCCATTTCTCACATGTAACATTACAGGTTTTTGTTTTTTTCTTGCAAGGTCCAACTGTTTTATAAAAAGTTCCTTCTGTTGTCTTAATTCATCTTTTTTGTGCCAGAAAAGGTCAATTCCTATTTCCCCGATTCCCGAACAATCTTTTTCATCAAGCAATTTTTCTATTTCGTGAATATCTTTATCAGTGTAATTTGAAGCGTAGTGTGGATGTATTCCAACAAAATGATACACTTCAAAATCATCCGGGAATTTTATTGAAAAAGATTTTTTGCTACTGTCAACATCGTATCCAACTATGTTTAAAATTCTGACATTGTTTTCCCTCAAACTTGAGGTAAAAACATTGAGATTTTTTTCAAACTCAAACTCCTCCATCTGAAGATGAAGGTGAGAATCAAGAAAAGGTTCAGCCAACAGTATCCCCTGCTTCACAACTCTCATCAGCAAAAAGAACTTTTACTCTCGTTTTATCCTTATTGGAAGCTGCAAGAAGCATACCAAAAGATTTGTTTCCCCTTATCGTTGCAGGTTCAAGATTTTTTACAATAACGATCTTTTTACCAATAAGATCTTCAGGTTTATAGAACAACGCAACTCCTGCAACAATATCTCTTATTTCATCTTTAACATCAATTTTTAACTTCAAAAGTTTATCTGAGTTTTCAACCTTTTCACATGAAAGAACTTTTGCAACAACAAGTTGAACTTTTTTGAAATAATCTATAGAGATATAATTTTTTTCTTCATCCTTTTTTTCTCCCGAACCGATTTCAGTTGAAACCTTTTGCCCCATCCTTTTTCTTTCTTCTTCTATAACTTTATCCTCTATCTTTGAGAAAAGTATATCAAGTTTTTTATTTTTAAACTCATGTATCGGTTCTAAATCTTTTATATTATCCCATCTAAAATCTTTTATCTCCAAAAAATCTCTCAACTTTTTCGATGTGAATGGAATAAAAGGATCACCAACACATGATAGAACAACAACTGCCTTCATACAAACATATAAAACAGTATCAAGATAATCCCTATCATTTTTTGCAAGAACCCATGGTTCTTTTGAAGCAAAATATTTGTTCGACTCTCTTGCTATATCCATAAACTCATATGTGGCTTTTCTCAACTGATAGGTCTCTATATATTCTCCGACCTTCTGAACCTTTTCATATATTGTTTTCAAAAACTCTCTATCATCATCTTTTAACTCTTTTCCTTTTCTAACCTTACCATCGTTGTATTTTAAAACGAATTGAACTGTTCTATTAACAAAGTTTCCATATATATCGGCAAGTTCACCGTTGTTTCTGTTCTGAAACTCTGTCCATGAAAAATCTGTATCTTTGTTTTCTGGGAGTATTGAGGCAAGAACATATCTTAAAATATCAGGTGGAAACCTTTTGAGATAATCGTCAAGCCAAACAGCCCAGTTCCTTGATGTTGAAAGTTTTTTACCTTCAATATTTAAATACTCGTTTGCAGGAATATCGTAAGGTAGATTGTAACCTTCCTCAACTCCCATGAGTATTGATGGCCAGATCACAGAATGAAAAACTATGTTATCTTTTCCCAAAAAGTGGATGATTCTTGTATCTTTATCCTTCCACCATTTTTCCCATCCATTCTTATCACCTTTTTTTTCAAAATACTCCATCGTTGAAGATATGTATCCTATTGGTGCATCAAACCAGACATAAAGAACTTTGTTTTCAAATCCTTCGATTGGAACTTTCACACCCCAATCAAGGTCTCTTGTTATAGCTCTTGGTTTCAAACCTTCTTTGATCCATCCAAGAGAGAACTCCTTAACATTATCTTTCCACCATGTACGGGAATTTATATACTCCTTCAATCTATCCTGAAACTTATCAAGGTCAAGATAAAAATGTTCTGTTTCTTTTACAACAGGTGTAGCACCACAGATTTTACATTTTGGATCTATCAAAGAAACATTATCTATTGGCTTTCCACATGTATCACATTGATCACCTCTTGCTCCCTCTGCTTTACAATGTGGACAGATACCTTCAACATATCTATCTGGTAAAAATCTTTTACAGTTTTCACAGTAGTACTGTTTTTCAACCTTTTTTGAAACATATCCATTTTTATAAAGTTTCAAAAAGAAATGTTTTGCATTCTCATGATGTATTGGCCTTGAAGTTCCCGAAAAATTATCGAAAACGATTCCGAATTTCTCAAAAGAATCTTTCATAACTTTATGGTAATAATCAACTATCTCTTTTGGAGTTTTCTTCATCTCGTCCGCTTTGATCGTTATTGGAACACCATGTTCATCACTTCCACAGATAAAACAAACTTCCTCTCCTTTGAGTTTCAAATATCTCACAAATATATCAGCAGGAAGATAACATCCTGCAAGGTGTCCTATATGGATTGGACCGTTTGCATAAGGTAAAGCAGCGGTAACGAGATATCTTGTCATCAATCCTCCTTTGTTTTGTTGAGGTTTGGAACGAATTTCCATTTCTTTTTTTTGATTTTATTAAACTCTTCAAGTGTATGTGTTATGAGTCCACCATTCTCTTCAACATCTTTGTATTGTATTGTTACAAGATCATTGTATATATCAAGTTTTACGATTTTTCCCTCACCCAAACTTGTTATGACATTTGAATTAACAGGAGGGAATCTCTTGTAAACATCTTCGTAAAAATCCATTTCGTACATAAGACAACACATCAACCTTCCACACATACCTGAAACTTTTTGAGGTGTTACAGAAAGCCCCTGATCTTTTAGTGTTTGTAAAGTTATCGCTTCAAAATCTTTTAAAAATCTTCTACAACACAACTCTTCCCCACATGCTCCAAAACCTCCCAATCTTTTAGCATAATCCCTTACACCTATCTGTTTCATTTGGATCCTTGCATGAAAGAATGAAGCGAGTTGTTTTACAAGATTTCTAAAATCGACCCTTTTTTCAGAAATAAAATAGAATGTTATATGTTGACCATCAAAATGTATCTCTATATCAACAAGTTTTATATTGAGTCCATTCTCTTTTATGAATTTCAAAGTTGGCTCATAAGCATCTTTTTCTTTCATCTCATTTGATTTTTTCAACCTTATATCATCTTCCGTTGCCTTTCTTATTATTTTTCCCACAGATTTCTCAAATTCGTATGGAAAGATTTTTAAAAGAATGCCTATATCAAGTCCCTGATCATGTTGACATATAACATATTTCCCTTCCTCAACATCTATGTTGGTCGGGATTTCAAACATTTTTCTCTCAGCACCTCTGAACTCAACTCTTCCAAACATTATCTTTAACTCCTTCGTTTAAATCAAAGAGGTGATTTATTATATGAACAGTTTGAAAGTTCACCTTTATATCCTGCTCAATACTCACCAACTCTTCAAGCATATCTGACATATTCTCAACAGTTTTTACATTTTCACTTTCAAGTATTTTTTCGTTCAAATATTTAGATAGGACCTTTAAAAAAAGTTTTAAAAAATATTTTTCTTCTCCCTTTTTCGAAAGAGTTGAAAAATATTTTAAAAATCCATCCCTATCTCCTGAAAGAAACATATTCAAACTCTTATGGGAATCAAAAGATGTTTCAAGATCGATCTCTGGACTTATATAACCATCAAAAATATAAAGATAGTTCTCTATCTTCTTTTCATCGTATCCGAGTTCTCTATATATTCTATAAAAATCATCTTTTGTAAGATAACCAAATTTTAAAACCTGACATCTTGAAACTATAGTTGGTAAAACACCGTTTAAATTGTCTGTTGTTAGAATAAACATTGTGGATTTTGGTGGTTCTTCAAGTATTTTCAAAAAAGTGTTCGCTGATTCTTTTCTCATCATCTCAATGTTTCTAACGATAAATATTCTCTTTTCACCCAAATATGGTTTTGTCGAAGATTCAACTATAATCTCTCGTACAAGATCAACAGGAATATTTTCGTTTCCAGAGAATGAAAAAAAGTTTAGAAAAAACAAATACCTTTCTCTTTTGGTTGTTTTATCTTTTATACCTTCCTGTAAGGCATCATTTATCGACTTTAAAATAGAATCTGAACTTATAATATCCTTTTTCAAAAAAGGATATACGATAAACAGATCTGGATGTTTAAACTCTTCAACATATTTTCTATATTTTTCTCCAAAAATCTGTATAGCAAATTCTAAAGCAAGTGAGAATTTCCCGACTCCTTTGTTTCCAGTAAAAAGGTAAGCGTTAGCTACCCTTTTTTCAAGAATAGATTTTTCAAGTATACTTTTTACTTTTGAATGACCAACGATATTTTCAAACATACTATTTCTTTTTCAGATACTGCAAAGGATTTATCGGCTTCCCATCCTTCCTCATCTCAAAATGTAAAACTGGTCCTTCAAGCGAACCCGTATCACCACCTTTTCCTATAATTTCACCTGCAAGAACCGGCTGGTTTAGCACCACATCTATTTCAGAAAGATGAGCATACAATGTATAATAACCGTTTCCATGATCTATCATCACCACATTTCCATACCCAAGAAATTTGTCAGCATAGATTATATCACCATCATAAACAGCATATATTGGATCTCCTATATTAACCTTTATGTCTATTCCATTATTTATCGTTTTTGTTCCATACTTTGGATGCATAACTGAACCATACGATGAAATCACTTTTCCATTTGCAGGCCAGATCACTTTACCTTTGTTCAGGTCAAAATAATGTTTCCCTTCTGAAACATCTCTTTTCTTATCAATCTTTTTCTGAGCGATCCTCAATTTGTTTATAAGGTATTGCAACGATTCTTGTGATTTGATCAACTCTTTTTCGATATCTGTCTGTTTTTTTTGTTCGGTCTGTAAACCTTTCAAAAATTGCTTTTTTTGCTCAATTTTATTCTGGAGTTCTTGTTTTTCTTTTTCAACTTCAATTTTCACAACAAGCAGTTGCTCTTTACTCTGATTGTACTCTTTAAGTTTTGTCTGATATAACACATGTAACTTTTTAACTTTATCGTAAAGTTTTTTATCCTGTTTTGCTAAAAGCAAAAGGTACCTTATCCTTTTTGCAAGATCTGCAAAAGATTTTGAGGTAAATACAACTTCAAATGTATGTATTTTTCCTTTTTTGTATATGTTTACCACTCTTGTTTTCAGTTTCGATCTTCTATCGTTCAACTCGTTTTGAACTTTTACAAGTTCTTTTTCTGTTGTATCTATTTTTAAAGTCAAAAGTTTATCTTTTGTTTCAAGTTGTTTTATCAGAAGATCTGTTAAATATATCTCTTCATCCATCTTATTCAAACTGTAAAGTGTTTTTGTCTCCTCAAGTTTTAACGAGTCCTTTCTCTCTTTGATCTGATTCAACTGTTTTTTCAGGTCATTTAACTTTTTCTCATTCTCACTAATCTTTTTATCAATATCATTATCAGCAAAAATACTTATAAAAATTATAAAAAAAAGTAAAAAACTAAAAACAACTTTTTTTGATGATACTATCAACGATATCTTCCTTTTTAACATTTTCCATCTCACCTTTAAATGATAAAATCAACCTGTGTTTCAAAACATAAGGTGCAACCTTTACAACATCATCTATATCCGGTGTAACTCTTCCATCCATCAGTGCATATCCTTTTGCTGCAGCAATGATAAAAATTCCCGCTCTTGGACTTGCTCCCCATTTGATATATTCTTTTACAAGCTCAACTTCACTCGTTTCAGGTCTTGAGTTTCTTAAAATTTTCGATACAGTTTCAACAATGTTCGATCCAACAGGTATATTTTTAACATATTCTTGAATCTTTATTATCTCTTCTTTTCTTACTATACTTTCATCTATTTTAAAATTTTCGTTCACAATTCTCTGTTTTAAAATCTCCATTTCATACCGTTTTTCAGGGTAATTTATTTCTATCATAAACATGAATCTATCAAGTTCCGCTTCAGGTAAAGGATATGTGCCTTCCTGTTCGATCGGGTTTTGAGTAGCAAAAACATTGAAGGGCTTTTCGAGTTGATAATCAACACCTTCATTTGTGACCATTCTTTCTTCCATCGATTGTAAAAGTGCTGCCTGAGTTTTGGGAGGTGTTCTATTTATCTCATCAGCAAGTATTATATTTGCAAACACAGGACCTTTTATGAATTTATACAAAGTTTCATTTCCATCTTTTCTTAGAACTGTAGTTCCCGTTATATCTGAAGGCATAAGGTCGGGAGTAAACTGGATTCTGCTGTATTTACAATCTATACTCCTTGCGATAAGTTTTATTATCAATGTTTTTGCAAGACCAGGAACACCAACTATTATGGAATGTGAATCACATATCAATGTCAGAAATACCATCTTTATTATCTGATCCTGTCCTACAACAACTTTTTTAACATTATTTTCTATTCTGTTATAAATTTTTGAAACATCAATAATTTCATTCATCTTTTTCCTCTAAATTCTGTTCTTCATCTGTTCCTTCATCCTCTTCTTCATTTTGTTGTTCATCAGCATTTTTTTCTGTTCCATTTCCATTCTCGTTGTATTCGTGTGCTATTATCGCAACATCGACAAGTTTATCACCTTCAGCAAGGTTCATCAATCTAACACCAGCAGTGTTTCTTCCAATAACTCTTATATCTGATACCGCAATCCTTACTATCTGTCCCGATTCTGCTATCAAAAGAAGTTCATCTTTATCAAGAACTTCAATCGCATCAACAACAGCACCATTCCTTTCATGTGTTTTTATAGCGATAACCCCTTTTCCACCTCTGTGTGTCTTTCTATATTCCTGCATCTCTGATCTTTTCCCATATCCATTTTCAGTCGCGATAAACAATGTCGATTCTCTTTTGACAACAACCATACTCACAACTTCATCATCCTCTTCAAGAGTAACACCTTTAACACCGGTTGCACCTCTTCCCATATCTCTCACTTCATTTTCTTCAAATCTTATAGCCATTCCCCACTTTGTTACTATGATAACATCGTTTGTTCCATCAGTTAAAGCAACATCTGCAACATTATCATTTTCATTGAGATTCAATGCTATTATCCCACCTTTTCGTGGGTTACTGAATGCAGAAAGTTCTGTTTTCTTTGCTATACCATTTTTTGTGATTATGAAAACAAAATGTTTATCATCAAACTCTCTTACAGGAACAGTTCCTCTGATCTCTTCATCCTTTTCAAGTTCAAGAAGATTAACTATCGCTCTTCCTTTTGATGTTCTACCACCTTCAGGTATCTGGAAAACTTTTAACCAGTAGACCTTTCCTTTATTCGTGAAGAAGAGAATATACTGGTGTGTTGATGCGATAAAAATCTTTTCAGCGAAATCATCATCTTTTGTTGTTAACCCGATTATACCCTTTCCACCTCTATTCTGTTTCCTGTATGAAGAGATCGATTGTCTTTTAATATATCCCTGATGTGTTATCGTAACTATAACATTCTCATCAGCGATAAGATCCTCTATTTCAAGTTCCTCATCCTCATTTGGAACTATTTCTGTTAATCTTCCATCTCCATACTCTTTTTTGATTTCAAGAAGTTCTTCTTTCACAACATTTAAAATATTTTTCTCAGATGAAAGGATGAATTTCAACCTTTCAATAAGTTTTATCAACTCCTCATATTCCTGATCAAGTTTCTCTCTTTCAAGACCTGTCAACCTTGCAAGTTTCATTTCAAGAATAGCGTTTGCCTGTATTTCTGAGAGTTTAAATTTTTTCTGAAGTTTTTCTGAAGCATCTTGAACATTCTCTGATGTTTTTATTATCTTTACAACCTCATCGATATTTGAAACAGCGATTTTGAGTCCTTCAACTATGTGTGCTCTTTCCTCTGCTTTTTTCAAATCAAATTCTGTTCTCCTTCTGACAACCTCTTCCCTATGTTTTATATAATGATGGATAATATCCTTTAACCCTAAAACTTTCGGTTCATTGTTTACAAGACAGATAAACATTATCGAATATGAAGTTTTCAGTTGAGTGTGCTTGTAAAGTTGATTCAGAACAACTCTTTTTTCTGCACCTCTTTTGAGTTCAAGCACTATCCTCATCCCATCTCTATCACTTTCATCTCTTATATCTGAAATATCTTCTATGACTTTATTGTTAACAAGTTCAGCAATCTTTTCGATCAACTTTGCTTTGTTTGTCTGATAAGGGATTTCAGTTATTATGATCTGTTCTTTTTCATTCTTTTTTGTTTCAAACTTAACTTTTCCTTTTAAAATTATCTGTCCTTTACCTGTTTCATACGCTTTTTTTATTCCACTGACTCCCTGAATTATTCCGCCTGTTGGAAAATCAGGTCCTTTTATATATTTCATCAATTTATCAACAGAGATTTCAGGATTATCTATATATGCAACCATTCCATCAACAAGTTCTGTTATATTGTGTGGTGGTATATTTGTTGCCATTCCAACAGCGATTCCTGATGTTCCATTTGCAAGTATATTTGGGAATTTTGAAGGAAGCACAACAGGTTCTTTATATGAACCATCAAAGTTAGGCATAAAATTAACAGTATCCTTGTCTATATCAACAAGCATCTCCTCTGCGATTTTCGAGAGTTTTGCTTCAGTATACCTGTAAGCAGCAGCAGAATCACCATCTATTGAACCAAAGTTACCCTGCCCTTTTACAAGAGGATATCTCAAAGAAAAATCCTGTACCATCCTGACAAGTGTTTCATAAACAGCCATATCACCATGTGGATGGTATTTTCCAAGAACATCTCCAACAACTGTTGCTGACTTCTTGAATGGCTTGTTATGGTAAAGTCCAAGTTCCTTCATCGCATAAAGTATTCTACGATGAACCGGTTTCAAACCATCTCGAACATCAGGTAAAGCCCTGCTTATGATTACAGACATAGCGTAATCAAGATAAGAGGACTTCATTTCATCTTCAATCGTTACATCTACAATTCTCTGTCTATTGATATCCATTTACAAAACTCCTTAGTATTGTGGATAATTTTTGTTTTTTACATTCCCATTGTTTTTGTTATAAACAAAATCTTCTAAAGGATTTTCAAGTGTTAGATTGAGCTCTGAAAGATCATCAGGATACCTTCCATAGTTCATATAAAAGGATGCTATGCCATTTCTCAACTTGTTAAGGTCAGATAACACTTTTGTTTTATCAGGAAGTTGTAATACTTTTTCAGTTGTTTTTACCGTTTCTTTCTTTGTCTCACAAGCGTTAAACAATATCAGGATAAATAAACTTAAAATAAAAATATATAATATTTTTTTTGCCATAAGAACTCCTAAAATTTAACATTTTATTATAACAAAAAATTGGAAATCTTTCAACTAAAATCATTACATCTTAAAATAAAAATGGGCAGATATTGAATCTGCCCGCTGAGCCCCGTAGGGCTTAACAGTTCGGCTTTCGCCTTACTGGGACTTGACTACAAAAACATTTTAAGTAGAATTGTAAATATTTTAACTAATTAAAAATTTTTGTCAAGGGGGAATTTTATGAAGTATGTTCTTGGTCTTGATCTTGGATACAACTCGATCGGTTGGGCTATGGTTGAACAGGATGAGAATGGTAATCCCATAAAACTTATAAATACAGGGGTTCGTTTGTTTGATCCTTCAGTTGAAGATATGGAAAAGGATGGAAAGGGCAAAACAAAAAATGTCACAAGAAGAGAAGCAAGGTTAAGAAGAAGACAACTTTTCAGAAAAACAAAGCGACTTGAAAAACTGTTGAATTTTTTTATAGAAAATAATTTTTTCGAAGATCAAAAAAGCAAGATATATGATTCTTTTGAAAGGGATGAATTTTTATCCAAACTTGATAAAGAATTGTTAAATCCTTACCTCTTAAGGAGAAAAGGCCTTGACGAAAAACTTGAATTGAAAGAACTCGCAAGGATATTTTACCATATTGCACAACATAGAGGATTTAAAACAACAAAAAGAGAACTTGCAAAAATGGAAGATAATAGTGAAAAGAAAAAAGAATCAGGTATAGTACAGAGTGAAATAAATTCACTTGCTGAACAAATAAAACAATCTGGCAGTAGAACCTTGGGAGAATATTTTGCAACACTATTTGAAAAAGGCGAAAGAATCAGAGGAAAACATACAAGTAGAAAAATGTATGAAGAAGAGTTTGAGCAAATTTTCAAAAAACAAAAAGAGTTTTATCCTGAAATTCTAACAGATGATTTCAAGAAAAAACTTTATAAACTAATATTCTTTCAGAGAGAATTGAAAAGCCAGAAAGATAAAGTTGGAGAATGTATTCTTGAAAAAGGGAAAAAAAGAGCACCACTTGCTCTCCTTGATTCTCAAAGATTCAGATATATGTGTAAGGTGAACAATTTGAAACTGATCGATAAAGATACTGGAGAAATCACAGAATTAACAAAAGAAGAAAAACAAAAAATTTTCAAAGAACTCGAAAACAACGAAAAACTTTCTTTTGATAAAATTAAAAAACTTCTTGGGATAAAAGATAAAAAAAGATTCATTTTCAATATTGAAAAAGGAGGAGAAAAAGATATCACAGGAAACAGAACAAATGTTAAGATGAAAAAGGTTTTTGATGATTGGGACAATTTTGATGAAGAGAAAAAGAATTCCCTGATAAATGAAATTCGAACAATTGTGAAAATCGACGCACTTGAAAGAAGAGGGTTAAAACTTGGATTTTCTCCTGAACAGGCAAAAAAATTTTCACAGGTTGTTTTTGAAGATGGATATTTAAGTTATTCCAAAAAGGCGATAGAAAAACTTTTACCATTTTTAAAAGAAGGTGATAAAGAGTATGATGCGATAAAAAAAGTTTACTCTGTTGAACTTGATAATCCGATACACGAAGAATTCGATTTTCTTCCTGAGATAGAAGATGTTATTCAGGTCAGAAATCCACTCGTTGAAAGAACACTTTCTGAAACAAGATATCTTGTAAACTTTTTAATAAAAAAATATGGTAAACCAGAAACAATAAAGATAGAACTTGCGCGAGAGTTGAAACTTTCAAACAAACAAAAAGAACAAAAAGTAAAAGAGAACAGAGAAAATCGAAAAAAAAGAGAGGATGCAATTGAGAAAATAAAAAATGATTTGAACATAACAGAACCAACAGAGGATCAGATTTTAAGATATCTTCTTGCTGAAGAATGCAGCCGGCATTGTCCTTATACAGGGAAATCTATTAATATGAACGATCTGTTGGGTCCTCATCCTTTATTTGATATAGAGCATATAATTCCATTTGATCGTTCTCTTGATAACTCTTTTTTAAACAAAACTCTTTGTTATTCAGAAGAAAATAGAAATATAAAACACAATAAAACACCGTATGAAGCATATTTTGGAACAGACAAATGGGAAGGAATAATTGAAAGAGTTAAAAAATTCAACGGAAATGCCCGACTTGAAAAATTGAGAAGATTTCAGATGACACCTGAACAGGTTGAAAAACATTTTGAAAATTTTTCATCTCAATATTTAAACGATACAAGATACGCTTCAAAAGAAGCAAAAAAATATCTTGGTTTACTCTATGGTGGAATAAAAGATGATGGAATGGACAAAAACAAGATCAGAAGAGTTATTGCAACTTCTGGCTCTGTTACAGCAACATTAAGAAAAGCCCTTGGATTGAATACAGTTTTGAATGAAGAAAATTTCAAAATAAGAGATGATCACCGACAGCATGCTATCGATGCTATAACAATAGCGTTAACTGATAACTCAACTATCAAAAAAATTTCAGATGCAGCAAAAAAAGAAAAATCTTTAGAAAAACTTTTCAAAAACTATCCTCTTCCTTGGGAAAATTTCAGACAGGAGGTTCAAGAAAAAATTACAAACCTCCTTGTTTCAAGAAAAGTTAATAAAAAGGTCTCAGGACAGATTCATGATGAAACATATTACAAAAAACCTTTTGAAGAGAATGGTCAATCTTATACACATAAAAGAGTTAATCTTGAAAATTTAAGTGAAAAAGATATTGAAAATATTGTTGATCCAAAAATAAAAGAGATTATAAAATCATCCTTGAATGGAGAAGATCCAAAAATCAAATTCAAAGATCCAAAAAATCATCCTTATATCGAACAAAAAGAGGGAAGAAAAGTTCAAATACATAAGGTTACAATAAAAATTAAATTTGAAACATATAATGAAATCGGACCAGAAAAAGCCAAAAGATATGTTCAATCTGCAGATAGCCATCACATTGAAATCTTTGAGGACTTACAAACAGGAAAATGGGATGGATATGTTGTTTCTCTCCTTGAGGCATATAAAAGAAAAAAAGATAATCTTCCAATCGTAAACAGAGAATTTGGAGAGAACAAAAAATTCTTATTTTCACTTGCAAAAGGAGAGATCATTGAACTTGACACTGAAGATGGGAAAAGAGAATTGTTTGTGGTGCGAAGAATAGCAGGTAACAATAAACAATTATTATTTTCTAAAATCAATGATGCAAGGAAATCTGATGAAATTAATAAAAATTCAAAAGGTTTGACTGCTGTTCCATCTGGACTAAAAGAAAGAAATTGTAGAAAAGTTGTTATAAACATTCTTGGAGAAAAACATTACGCAAATGATTGAAAAAATAATTGAGATTTCAGAAGGACCTGTAAAACTTTCTTCAGAATATGAACAACTTATAGTTACAAAAAATGGAACAGAAATTTTAAAAACTCCTTTGAATGAAATTGCTGTTCTTCTGATTTCAACACCTTTTGCTTCAATATCAACAAATGTAATTTCTTTGATAACAAAAAATAAAGGGATGATTATTATATGTGATCAATTTTATCTACCTGTTGGTGTTTTTTTACCTTATGAACTCAATTATATTCAATATGAAAGAATTCAAAAACAGATTAATGCTTCTTTACCATTAAAAAAACAACTCTGGAAACAGATTATTTCCGAGAAAATAAATTCTCAAGCATCTGTTTTAAAAAAATTAAAAGGGAGCGATTTTGGGCTTTATTATATATCTGAAAAAGTTCAATCTGGTGATTCAACAAATCTTGAAGCATATTCCTCAAAAATTTACTGGAAAGAACTTTTTGGAGAAAAATTTAAACGAGATAAAGATTTACCTGGTGTTAATTCTATTTTAAATTATGGATATACAATTTTAAGAGCAATGACAGCACGAGCGGTTTGTTGTTCAGGTTTAAACCCAACTCTTGGGATATTTCATCATAATAAATATAATTCATTCTGTCTTGCAGATGATCTGATGGAACCATATAGACCCATAGTTGATGAGTTAACTTATAGATTGATCATCCAATCGGGAATTCAACTTTTTTTAACAAAAGAGTTAAAAAAAGAAATCATTGAACATCTTTTGAATAAGAAATTTGAAGTTAAAAAAGAAAAGTTTTCACTGAATGAATCGTTGTTTAAACTTTCATCATCACTTGTGAATGTTTATACAGGTAAAGAAAAAAAGTTAAATATTCCAACTCCTTATGAAAAGGAATACAACTCCAACACAAAATAACAGATACCATTCGATGTGGATTTTAGCACTTTTCGATTTACCAACATTAACAAAAGAGGATAGAAAAAATTACAGGGATTTCAGAAAAGAACTTTTAAAATCTGGTTTTGAACAATTACAATTTTCTGTGTATGCAAGATATGTTGGTGATGAAAAAAGAGCAGATACTTTTAAAAACAAAATAAAATCGGTTGTTCCTCCAAAAGGTGAAGTCAGAATAATCTGTTTAACAGATATCCAATTTGGAAAGATGGAAGTGTATTACCAAAATTCCAAGAAAAAACCTGAAAAGAAACTTGAACAACTTCTACTTTTTTAATCCAATTTTAACAATAAACCCTCTCTTTGTGTTAACTTAAGAGAGGGTCCATTCTACTTGAAATGTTTTTGTGGTCAAGCCCCAGCGTTGTAGGTATGCAGGGAGCCAGCCCTTTTATTCTACTTGAAATGTTTTTGTGGTCAAGCCCCAGCTATCTTTTCTTTTCTGTGGTGGCGTTATGAATTCTACTTGAAATGTTTTTGTGGTCAAGCCCCAGCTTTAGCGCGAATGTTGTTTTACCAAGCCCTATTCTACTTGAAATGTTTTTGTGGTCAAGCCCCAGCTTACTAATACAATTTCCACCAATTCTTCAATTCTACTTGAAATGTTTTTGTGGTCAAGCCCCAGCACATCGTCAGACCACAAGGCGTCCGTTATATTCTACTTGAAATGTTTTTGTGGTCAAGCCCCAGCAACAAGTTCCAGAGTTTAACATAAAGAATGATTCTACTTGAAATGTTTTTGTGGTCAAGCCCCAGCACCTCGTCAGACCACAAGGCGTCCGTTATAATTCTACTTGAAATGTTTTTGTGGTCAAGCCCCAGCGAAGTTAAAAGAATTCAAAACGAATTTAAGATTCTACTTGAAATGTTTTTGTGGTCAAGCCCCAGCATACAACAATTGATAAACAAGAATTTAATAGATTCTACTTGAAATGTTTTTGTGGTCAAGCCCCAGCAAAAAGTTTCATAATAACAATCAAAAAGGGATTCTACTTGAAATGTTTTTGTGGTCAAGCCCCAGCAAGCTTTCTATGACGAGAACGATGTGTTCTATTCTACTTGAAATGTTTTTGTGGTCAAGCCCCAGCATAATCAACCCACACAACACCATTCTCTAAATTCTACTTGAAATGTTTTTGTGGTCAAGCCCCAGCAAACATTTTACAATATATTATAAAGAGAGGATTCTACTTGAAATGTTTTTGTGGTCAAGCCCCAGCCTCTTTTTTGGTTTTAGTATCCTCTTTTTCATTCTACTTGAAATGTTTTTGTGGTCAAGCCCCAGCTTATCTGTGTAATCGTCCGGGAAATCCGCATATTCTACTTGAAATGTTTTTGTGGTCAAGCCCCAGCATCATAATACGCTGGTTCTCCACGAAAAGCATTCTACTTGAAATGTTTTTGTGGTCAAGCCCCAGCAGCAGTAAACGCTCTGTTAAGAATATTAGCATTCTACTTGAAATGTTTTTGTGGTCAAGCCCCAGCATATCCTCTGGTATATTTCTTATAAAATATATTCTACTTGAAATGTTTTTGTGGTCAAGCCCCAGCCTGCAAAGTTTAAAACAATTTAAAGATATTATTCTACTTGAAATGTTTTTGTGGTCAAGCCCCAGCTTAAAAAACTATCATAATGCAATATTGTCCATTCTACTTGAAATGTTTTTGTGGTCAAGCCCCAGCACAAATACTTCATCATTGTTACAAAATCTTATTCTACTTGAAATGTTTTTGTGGTCAAGCCCCAGCGGCTTCTATATCCATTATATATATATTTTTATTCTACTTGAAATGTTTTTGTGGTCAAGCCCCAGCGTCATAATATGCCGGCTCATTGAGGAATGCATTCTACTTGAAATGTTTTTGTGGTCAAGCCCCAGCCAAATATTTCTTTTTTACAAAGGAAAACTTATTCTACTTGAAATGTTTTTGTGGTCAAGCCCCAGCTTAAAAAACTATCATAATGCAATATTGTCCATTCTACTTGAAATGTTTTTGTGGTCAAGCCCCAGCATTGTATCGTTGTAAATATGTAGATATCTAATTCTACTTGAAATGTTTTTGTGGTCAAGCCCCAGCAAGAAGATAAACCAGTGGATTCTACTTTAAATTCTACTTGAAATGTTTTTGTGGTCAAGCCCCAGCTTAAAAGTAGCGTAAACAAAACCAGCAGAAATTCTACTTGAAATGTTTTTGTGGTCAAGCCCCAGCGGAGCGAGTACATAGAGGGAACCATTTGTAATTCTACTTGAAATGTTTTTGTGGTCAAGCCCCAGCTGATGGGACAAAAGCACTTTATCAGAGAATATTCTACTTGAAATGTTTTTGTGGTCAAGCCCCAGCTCTTTATTTGCAATTGAAGTAAAATCATTTATTCTACTTGAAATGTTTTTGTGGTCAAGCCCCAGCCCTTCCTGTGGCAATAAAAATACATTAGTAATTCTACTTGAAATGTTTTTGTGGTCAAGCCCCAGCTTATTAAAGCATTACCACACCCCACAACAAATTCTACTTGAAATGTTTTTGTGGTCAAGCCCCAGTAAATATAACTACTGGGGACGGTGCTTGACTTTTTGACATTTTTCGTAACTATATTTTTATACGAGATTTAAACTTAATATAAATTTTTAGTTTTTAAATTTTTTCAAAACTAAAAAATAACATTTTTTATTTAA